>CAYMLJ010000009.1:2823-25373 GCA_964391395.1 uncultured Ruminiclostridium sp. | reverse complement strand
ATATATGTATAATAGTCAGCTCCATGCTTCATATCAACATAAAAGCTTCTGTTTACATTGGGCATTACGACCGCAAGACCATACTCTTCGGCATAGCGCTGAATGTTTGACTTCCTTATCCAATCGGTATGATTACCGGATAGTCCATGAAGAAGGTATAATACCGGAAATCCTTCTCTCTTTATTTCCCTTTTTTTCTCAATGTCCTGCATGCTTATTTGAGGAAGTAAAATATTCAGGGGTTGTTCCATTTGAAGCACTTCCGATTTAAAACTGCATTGTAAAAAGGTCATGGGACCACCTCCAATTATATAATACCTTATTTCGAGGCGGAAATATCATAAATATTCTATTTCTACTTATTCATTGAATCCAAATCATAGGGTGTTTCTTGGTAGACATAGTAATTAAGCCAGTTTACGTATAGCAGATTGGCATGGCTTCTCCATTTAACAATGGGAGGTTTATTAGGATTATCCTCAGAAAAATAGTTTTTCGGCATTTCAATTTCCAGGCCTTTATCAATGTCTCTGAAGTATTCATCCTTTAAAGTACATACATCATATTCTGAATGCCCCGTAACAAATATTTGCTTTCCGTCATTAGATATCACGACATATACTCCGGATTCAGGAGACTCGGACAATATTTTAAGGTCTTCTATTTTTTCGATATCCTCTTTTCTAACCTCTGTATGACGGGATTGAGGCACATAAAAAACATCATCAAAGCCTCTAAATAACTTTACGTATTGTTCATTTGCTGTATGCGGGAAGACACCGAACATCTTCTTCTCCAAAGGATACTTTTTTATTCCGTAATGATGGTATAGTCCGGCCTGAGCTCCCCAGCAGATATGAAAAGTCGAGAATACGTTGGTGACACTCCAATCCATAAGTGCTTTAAGTTCATCCCAGTAATCCACATCTTCGAACTCCATTTTTTCTACCGGAGCTCCTGTAATAATGAGTCCGTCAAACTTTTGATCCTTTACATCATCAAAGGTTTTATAAAAAAGTCTTAAATGCTCTACAGGAGTGTTCTTTGATAAATAGGTTTTTGGGTGCAAAAGTTCAACATCCACCTGTAAGGGGGAATTACCTATAAGCCTTAAGATTTGTGTTTCGGTTACTATCTTAGTAGGCATAAGATTCATAATAGCAATTTTTAAAGGTCTGATATCCTGCGTTTTTGCTCTTTCTTCATTGAAAACAAAAATGTTTTCGTTTTTAAGTGTTTCAAATGCAGGCAGATTATTAGGTATATTAATCGGCATTTTTTTGCTCCATATTTTGTACATTTTATACTGTATTCTGTTCTCTATAATATATTGCTTAAGGTAATAAAATTATTAAAATTATAGCAGATATAAAACGAGCAGACCTGTAAGCCGGGTTCTGTCTTGAATGATCATCTATCTACGCCTGGTATTACTACAAGGCTTTAGCCACCTCTAAGAAACAGGCGGGCAGCCTTAACGTTTCTTGTCACGGTGTTGCTCCAGGTGGGGTTTACATAGCGCCCTCCGTTGCCGTGGGGCCGGTGAGCTCTTACCTCACCTTTCCATCCTTACCATACTAGAGGTTAGATGTAAGAAGTAAGATGTGTAAAATGTTGCTTCCAACATCTAACCTCTAGTATGGCGGTTTATTTCTGTTGCACTTTCCTTAAAGTCACCTTCACCGGGTGTTATCCGGCACCTTTGCCCTGTGGAGCCCGGACTTTCCTCGTACGAGGCTTTTCAGCGCTTCGTCCGCGACCATCCGGCCTACTCATTTTATCTGTATCAAGATATTCTACAACAATCATTATACATAGTCAATTGTAAAAAAAGGTAAAACAAAGCTATGACACTATGGCACTGTCTGTGTCTACATCAACCCAGAGATTGAGCTTATAGTCATCTTATTTTATTATCTTGTTGTCTGCTTTGCTACAAGACCGCTTGCCCCATACTTTTCTCTTAGCTTGGGCTTTTCAATCTTTCCTGTAGGGTTACGCGGTACATTATCAAATATAATTTCCCTCGGGCGTTTATATCGAGGCAGTGTAATACAGAATTCATCAATATCCTTTTTACTACAAACAGAACCGGACTTCAATTCGATTATAGCTGCAGCAATTTCACCAAGTCTGGCATCAGGTAATCCTATAACTGCAACATCCTTAATATCCTTATGCGAACGAAGGAAGTCTTCAATCTGTACAGGATATAAATTTTCTCCGCCGCTTATAATAACATCTTTCTTCCGATCAACCAAAAATATGAAGCCATCCTCATCCATTTTGGCCATATCCCCCGTAAATAGCCATCCGTCCTTCAACACGGCTGCCGTGGCAGGAGGATCGTTGTAATAACACTTCATCAATCCGGGGCCTTTTACGCAAAGCTCCCCTACCTGCCCTTGAGAAACAATATTGGCCTTGTCATCAACAATTTTTGTTTCCCATTCATATCCCGGGACACCTATTGCACCTACCTTATGGATATTCTCCACCCCTAAATGAACACAACCCGGGCCTATTGATTCACTGAGCCCGTAATTAGTATCATATAGATGATGAGGAAAATATTTCTTCCAGCGTTGAATAAGGCTTGGAGGAACCGGCTGTGCTCCAATATGCATAAGCCTCCATTGGGAGAGCTCATAGTCTTCTAATTTAACCTCTCCACTTTCAATGGCATCCAATATGTCCTGTGCCCACGGTACTAAAAGCCATACAATAGTTATTTTCTCTTCGGACACTGTTCTTAAAATCCAATCGGGCTTTATACCTCTTAAAATAACAGCCTTGCTGCCTGATATAAGGCTTCCGAACCAGTGCATTTTTGCGCCTGTATGGTAAAGGGGAGGTATGCAAAGGAAATTATCCTCCCTTGTTTGCCCGTGATGATTAGCCTCTGTATAGCAGGCTGACATCAGGCTCTTGTGATTATGTAAAATTGCCTTTGGAAATCCTGTTGTGCCCGATGAAAAATAAATAGCCGCATCATCTTCATCAGTTAATTGAACCTTAGGGTCATCTGACGAAAAGTTGGATGTAAGTCGATCATAGCTCTCAGCAAATGAAGGGCGGCCTTCTCCTGCAAATAACAAGGTTTTTATCTGCGGTATTTGGTCATATATAGTTTCTAAGCGCCCAATAAATTCAGGACCAAATATTAGGGCTATCGAATCTGATAAGTTTAAGCAATATTTAATTTCTTCGGCAGTATAACGAAAGTTCAAAGGAACCGCTATAGCTCCGGATTTTAAAATTCCAAAATAAATAGGAAGCCATTCAAGACAGTTCATTAAAAGAATCGCAACCTTATCACCTTTTTTTATTCCTCTTTTAATAAGAAAATTGGCAAACCTATTAGCTTTTTCATCAAAAACATGCCATGTCATTTCCCTGCGGTATTCGCCCGCCGGATTGTTTTCGATTAACTCATATTCGCGCCAGATGACTTTGTGACTGTTTTGCAGATCCAAATTGATCTCAGTAAGACATGTTTCCTGTCCGTATAATTCAGAATTGCGGGACAGTAATTCGGTAATTGGCATTTTCGTATCCTCCCATTCTACAAATACAAATATATATAATAAATAAAACCGTACTACAAAACAATAAAATCTTAATCTTTATTATAAGATTATATCTTTTTTAAATCAACCCTTGTTTCTAACATTTACTTTGTAAAAAAGTCACAAGTCTTTTCCTTTAAGATACCCTAAATATGACTATTTATAACATTAAAATACTCTTACTACATTTGTTACTGCCACAACAATAATGGTATAATATTTTAATATACTTTAATCGAGTGATATTTATTAAATCGGGGGCAAATAAAAATGGGGTATGGAGAATTCAATAGAAGCAAAAATAAGCCAATAGATATTATTGTTCTTTTCATAAATGCTCTAGCTTTTATTCTCGGATTTATTTATCTTATATTCAGCTCGGACAGTATCTATTGGAATATATATGGTATTTATATGATGATAGTGCTGGCATACAACATAGTGTATGCTTTCTTTGATTACAAGCATGATTTAAAAGGCTATTTATATCTAGGCATGTCTATACTTTCTATGCTGCTTGTTCCGATTATTAATATACTGGTCTCCTTTTCGCCTACTCATCAAAGTTCCCGAAGTATAATTTCCTGTACATCCATTTTATTATTATTTGTGTTTGGTGGCTTTATGGCTGCTCATAACATATTCCGGGAAAAGACCGATGTCGAGTTGTTACTTTTTCAAATAGCGGATAAATATGAACCTGAGACAAGAACCCGAAAAAGAATACGGATTTCATTAATAGTAATTCTTACATTTCTCCTGCTTACAGGCCTTTTCTTTTCACATAGTATATTGTTTTCTAATATGTTGTGGAAAACAGAAGTATTTATTTCTGCCTTTGCACTGTTTCATGCATTTTTGTTTCTAAGTGCGGGAGCATTAATAATTAAGCTGCTTAATAGAAATAAAAAGATATATGTTAAGATAATCTATCTATTATTAACTCTCTTTATTTTTGTAGTATGCCTTATTCCCATAATTTCAGTTCCTACTCTCATCAAAGAGGCCGATATAAGTTATCAGGATGCTTTTAGCGAGGAATACAAAACTCTTCCGGACTATGAAAACCCATATTTCAGAAAGATTGGTTTTTCAATCCCCGAATACTTTTTCGGTACAGTTTCCAAGGACTACACAGCTAGGAGAGACATCCCCTTTTATTCCGGAAATGAGGGTGTCGATAAGGATTTAAGACTCTATTTTGATGTATACTCGTCTAGCAAGGACGGAGACATGCTTCCGGGTGGTAACTCAGTCTTAATAAGGATTCACGGCGGCGGATGGAAAAGTGGTGACAAAGGTCCTATTAATAATACTCAGATGAATAAGTATTTTGCAAGCCAAGGCTATGTGGTTTTTGATATCCAATACGGGTTAAACAACAATGACATTATATCTCCCGATATCATTGCTGAGCAACGTTACGGAGACTTTACTGTGGATGATATGGTAAGGCATATAGGCATATTTATGAAATACCTTGCAGATAACCATGAAGAATTTAATGCCAATATCGATTCAGTATTTGTATCGGGGGGGTCGGCAGGAGGAAATCTGGCTCTGGCTTCAGGATTGACTAATACAAACAGCCGAATAAGCATTAACGGACTTATACCGTTTTATCCTGCCAACGCACTTGCACAAAGTATGGGTGTTGCAGCATCTGAAGCTTTTTCAGACCCGGGACTAAATATTGATGAACTATCGCCACCCTGCCTTATATTTCAAGGCACCCATGACGGATTGGTCAATCCTATAGTTACCGAACAACTACTTGCAGAATACCTAAACAATGATAACAAGGAATGCGCCATAATTTATATGCTCTATGGTGGGCATTCTAGTGATATCTATTTCTCAGGTTATTACAACCAAGTATTTCTTTATTATATGGAACGCTTTATGTTTCAGTATAGATAAAATAAGGAATCTATTATAATAATATGTTAAGATATTAATAAATACGCGTTTTGAGAAGGTGCAATTATATGAAAGTACGTTTTTTAGGAGCAAGTACATCAGTTACAGGATCATGTCACTTAATTACAACAAGCAATCATAAGTTTTTGTTGGATTGCGGGCAATTTCAAGGCAGTGATGAAATGGACCAATTAAATGCCGAAGTATTTGATTTTGATCCGACCGAAATTGAATTTTTAGTATTAAGTCATGCTCATATAGACCATAGCGGAAGAATTCCGCTACTTGTAAAGAGGGGCTTTAAAGGCAAGATTTATTGCACCGATGCCACTGCTGATTTACTGGTTGTTATGCTCAAGGACAGTGCTTCAATACATGAAAGAGAAACCGAATGGAAAAACCGGAAGAATCAGCGGGCGGGTAAACCACTTGTTGAGCCTCTTTATACCATGAAGGATGCCGAAGCTGCGCTTGATAATGTAGTACCGATTCTTTATAATCAGCTTATTGAATTGAACGAAGCGGTTAAGGTTGTCTTTAACGATGCCGGGCACATCCTTGGTTCATCGATTGTTGAGCTATTCATAACAGAAAATGACGAGGTTTCAAAAATTGTATATTCCGGTGACATAGGCATGAAAAATCGTCCCATTTTACGTGATCCCACAATAATCAAAAAAGCAGATTATGTTATTATGGAGACCACCTATGGGAACCGTATCCATGAGAAAAACTCCGATAGTATAGAAAGACTCATTGATATAGTCCTAAAGACCACCCGAAGAGGCGGGAATGTTATAATTCCTTCTTTCGCTGTGGGCAGGACACAAGAATTGATCTACGAGTTTAACCGTTTTTACGAGGAGCACTCCGAATATAAGAATGAGCTTAAAAATATAATGGTCTATATAGACAGTCCTATGGCCATTTCTGCAACAGAAGTATTCAGACGAAATGCTCAGGTTTTTGATGACGAAACCCGTGATTATATTCTGCGTGGTGATCACCCCTTGGATTTTCCTAATTTAATATTTACCAGAACTGCCGTCGAGTCAGTTGCACTTAATACAAACCCCAATCCTAAGGTTATTATTTCTTCCAGCGGTATGTGTGAGGCCGGTAGGATTAAGCATCATTTAAAACATAACCTATGGAATCCAAAATCCAGTATTGTATTTGTAGGCTACCAGGCAAGAGGAACCTTGGGATACTCAATATTAAATGGGGATAAAAGAGTCTCTATCTTTGGTGAAAAGATCCATGTAAAAGCCGAGATTCACAATTTGGAAGGTTTTTCGGGCCATGCCGATAAAAACGGTTTATTGGAATGGTTAGCGGGATTCAAACAACAGCCTAAGCAAATTTTCCTTGTGCACGGTGAAGAAGACTCAAAAACAGAATTTGCTAAAGAGGTTAAATCGATGTTAGGATATGACTGTACTGTTGTGGATGGAGATACAGAATTCACCCTGACCAAACAGGATGTTGTAAGTGTTGATGAGATGAAAAAAGAACTTATTTCTTCTGAATCATTATTTAGAATCAAAAAGAATATTTCATCAGTGCATAACGCCTTGGAATCTATATTGTATAATACTCATTTGGCAGTGGGGTCAGATATTACACCGGAACAAATAACCGAGATTAATAATATTATTCTCAGCCTTGAAAAGAACACCTATAATCTAGGCTCGGTAATGTCCCTTGAGCCGAGTGATTTAGACCAATAATTTGCTGAACAACTCGCCGATATTGCCGTAGTAAACATAATTTGCTTTATTATCAAAGGGTGTTTTGGTCTTGTTTATCAGAATCAGCTTATTACCTCTATAGTAATTTACAAGACCGGCAGACGGATAGACCGATAATGAAGTGCCGCCTATAATAAATACGTCTGAATTTATTATATAGTTTACGGCATCTTCAAGAACTTGATTGTTCAAAGTTTCCTGATACAAGACCACATCGGGCTTTACTACGCCATTACACTTATTGCATAAAGGAATATTTTCCGATCCTATGATATAATCTAAATCATAAAAATTACCGCATTCCATGCAATAATTTCTGTGAACCGAACCGTGAAGCTCAATAACATTTTTACTTCCCGCCATTTGGTGTAGGCCATCAATGTTCTGAGTTATAACTGCTTTAAGCTTACCGGCCTTTTCAAGCTTGGCTAGTGCGATATGTGCACTATTAGGCTTAGCATGTTTATAAATCATCTTACTATTGTAAAACATATAGAATTCTTCGGTATGCTCAATGAAAAAGTCATGAGATAGGATTTCTTCGGGAGTATAGGTGCTCTTTTGCCTTTCATTGTATAGGCCGCTTGCGCTCCTAAAATCAGGTATATTACTCTCGGTTGACACCCCCGCGCCGCCGAAAAATACGATATTATCAGAATTGTCGAGAAGTCCCTTAAAATCATTGACATCCAATTATTTCATCCCCCTTCCAGTTACATTATAGCATGTATTAGGTAACCGGAAGGGAGATTGTGTCTATGTCCCTAAGTATGCCGCCTTTACTCCTTCATTTGCCAGTAGTTCAGGACCGGTTCCGGATAGGGTAATGCGTCCGGTTTCAAGGACATAGCCCATGTCGGCTACTTTTAAGGCCATATTTGCATTTTGCTCAATGAGCAGAATTGTAACACCTTGCTTATTTATTTCCTGAATTATCTCAAAAATATTTCGGACTATAAGAGGCGCCAACCCCAAAGACGGTTCATCCATCATCATTAGCTTAGGACGGCTCATTAGCCCTCTTCCCACCGCCAACATTTGTTGCTCTCCCCCAGAAAGCGTTCCACCAAGCTGCCAAGCTCTCTCTTTTAAACGAGGGAAAAGATCATATACGTAGTTCAAGTCATCGGCAATATCATCTTTACGTAGATATGCACCGATTCTGAGGTTCTCTAACACAGTCAAGTCAGGGAAAATTTTCCTTCCCTCGGGAACCATGGTAATGTTGCGAGAAACAATATCAGCAACATCTTTGCCTGTTATATCCTCACCTAAAAACTCTATATTTCCGCTCTGTGGTTTAACAAGGCCTGAAATAGTCCTTAGTGTTGTGCTCTTCCCTGCTCCGTTTGCACCTATCAGCGTAACAATACTCTTTTCGGGAACTGTGAAGGATATGCCCTTAACTGCTTCAATTCCGCCATAATTTACTTTTAAATCTCTAATTTTAAGCATCGTCGGCCACCCCCAGATATGCATCGATAACACGTTGATTCTTTTGCACTTCAACCGGCGTACCGTGAGCAATAAGCTTTCCAAAGTCCAAGACATAAATCCGATCTGAAATCTTCATTACCAAATCCATATGATGCTCTATCATAAAAACTGTGAGATCATACTTATTCTTGATTTTAACTATAAATTCAGCAAGCTCTTGGGTCTCCTGCGGGTTCATACCTGCAGCAGGTTCATCCAGAAGCAAAAGTTTTGGTTCTGTTGCCAATGCTCTGGATATTTCAAGACGTCGCTGCAATCCATATGGCAGACTACTTGCCAAATCATCCTTGTATTGAAGCAAATCTTGTTCCTCCAAAAGCGCCAGGCTCTCCTCTATTGCACGTTTTTCTTCACGCCAATTCAGTCTTAAGGTAGCCGTAAGCACATTTTGCTTTGCTCTCATATGCTTTGCAATAAGCACATTTTCAAATACTGTCAAGCTTTTAAACAACCTAATATTCTGAAAGGTACGCGCAATACCAAGCTTTGTGATTCTATCAGGAGTAGGACTTATTTTCCTTAAATGCTCCTTACTTTTTTCTCCGGCATACAGCTTTTTCATTTTCCCTTGCGGATGATTAGATACTATTGTATTTCCGTAGAAACTGACGCTTCCGTTTGTCGGCTCATACACCCCTGTTATACAGTTAAAAGCTGTAGTCTTACCTGCTCCGTTAGGTCCTATCAAAGCGACAATTTCGCCCTCGTTAACATCAATTGTCAGGTTATATAATGCGATTACACCGCCAAATTGCATTGTTATTTTTTCTGTATGTAAAACATTTTCCATCATTTATGCTGCCTCCTCCTTACCGTCTTTTCTAAACAGCTTCTTAAAGAATCGGAGTAAGGCATCAATAGAAATTTCTTTTGACCCCATAATACCTTTGCTGTAAAACAGAACGACAATCATAATTATTACAGAGAATACAACCTTTCTGAAACCTGACGCCAAAAGCGGCAGTTTAAAGCTGCCAATATATGTTTCATTGTCTAAGAATCTCAGCCACCACTCACTGGAAGCAATAAATAAAAACGAAGACAAACAGCTTCCGGTAACTGATCCAATACCTCCGATAACGACGATAAGTAGAATCTCATATGTCATTGCCGATTTAAAAGCAGCAGCCTGCACCGTTGTCTGGTACATGGCCAAGAGAGCTCCTCCTATTCCTGCAAAGAATGAGCTGATTGTAAAAGATAGTTGTTTATGCTTAGCCAGATTTATTCCCATAGCCTCGGCAGCAATCTCATCATCCCGGATTGCCTTAAATGCACGGCCGTATGAAGAGTTAATAAGTAAAACTATTATTGTGATGCAGATGCCCGACACAATAAAAGGATATAAGGTAGAAGAAAATACAGGGAATCTTCTAAGCAGATTTGAGCCGTTAGTAACAGGCCCCAACTTGTCCCACTGGAAGAAAGCTCGTATTATTTCCGCAAAGCCTAACGTGGCAATAGCCAGATAGTCACTTTTCAATCGCAGAACCGGAAGCCCTATAAGGTAAGCAAATAATGCCGCAGCAAGGCCGGCTATTATTAGAGCTATAGGAACCGGAACTGTAAAATTTATAATTCCGCCGTCAAAATACTGATATACAGCAGCTCTGGCACCAGCAGGAATGGTAAATATCGCATAGGCATACGCACCAATAAGCATAAACCCTGCTTGCCCCAATGAAAATAGGCCGGTAAAACCATTTAACAGATTCATGGACACTGCAACCAAAGCATAAATAGCTCCCTTTTTTAAAACCACGAAAAGCATTGAAGAAGGAGACATCAATTGCTCCAGAATAAAAATGGTTGCAAAGAGTATAGCTAAAAGAATGAATCCAATCCTGTTTTTTCTTAAAAACTCTAAAATAGATTTGGAAAATACATTTTTCTTACCCGGGGGAGTGATTACTCCATTTATATTTCTATTTTTTTCATTCATATCACTCACCTATACCTTATCTGTAGATTTCTCACCGAAGAGCCCGGTTGGCTTTGCGACAAGAATGATTATCAACAATGCAAAAGTGAAGGCATCCGAAAAGGTTGTCCATCCGAATCCCTTAATGATATTCTCACATATCCCTATTATAAATGCTCCGATAACAGCACCGGGTATACTTCCGATGCCTCCGAATACCGCTGCTACAAAGGCTTTTAAGCCCGGCATCGCACCGGCGATAGGAGTAACCGTAGCATAGTTTGTAAAGAAGAGAAGAGAACCAATAGCGGCAAGAAACGATCCAATAACAAATGTAAAACTTATTACCGAATTTATTTTTATGCCCATGAGCTGACTGGTCTCAAAATCCTTTGCCATAGCTCGCATTGCCATACCGATTTTTGTATATTTAATCAATACAACCAAAGCTACCACCAGTAAAAGGGTAAGAATAGGGGTAATTACTGTAACTCTAGTGGTTGTCGAGGAACCTATGGAAATAGATTCACTAATCCATGGTATTTTAGGATATTGCTTTGCCAAACCGCTTGTTATATACCATGCGCAGTTTTGCAGTAAGTATGACACTCCTATAGCACTAATCATAATTGACATTCGTGGCGCTGTGCGAAGAGGCTTGTATGCTATGCGCTCTACCGCAAATCCCAACAGCACTGTAATTATGACGGTCAAAGGCATAGATATATACAAGGGTAAGCTGGCCGATAGGTATACCATCGCAAAGCCTGCAACCATAAAAATATCACCATGAGCAAAGTTTATTAGCCTAAGTATTCCATATACCATGGTATAACCTATGGCTATTAAAGCGTACTGCCCCCCGACCGATATGCCTGCTAATATGTAAGGCAGATTGGTGTTTAAGAATTCCATTGCGGAACCTCCGTTTTGTAGCTGTTTCGAAAAGAAATGATTACCAAAAACAAATCCTTTCGTAGCAGCTCAAAGTCTTTAGATAAGAGATAAAGGTTAAACATGGCGGGGGCATAAACCCCCGCTATTTTGCTTGAATAATATCTATTTAACACCTTGTATTGCTACAAAGTCCCATGAACCATGAGAAGTGTTAACACTCTTAATAAAAGCTACATCACGGATAGCATCGCCTATATCATCAAAAGCAATGTCACCGGTAACTCCGGAATATTTAACTCGCCATAGAGTTTCATTAATTACCTTGGGATCTGCACTTCCGGCAGCCTCTATAGCCTTAACAGCAGTCATATAAGCATCATAGCCCAATGCTGAAACAGCTGCCACGATGTCATTACCACCATTATTCTTTAATTTTTCCGGGTTATCATTAAGCCACTTTTTAAAATCAGTTACAAATTTTGAACCTGCAGCTGAGTCATCGCCTTCATCAAAGAAGGTTGATACGAAAACTCTGCTATCAGAACCCTTTGCAGCATCCAAAATAACTGAGCTATCCCATGTATCACCGGCTAGGAGAGGAATCTTAACGCCCTGGGATACAGCCTGCCCAATAATCAAAGAAGCAGCCTCTGTGGAGGTAGGAGCAAATATAACATCTGCCTTTTCATTAACTGCAGTAGTCAGGAATGCTGTAAAATCACTGTTACCTTCTTGGAATGTTTCCTCAACAACAGTGCCGCCAAGAGATTCAAATGCTAATTTAAAGTAGTTGCCCAGACCTACAGAATAGTCATCACCAAGTTTTGTTAATATGTAGGCTTTCTTTGCTTTGAATTCATCCACGGCAAAATTTGCAAGAACTGTGCCTTGGAACGGATCAAGATAACAAATACGGAAATAGTGCGTGTTTCCTTCTGTCACCTGTGGGTTTGTACAAGAAACACCGATTACAGGAATCCCGGCATTGCCAAAAACGTCACTAGCAGCTATTGAAACGCCGGAGCCATAAGAACCAAGAACAATAGAACTTTTTGCGCTAACCAAAGTTGCGGCCGCCGATGGACCCTTGTCATTGGAAGACTCGTTATCGACGATTTCAAGCTTTATATCATATTTCTTTCCGCCGATTTCTACCGAGTTCAGAACAGAATTAGCATATTCTATCCCGAGAACTTCCTGCTTTCCGCCGGCACCATTGTCACCGGAAGAAGGCTCGTAAACACCGATTTTGATTACATTCCCAGCCGTGCCACCGCCGCAGCCGGAAAGAATCATGATTACCATACAAAGGGTTAGTACAATTGTTATCGCTCTCTTCATTCCTAGATTTCCTCCTCTAATTCATACTTACTCGCTTCATAAAAACCATAATAGAAGCATATTTTATAGTAATTGTACTCTATTTTGTCTTTAAACACAATTCCTCTTTTTTTAGTTTTAAAAAACAAACCATTAAGGGTTTAAAATAACATTTTTTGTGGCCACACTACCACAAAATGCGCCATCATGTTCCACGAACAATATAGTTGGCTTGTATGACAGCAATAATTCTTCAATTTGCATCCTGGAAAAAACATCGATAAAATTAAGAGGTTCATCCCATACGTGTAGGTGCGGTTTTTGGCACAGACTTTTGGCAATAAGTACTTTTTTCTTCTGCCCCTCACTAAACTCTGACATATCCTTTTCAAACTGTATTCTTGAAAAATCAAGCTTTCGTAATATTGCCTTAAAAAGGCTTTCATCCAGTTCATTTCCCAAGGCATATTCAGCTAGATTTCCTTTTAGAAATGATGTGTCCTGGGGTACATATGAGATTAGTAATTGATTTGCTTTGTAAAAATCTCCTGAATAATTCAAGCTTTCACCACAAATCAGCTTTATTATACTAGTTTTCCCTGAACCATTTTTCCCTTGCAAGGAAATTCTATCACCTTGTTCAATAGTAAAATTGATATTGCTACAAGCAGTTTTACTCTCATAATAAATAGAGACATCATTAAAGGTGATCAGACGCTTTGTATGAAATGGCTGTTGTGAAATCTTGAGGGTTTCCTCACTCTCGATATTTTTCAAAAGTTTCGATTTCTCTTCGACTGCCATTTGCTGCCTTGCTTCAATGCTTTTAGACCGCTTCATCATTTTAGCTGCTTTATGTCCGATATACCCCTTATCCGGCTTAATACCGGAATTTAACGACCCGTGTTTTGTCTTTTCAACCTTGTTTGACCACTGTGAGGTGCGTTTTGAGGCCTTTGTTAACCTGTCAATATCTTTTTTCAGCTTTTCATTTTGGGAAAGTTCATAATTGTCCTGCAACTGTTTATTTGCCCACCACGATGAGAAATTACCTTTCTGTATTTCAATATTTGTTATGTTTATTGAAAGAATATGATCGATACAGTTATCCAAAAACACTCTGTCATGAGACACCAGAATGAACCCTCTTTTCCCTTTTAAATAATTACTCACTATTTCTCTCGCACTTATATCGAGGTGATTTGTCGGCTCGTCGATTAAAAGGAAACTGTTCTCCTTTAAGAAAAGAACGGCAAGTAGAACCTTAGTTTGTTCTCCGTTACTCAAAGTATTAAAAGGTTGGTAAAGAATATCCTCTGCAATATCAAGCAAAAATAGCTCTTTTAGAAGCTCCCATTGCTGAAAATCCGAATATATTTCGTTTATAACCTCAATAGTATCAGCATTTTTATTATTGACCGCATATGGGAAATATTCAAAGTTTACACTGGCCATAATACTTCCGCTATACTCATATATTCCTAGTAATAGATTCAGAAAAGTTGTCTTTCCCCTGCCGTTTCTTCCCGTAAAACCAAGCTTCCAATCAGTATCAATTTGGAATGAAACGTCTTCAAAGACATTATCATAGCTGCCCTCATAGGCAAAGGTTAAGTTTGATATGTTAATAAGCGACATTGTTTATATCCTCCTCCAACAAACATGAGCCGCAAGAGAGTTAATCCCGCAGCTCATAAAATATAACAAAACCAAACCAACCAAGTTGGAGAAGTATATATTTTTTGAGTGAAAAGAATTGATTACTCTCTTGCATGTTTAAAAGCATAAAAACAAAACTCATTTGTCATTTCAAATATTATGCTTAAACTAATCAGCAAGAATAACCAAACATCTTTCCAACTCCAATTCTTTCTTAACTAAAATTAGTATACATTATGATAGGAAAAAAGTAAATTAACATATTAATTATCCCGGCATATATTGATAATAATAAAGGAGTTTTATGCTATGTTTATACATGTAGTAAAGGCAAATGAGACTTTGTGGCGGATAGCCGGCATATATAATGTTCCTGTCGAAGCTATAGTTAATGTAAATGAGCTACCCAACCCTGACAACCTTGTAATCGGCCAAGCTTTAGTCATTCCTAAAGAGGCTATGTACCATACTGTTCAGCCGGGCGAATCTCTATGGTCTATCGCGCAGCAATACGGTGTATCGGTTCAATCATTGATATCCATTAATGGAATTCAAAATCCAAATCTTATATATCCGGGGACCATATTAGCCATCCCACAGAAATCAAGGCCTGTGATACAGGTCAATGGCTATATTTATATTTTAGGCCAAGAAGCAGGCCCGATAGTCAGAGATGTTGGAAGATATTTAACATACCTTAGCCCTTTTGCCTATCTAATAAGAGAAGACGGAAGTCTTCAGAAAATAGATGATACCGCCGCCATTCAAGCTGCTTTAGCAGTCGGTGCAATACCCATGATGGCTATTACTAATTTTACTGCCACAGCCAGAGGCGAAAATTTGGCTAGTGTTGTATTAAACAGCCCGCAGCTTGTGGAAAGGCTTCTTTCAAACATAGTAACTATTATGCGTGAAAAAGGTTATCGTGGATTAAACATTGATTTTGAAAATGTGCTTCCCGCCGACAGAGTACCTTATAATAACTTTCTGCAAAGAGCGGTAAACAGATTGCATCCCTTGGGCTACTTTGTATCTACTGCGGTAGCCCCCAAGATATCCGGACAGCAGGCCGGCCTCCTTTATGAAGCGCATGATTATGAGGCTCATGGCAGAATCGTTGATTTCGTAATACTTATGACTTATGAATGGGGATGGCGTAAAGGTCCTCCACAGTCAATTTCACCAATAAATGAAATGCGTCGCGTACTTGATTACGCTGTTACTGTAATTCCAAGAGAAAAGATTTTTCTGGGATTCCAAATATATGCCCGGGATTGGCTCTATCCACATGTTCCGGGACAGGAAGCAGAAACCTTCAGTAATCAGGAAGCTATATTGAGAGCGGTAGAGAATGGAGCGACAATTCAGTATGATTTTGTATCTCAGTCCCCATTCTATCGCTACACCGATGCACAGGGGCAAGGCCATGAGGTATGGTTCGAAGATGCCCGAAGTGCACAAGCAAAGTTTGATCTTGTTAAAAATTATAATTTACGAGGATTAAGCTATTGGGCTTTGGGTTACCCGTTCCCTCAAAACTGGGCCTTGCTCAATGATAATTTCATAATCGAAAAATAGGTATTTATTAATTGAGACTATTCATCGCCTTTGGTTGCAACTTCAATAATTTGTTCTACCGTTATATCCTTTGTTGAAGCATTGCAAACAAGGGTACGACTGGACAAAACTGCAACTCTGTCACATAGCCCCAAAATTTCTTCAATATCGGATGAGATGAATATAATCCCTACATCCTTTTTGACCAAATCATTGATAAAATTATATATATCTACTTTACTTGCTATATCCAAGCCTCTGGTGGGCTCGTCCAAAATAAATATCTTTGCGCGGCTCATTATCCATTTAGCAAAAATGGCTTTTTGTTGATTGCCACCGGAATAATCTAAAATGCTGTCCCCCGGTTTTTGAGAAATGTTTAACTTTGTAGTGTAGTCTAAAACTGCCTGCCTCAGAAAAGGCATATTTATCGTAAAAGCATTGGTAAATCTTTTCAGCGCGGAAACAGAGACATTATCATTAACATCCCAGCAGCCGAATATTGAATCAGTCATTCTGTTTTCGGGTATGAGAGCAATGCCTTTTGATATAGCATCATGGGGGCTTTTTATCTTTACTTCTGTACCGTTCAAGAATACTTTTCCGGTTACGTTTTCCACCGCTCCAAATAAACAATTGGCCAGAAGGGTCCGGCCCGATCCCGCTAAGCCTGTTACCCCTAATATTTCACCTTTTGCTAAGTCGAAGTTTATGTTCTCCAACTTGTCTTCAAAGCCCAAATTTTTAACCGATAATACGTTTTTCCCTGCTTTTTTATCAATTTTGGGATATCTTTTCTGAATATACTGGCCGCTGAGCATCTTTATAATTTCTTCCTTGGTGCAATTTGCGACCAGCCTTGTTCCAACTACCCTTCCATCTCTGATTACCGTAATTCTGTCGCCGATAAGAAAAACATCCTCCAGCTTATGGGTTATGTAAAAAATGCCTGTTCCCTTTGCTTTTATATTTTTTACAACTCCATATAAAAGCTCCCGCTCACTTTGCGTCAAAGCGGCAAAGGGTTCGTCCAAAATAGCAATTTTTGCATCAGAAACATAAGCTTTGCAGAATTCAATGATTTGTCGCTGTGCCAGACCTAATGAAGAAACCTTATCGTAAATTGATAATGGCAGATTCAGTTCATCGATCTGCTTCTGACATATAAAATTTAATTTATTGTGATCAATGATTTTTAACAGTTTGTTTTTATATGGCAGCCTGTGAAAATAAAGGTTTTCGGCCACTGTTAGATTTGTCAGCAAATCAGCATCCTGTCGCACATAGATAATATCTTTGTCGGCCTTGGATGCATAGGTTTTATATTTTACTTCTTCCCCATTAATTAAAAGACTACCTGAATCAGGAGAAATAGCGCCACTGACAACCTGCATCAGCAAGCTTTTCCCCGATCTGTTCTCGCCCATTATTACATGTATCTCTTTTTTATATAAATCAAGATTAATATCAGATAAAGAGAAATTATCAATATTCAAATTCACATTTTTTAATTCTAACATCGGTGTATTCAAGTACTCAATCTCCCTGGTATAAACAAATCATTTATTCTTCATATATATCAACGGATGTATATACCTTAATATTAAGGCCAAATAAGTAATCTTTATAAGAGTCATCCAGTGTTGAGTTTGTAATAATTCTGTCTGCTGTTTCTATGTTGCCGATTCGATAGAGTGACTTTTCACCGAAGTATTTTGCAAGGCATATTATTGTAGTATTCTCCGCAGATTGTATAGCCTTTTGTATAAGTGATGCTTTACTGATACTGGAAGCCATCATACCTGTCTGCTTACTGATTGCGTCAACCTCTATGAACAAATGATTAAATGAAAAATATTGCATATTATTAATTGCTAATTGTCCATATACAGCATACTCATTCAAATCGCCGCCAAGAAGTATTAAATTATTGCTGGGAGAGTTCTTAAATTCCAAGGCAATTCTCACATCATTGGTTATAACAGTTAGATTGCTCTTTTCTGATAATCTCCTAGCCACTTGAACATTTGTCAAACCTTCGGTAATCATAATCATATCATTATCTGATACTAAATGAAAGACAGTATCAGCAATTTCTTGACGTTCAATCAAATACTGATCGCTTTGCTCCTCCACCATTTCCTCTTGCGGCTCATTATTTATTACAGCGCCTCCGTGTGTACGTTGAAGAAAACCTTCAGATTCGAGCTTTTCCAGGTCTCTCCTAATTGTCACTTCTGTAACATTCAAAAGCTCGCTAAGCTTTGCGACTGATACTTTGCTTTCCTTTTGAAGATAATTTTTAATTATTCTGATTCGCTCAATTGCAAACATTTTTTCACTTTCCAATCAATATATTCAACACAGCCAATAGGCATATTGTATACCTTACTATATAATAAAGTAAATTAACGATAATTTCAATTCGTAAATTCGAACAAATTAAAAACAAAGTGAAGCAAAAAGTAAACTTATCATGTTGACAATGTAAACTAATCATGTTAACATAAATAAAAAAGAACACAAACAATACTTTAATAAAATATAAACATAAAAATACTTAATACCTTTCTTTTTGTTTTTAACCGTGGTGCAAGCTACGGATAAAAATTCATATTTATAGGAGGAAAACTCATGAAAACTCTGAAAAAGATTCTTGCTCTACTTGTAGTACTATCCATGTTATTTACATTGGCTGCTTGCGGTGGCGGAAAAGGCAAAAACTACATAGGAATTTCAATGCCTACTAAATCCTCTGAAAGATGGATTAAAGACGGCGAAACAATGAAGACAATCCTTGAAGAAAAAGGCTATACCGCTGACCTACAGTTTGCTGAGGATGACATCCCAACACAAAAATCTCAAATCGAAAACATGATTACCAAAGGTGCAAAAGTTCTTATTATTGCTGCAATTGACGGTTCTACACTTTCCGAGACTCTAGACCAGGCAGCAAAAGAAGGTGTTAAGGTTATTTCTTATGACCGTTTACTTGTAAACACTGACGCAGTTTCCTACTATGCTACATTTGATAACAGAAGAGTTGGACAACAACAAGCAAGTTCATTAGTAGAAGGTTTAAAGGCTCTTAAAGGATCTGGCCCCTATAATGTTGAATTATTCGCAGGATCTCCTGATGATACAAACTCATTCTATTTCTATTCAGGAGCTATGGATGTTCTGCAGCCATTAATCGATGACGGAACAATAGTAATCCCTTCAGGCCAGACCGCCCAAGATGAAATCGGTACCTTGCGCTGGGACGGTGCTGTTGCACAGGCACGTATGGATGCTCTTTTAGCTGCTAATTACTCAGCTGGTACTGTTCTTCATGGCGTACTGTCACCATATGACGGTATCTCCAGAGGTGTTCTATCCGCTCTTACTGCCTTCGGATATGTTCCAGGTGATGACTTACCTGTAGTTACCGGTCAGGATGCTGAAGCAGCTTCCATCAAGCTTATTATTGCCGGTGAGCAATATTCTACAATTTTGAAGGACACCAGAGACTTGGCTGCTGTTGCTGCTAAAATGGTTGATGCTGTTCTTACAGGATCCGAACCAGAGATTAATGATACCGAGACCTATAATAACAATGTTAAGATAGTTCCTTCATACTTACTTGAGCCATACATTGTAACAAAAGACAACTATCAGAAGCTAGTTATGGATTCAGGTTACCTGAAGCCGGAAGATATTAAATAATAATACTTTAGTCTAAATCAATTTAATGGAGAAATCGGTTAGCAGTTCAAACTGCTAACCGATATACTTTCTACGGAAATTATGCATATATTTTTCAATAAAGGAGTTCAAGAATGGAAAAATATATTTTGGAAATGAAAAATATTACAAAGGAATTTCCTGGAGTAAAAGCTCTTGATAATGTAAATCTTCAGATTTTGCCAAAACATATTCATGCAATAGTCGGCGAGAATGGCGCCGGAAAATCGACCTTGATGAATATATTAAGCGGTGTGTATCCTCATGGTACATATGAGGGAGACATCTATGTTGAGGGAGAGGAATGTAGATTTAAAGACATTAAGGAGAGCGAGGCAAAAGGAATAGCCATCATTCATCAGGAATTAGCTCTTATTCCCACTTTGTCCATAGCTGAAAATGTTTTTTTAGGGAATGAGCAAACTGGAAAAGGTATGGTAATTGATTGGGACAAGACCAGGACCAAATCAATTGAAATGCTTAAAAAGGTTGGATTGAATGAAAGTATCGATACGAGAGTAATGGATATCGGTATGGGAAAACAACAGCTTGTTGAAATAGTAAAGGCATTGTCCAAAGACGTTAAAATACTAATTTTGGATGAACCTACTGCTGCTTTAAATGATGAAGATTCAATACATCTGCTTGATTTATTAGTTGGATTAAAAGAACAGGGTATAACCTGTATTATTATATCTCACAAATTAAATGAAGTCATAAGAGTAGCCGATGAAATTACTGTTATGAGAGATGGCACTATGATAGAAACTATGAAAAACGAAAGAGAAAATGTCTCTGAAAACCGTATTATTAAAGGGATGGTCGGTCGCGAAATAACTGACAGATTCCCAAAACGAAACCATAAAATTGGTGATACTCGATTTGAAGTAAGCAATTGGAATGCGTATGATCCGAAAGACAGTACAAGAAAAGTACTTAATAATATTTCAGTCAATATCAAACGCGGAGAGGTTGTGGGTCTTGCCGGTCTTATGGGGTCAGGCAGAACTGAATTTGCCATGAGTGTTTTTGGTAAATCTTATGGCCAGAAAATATCAGGAACCATAAAAAAAGACGGTAAAGAAATTGTTCTTAATGATGTAAATGATGCCATAAAGAACGGAATAGCATACGCAACCGAAGACAGAAAATCTGCCGGTCTCATTCTGATTGATGATATAAAAAGAAATATAACACTTTCTTCCCTCTCAAAAATCAGCAAAAATATGGTTATTGATGAGAACAAGGAAATTAGAGTTGGTGAACAATATAGAGAGAAACTGAGAATTCGTTCATCAAGTGTTTTACAAAAGGCCGGGCAGCTATCAGGCGGCAATCAGCAAAAGGTTGTGTTCAGTAAATGGATCTTTTCAGACCCTGATATTCTTCTTTTGGACGAACCCACAAGGGGTATTGATGTAGGTGCAAAATATGAAATTTATTCTATCATCAACGAACTAACTGAGAGCGGAAAATCTATCCTGATGATTTCATCCGAGTTACCCGAAATACTTGGAATGTGTGATAGAATATATGTAATGAACGAAGGTCGAATTGTTGGTGAATTAGCTGCTCAGGAAGCCACACAGGAATTAGTCATGCAGTGTATTATGAACAGCAATAAGGAGGTAGTGAAATGAAAAAGCTGTACTCTTTGCTTAGAGGTAACATACGTCAATATGTAATGGTTATCGCCTTGGCAGTCGTCATCATTTTTTTCCAGATTGTAACTGGAGGAGTTTTATTAAAGCCTTTAAATATATCTAATATAATATCTCAGAACAGCTATGTATTTATTCTTGCAACCGGTATGCTTTTGTGTATACTTACCGGTGGTAATGTGGATTTGTCAGTTGGTTCAGTAGCAGGTTTTGTCGGTGCCGTATCTGCGGTCTTCATATTAAGAATGGATATGCCTGTTTTACCGGCTATTCTTATTTCTCTTGTTATCGGCGTTATTATTGGTGCTTGGCAAGGGTTCTGGATAGCATATATGGGTGTTCCTGCATTTATTGCAACCTTAGCCGGCATGTTGATTTTCAGGGGATTGAATATGGTTATACTGCAAGGAACAAGCCTTGCACCTCTACCTTCAAATTACACATTTATGGCCTCGGGTTTCATCCCCGATATAGTAAATATCCCGGGTATCAATATTTTGGCAATCATTGCAGGAATAATAGCTACCATTTTCTATATTCTTGGCGAATTAAGCAACAGGAAAAACAAGAGAAAATATAATTTTGAAGTTCTTCCTGTTAGAATTTTTCTGTTTAAGCTTATTGCCATTTCTATAGTCATCAATGCCTTTACATATTTATTAGCTTTGTATAAGGGTATTCCTGCAGTTCTTGTTTTAGTAGTAGTATTAGTATTGGTCTATTCATTCATAACAACCAAAACTATCCCCGGCAGGCATATTTATGCATTCGGAGGCAACCCTAAAGCCGCAAAGCTTTCCGGTGTAAAAACTAAGCAGGTTATGTTCTGGGTTTATGTTAACATGGGGTTTTTAGCTGCCCTGGCAGGTATTGTTTTTACAGGCAGATTGAATTCGGCTACTCCTAAATCAGGAAACGGCTTTGAAATGGACGCAATTGCATCCTGCTTTATAGGCGGAGCTTCAACTTCCGGTGGTATAGGAACCGTTATAGGCGCTATTGTTGGTGCTCTTCTTATGGGTGTATTGAATAATGGCATGTCAATCATGGGAGTCAAGATTGACTGGCAGCAGGC
>CAYMLJ010000009.1:0-2723 GCA_964391395.1 uncultured Ruminiclostridium sp. | reverse complement strand
ACTATAACACCTTTGATAAAAATTCTTTAGTCCTTGAATTTTTTGGGTTTGTAAATATTTCTTCGGGAGTGTTTTCCTCCACAATCATACCTTCATCCATAAATAATACCCTTGTTGCGACCTCCTTGGCGAAGCCCATTTCATGGGTAACAATAACCATTGTCATTCCTTCATCAGCCAATTGTCTAATCAGGTCCAATACCTCTCCTACCATTTCAGGGTCTAAGGCAGATGTAGGCTCATCAAACAGCATAACCTTCGGATTCATGGCCAAGGCTCGAACTATAGCTATTCGTTGTTTCTGTCCGCCCGAAAGAGTAGAAGGAAAAACATTGGCTTTTTCCTCTAAGCCTATTCTCTTAAGGAGGCGCATTGCATTGGCTCTAACTTCTTCCTTAATCTGGGCTTCGGTAATATTTATTTCATTTAAGTCTTTCTTGTTGCCAGTAAATATATTTCGCAGTTTTATAAAGAAGTTTTTCATTTTCTTTTCACGAAGATCTGAGGTCTTTAGATATAGAGGTGCCATCATTATGTTATCAATTACGGTTTTATTATTAAATAAATTAAATTGCTGAAATACCATACCCATATGACGACGATGAACATTGATGTCAACCTTCATATCTGCAATATTAACGCCTTGAAAAATAATTTTCCCGCTTGTGGGATCTTCCATACAATTAAGGCAACGTAAAAAAGTGCTCTTACCGCTTCCGGAAGGGCCTATAATTGCAACTTTTTCGCCTTCGCGAATAGTATTTGTAATTCCCTTAAGCGCTTCTAAGTTGCCATAATGTTTCTTTAAATCAATTACGTCTATCACTTTTTCTTAGGCTCCTTTCCATGATTTTTATAAGCAAGGCTATTCCCATTACCAATACAATATAAATCAAGGCCATTACTAGGAACGGAACCATGAACTCATAGCTGTTGGTACCTATGTAATTAAAGGCAACATACAAATCAGCGGCGCCAACAAAGCTGACTACAGAGGTTTCCTTAATTAAAGCTATAAACTCATTACCCAGTGTAGGAAGAATATTTTTGACTGCTTGAGGAACCACAACCTTCATCATGGAAACACTGTAGCTTAAGCCTACAGCACGTGCAGCTTCCATCTGCCCCGAATCCACTGACATGATACCGCCTCTCATTATTTCTGAAACATAGGCACCACTATTTAAACCAAAGACCAACACACATACATTTACAGCAGGCATATTCAGCCCTATCAGAGGAAAAACAACAAAATAAAATACCAAAAGTTGTACAACAACCGGTGTCCCTCTAAACAACCCCACATAAAACTTACAGAACCCATTTAGTATCCTGGGCAATCGTTTATACTTTGGAATAACTTCAATAATGGCAATTACCGTACCGATAATTATTCCGATAGCCAAGCCTACAATGGCTATATATAAAGTATTTTGCAGTCCTGTAAGGACTTTTGTATAGCCATTCTTCGCATAAAACATATCCCAAAACTTTGCAATTTTTTTGTCAAAATTCCCCATAGCACTTCCCTTTTAAAAACTCTCTTGTCATTATACAATAATAATAACATATAAGAAACGATATTTATATTTATTTAAACGTGAAAAAGAGGCTAGCTCAATGGAACATGTCATTTTGAGTTAGCCCCCTATTTCCATTATGTATAACTTCTTGATTTGTTAATTGAGCTCATTAATTGCTTTTGCAATGCTGTTGGCAGGTGCTTCGTCAATAATAACATATTTAATATTTCCGTTTAGCATATCCTGCACGGCTAAAGACCCTGCTTTGAAACCAACACTCTCAACATCGAATCCCTCAAAGCCCCAATCAGCATCGCCTTCAACATAGAACTGGCCTGTTGTACCGGTTTGTACGCCAATCTTGGTATCACTTTTTAATTTGGATAAAATAGCCTCTATTTCTTCTGCTGATTTTGCCTCATCAAAAGATTTATCATCCGCCTTTACTATGAGCTTTTGTGCGGCGTCATAATATTTATTCGTAAAATTGACATATTCTTTTCTGTCTTCTTTTATTGTTAGACCGGCCATTGCTATGTCAGCTTTACTCTGACCTACAGAAAGACAAACCGATTCAAATTCCATATTGCTGATAACCAGCTCTTTACCAAGATGGTCAGCAAGTAATTTGGCAATTTCCATATCAACGCCCAAGTATTTATCACCTTCCATAAATTCGAAAGGCTCAAACGCAGCATTTGTAGCAACAACAAGCTGATCTTTGCTGCTATCAAGTTTAGCTGAATCGACAGGCTCAGGAGTACCGTCACCGAAATACTTGTTAAGAATAGAATCAAATGTTCCATCTGATTGAATTTTTGCAATGAATTTATTTACCTCGTCCAGGAGCTCAGGTTGATTTTTGTCAACACCAAACGCGTATTCTTCCTGTGTAAGTTGAATGTCAATAACCTTGACACCTGAACTGGCTTTAGAACCGCAGCCTGTAATAACTGTAGCTACCATTAGAATAACAAGAAACATCGTAAAAATCTTTTTCATAATTATCCCTCCAATAATATTCGCATAATTATACAATTCGTTCTTAAATTAATGTATAAATATACATTAACCTAATAAATATGTTTTGTCAATATATATTTATGCACTTTTTGATTTATATATTTATGCACTTTTTGATTTAAGTTGGAATAAAGTCTTCCGGGACATATTCTATATGTTTTCTACTTCGAAATCAAT
>CAYMLJ010000008.1:26053-29103 GCA_964391395.1 uncultured Ruminiclostridium sp. | reverse complement strand
GGCTTTGCATTAAGAACAGATGTTTGGTAAAATATAATAGCAATTTATTGTTTTGGGTAATATAATTTGTATTGGATGATACAGTATGTGATAAATTCTTCAGTATTCAAGAAGAATAGAAATACAGTGACAAAAGAAAAACTAATAACAACGGTAGGAGTGAAAAAATGTCTGCCAGACAAAAGAAAAGCTACGGTAATGAAAGCATAAAGTCATTGAAAGGTGCTGATAGAGTCAGGTTAAGACCGGCAGTCATATTCGGTTCTGATGGATTAGAAGGTTGTCAGCATTCCTTCTTTGAAATTTTATCGAATTCAATCGACGAAGCTAGGGAAGACTTTGGAAATCTGATACGGATAATAAGGCACAAGGATTACTCTATTACAATAGAGGACCAGGGTCGCGGCATCCCCGTGGATTACAACCAAAAAGAGGAACGGTTTAACTGGGAACTGGTTTTCTGCGAGCTATATGCCGGGGGAAAATATTCCAACAATACCGGCGAGAATTATGAATATGCCCTGGGCTTAAACGGTCTTGGCGCTTGCGCTACTCAATACAGCTCCGAATACATGGACGTAACGGTTTATCGTGATGGATATAAGTATGAGCTTCATTTCGAAAAAGGAAACAATGTTGGAGGTTTAAAGAAAACTAAGTTCAATTATGAACACACCGGTACGGTGCAAACCTGGAAGCCTGACAGAGAGGTTTTTACAGACATAAGAATTCCTGCAGAATTCTTTAGAGATGTCTTAAAAAGACAGGCTGTAGTTAATGCCGGACTAGTTTTTGAGTTTACCGATGAAGAATCGGGAGTTACCGACCGGTTCATATATGAAAAAGGAATAGAGGATTATGTTGCTGAGCTGAGTATGGATAAGGGGATATCCAAGCCCTGTTATTTTGAAGGTTCGGCCAGAGGCAAGGACCGTGAAGATAAGCCTGAATACAAAGTCAAAATGGAAATAGCCTTTTGCTTTAATAATGAGATTAACTCGATTCAATACTATCATAATTCCAGCTGGCTTGAATATGGCGGCTCACCTGATAAAGCCGTGCGGAATGCCTTTGTAAACGAACTTGATAAGTATCTGAAGAATAATAATAAATACAATAAGAATGAAAGCAAGATTACCTTTAGTGATGTTGAAGACAGTCTTATACTAATAACAAACACATTTTCAACCATGACAAGCTACGAGAACCAAACCAAGAAAGCAATCAATAACAAGTTTATTCAAGAGGCAATTACTGATTTCCTGAAACAGCAGCTTGAAATTTATTTGATTGAGAATAAAGAAGACGCCGAGAAGATAGCCGCTCAGGTCCTCATAAACAAGCGAAGCCGGGAGTCGGCCGAAAAAGCAAGAATCGATGTAAAGAAGAAGCTTGGCGGAGCTATGGATATAGCCAGTCGTGTAAAAAAATTTGTAGATTGCAGAAGCAAGGACCTGAATAAAAGAGAACTTTACATAGTGGAAGGCGATTCGGCCTTAGGTTCGGTAAAAATGGGAAGAGACAGCGAATTCCAAGCTATTATGCCTGTAAGGGGAAAAATTCTTAATTGCCTTAAGGCTGATTACGGCGGAATTTTCAGAAGTGATATAATTGTGGATCTGGTAAAGGTTTTAGGATGCGGCGTGGAGATAAGATCAAAGCATAATAAGGATTTAAGTACATTTGATTTCGATAATCTAAAATGGAATAAAATAATTATCTGCACCGATGCTGATGTTGACGGATATCAAATCAGAACTCTTATTTTAGCCATGCTTTACAGATTAGTGCCCACTCTTATAGAAAGAGGACGGGTATATATAGCTGAATCACCATTGTTTGAAATAAATTCTAAAGGCAAGAGCTATTTTGCCTATTCCGAAAAGGAAAAGAATGAAATCATAGAGAAGCTTAAGGGTCAGAAGGTTACGATTCAAAGATCTAAGGGCTTAGGTGAAAATGATCCGGAAATGATGTGGACCACTACAATGAATCCCGAAACACGCCGGCTTATTAAGGTTATGCCTGACGATATAGACGACACCCAAAAGTTTTTTGACCTACTGCTTGGGGATAATCTGCAAGGTCGTAAGGACTATATCTCCGAGCACGGACATGAGTATATGGAAATGATTGATGTATCTTAATAGAAGTGGGATGTGAGATGTGGGATGTGGGATTCATACGGCATCTTTTGCGGTTAAAGTAATCCTGAGCGTCAGCGAAGGATCTTTAAGTTGACATAAAGATTCTTCATTGCGCTTTGCTCCATTCAGAATGACAAATGTCGGCTACTTAAGCGCAGATGACTCACACAACAGGCACCATTAAGAATAAAGAAGAACTCCACTAGGGTTATGCAAAGGAGAAAAAACTATGGACAACAAACATATTGAACAAAAGATTGTAGATACCTTGAAGGTTAATTATATGCCTTATGCAATGAGCGTAATTGTCTCACGTGCTATTCCTGAGATTGACGGGCTTAAGCCCTCACATCGCAAGCTTCTTTATACTATGTACAAAATGGGACTGTTAAAAGGGATGAAAACCAAATCGGCCAATGTTGTGGGTCAGACAATGAAGCTTAATCCCCATGGAGATATGGCAATATATGAAACCATGGTGCGCCTGACTACCGGGAATATGGCTCTTTTGCATCCTATTGTTGAATCAAAGGGAAATTTCGGCAGAGTATATTCGCGGGATATGAGGTTTGCCGCGCCACGATATACAGAGGTTAAGCTTGCACCTATAAGCGAAGAATTGTTCAGGGATATTGACAAGGATACTGTAGATTTTATTGATAACTATGACGGGACAATGAAAGAACCTATGCTTCTTCCGTCAACATTTCCTAATATTCTAGTAAATCCTAATCAAGGTATTGCTGTTGGTATGGCCAGTAATTTCTGCAGCTTCAATTTAAAAGAGATATGCAAGGCTACTATAGCCTACATAAAGAATGACGATATTGATTTGATGAAATATATAAAGGCTCCTGATTTTTCTACCGGAGGACAGTTGATTCTAAACGAACAGGAGATGCG
>CAYMLJ010000008.1:22359-25953 GCA_964391395.1 uncultured Ruminiclostridium sp. | reverse complement strand
ATGACATAATGAATAAGCTTTTTAAGCTTACACCGTTGCAAGATAGCTTTGGCTGTAACTTTAATATATTAATAGGCCAGAAGCCTATGGTCTTAGGTGTGTTGGAAATACTTGACCATTGGATTCAATTTAGAATGGAATGTATTAGAAGAAAATCTGAATTTGATATCAAAAAGAAGAGTGAAGCCCTCCATCTTTTGACCGGGCTTTCAAAAATACTTCTGGACATTGACAAAGCACTTCGAATAATTCGAAATACCGAGCAGGAGTCACAGGTAGTACCGAATTTGATGGAAGGTTTTAAAATTGATAATATTCAGGCCGAATTTATTGCAGAAATAAAGCTCAGAAATTTAAACAGAGAGTATATTTTAAGACAAACAGCAGACATTGAAAAGTTGAAAAAGGAAATAGAAGATTTAAAGGATATTGTGGCTCGTGATGCCAGAGTATTAGAAATCATGTGCAGTCAGTTAGAGGAGATATCCAAAAAGTATGGACAAGCAAGAAAAACTGAGATTATTGCTGAAGAGCATATTGAAGAAATAACCCCCGATGATTTTATCGAGGATTATAATGTGCGTATGTTTTTAACCGATCAGGGTTATATCAAAAAGGTATCCTTGATATCTTTGAGGTCTGCAAGCGAGCATAAGCTGAAGGATGATGACTTCATTATTCAGGAAGCCGAGACACGCAATAAAGCCGAATTGATTTTATTCTCAAATAAATTCGTAGTATACAAAATAAAAATATACGAATTGCCTGACAGTAAGGCAAGTCAGCTGGGCGATTATCTTAATAATATATTAAACCTGGAGCCGGGAGAGAAAATCATAAAGATGCATACCACCGATGACTTTACGGGACATTTTCTCTTTGCCTATGAAAGCGGAAAGATGTCCAAAGTGCCGGTATCCAGCTACGCAACTAAGACTAATAGAAAGAAACTATCTAATGCCTATTATGCCGAGTCTCCTCTGGTTGGGATATTCTTTTTGGAGGAAGACACGGAATTTGCTGCATTCAGCAGCATAGATAAGGTATTAGTTTTTAACACTTCACAGATTAATCCCAAGGCTACCCGTGATTCTCAGGGGGTCTGGGTATTGAAATCCAAGAAAGGCAGTACGCTTAGAAAAATATTGCCCCTTGGCGAAGCTAATCTAAGTGACCCTGAATACTACAGGGCTAATGTCCCTGCCATAGGATGCTACCTTAAGGAAGAGGACAAAGAGGATGTTCAAATAGGGTTATTTTAATTTTCAGACATTTCATAAGGTTATTTGTATTTATTCATGTAAGCGGAGGGAGAGCTGATGGAGGATATAGTCCAAATAAAAAAGTGCCTTAATGGACAAAAAGATGCCTTCGAACCCTTGGTCACAAAGTATAAAAACCTAGTATACAGTATTGCCCTAAACAGCCTATCAAATAAGAATGATGCTGCCGACGTGACACAAGAAGTTTTTTTAAAAGCATGGGCCAATCTATCCGGATACAATCCCGAATTCAGCTTTAAAACCTGGGTAGCTAGAATTACAGTCAATCATTGTATTAATCTTAATCACAAAAGCCGGCGAATTGCAGCTTGGGACGACGAAGAAATGGAAAAGATAACAGCAGATGGAGATAATCCGGAAGATGCAGCCTTGGAAAGCGAAAGACGAAATGATATAAAAAATGCAGTAAACGGCCTTCCGGAGAAATATCGCATAGTTATTCAGCTTTACCATCAACAGTCATTAAGCTACGAGGAAATATGCAATATTACGGGCTATCCTATGAGCATTGTAAAAAATAGGCTATACAGAGCTCGAAAGATGCTTGCAGAAAGCTTAATTACATACTCACAAAAGGGTTCTAAGAAGGGGGAAGAAGCATGGATTGCAGAAAAGCATGGAATCTTATGATGAAAAGCTTTGATAATGACATTTCAAAGACACATGAAAAAGAGTTGAATATGCATATTGATGAATGCGGCTCATGCAAAACAAGGTTTGACAAGCTTACTGAGACCTTTACCTTTATGGAGATATCCAATTGGCAAGCTCCGGACGATATTGAAAAAAGTGTCATGGCAAAGCTGACTTCGGCAAAGCACAAAAGAGATTTTCTGATGCCATATGTAATATGCAACCTTATTGTTTTTATAGGAATCATAGCTACTTGGTTGGACAATGTTTTCAGAATCGGTATATTTACATTTATAAAGGAAGTTTTTAATGAAGTTATTGTAGCGTATAATACGTCTGCTACGGTGTTCACAGCTTTCCGGAATTTTTTTAGCATATATTTTATTAAACCCACAATAAATATTGCCATAATTGCATGTTTGATCTATGGATTATTAAGTGTAGTTTCAATTTTACAGAAAATGCGCAGACGTTACGTTTCTGTACGTTAAAATTTGGAGGTAGTTATGAAAAAAAGTTGGATTGTATTAATTTGTTCGGTGTTAACAATTATTATACTAGCCGGTACAGTAATTGCGTTTGCCGCCGATGAAAAACCGGTGATTCAAGCAGGAGAAACTCTTGAGGGAGATTTTATTACCGGAGGAAATACTATTGCAAATGATGGAGTTATTCTGGGCGATTTTATAGCCGGAGCACAGGTATTGAGAAATACAGGTGAGGTAGAGGGCGATTTAATAGCCGGAGGTAATGAAATAAGTATTGGCGGTCATGTTATGGGCAGTGTTCGCACAGGTTCAAGTAACGTAAATATCTCGGCCGTTATTGATAGAAATGCTATGGTTTTTGCATCTAATGTAGTCATAAATGAAAATGCAGAAATAAAGCGCAATGCGTATCTTTTCGGCGCCGTTATCTCATCCTACGGCAAAGTATTAGGTAACACCAGTATATATGGAGGAGATGTGACCCTTGGAGGGATATATGAAGGCGATGTAAAAATAAATGATATGCAAGAGGGCTCTGCTTTTAGGATGCTTCCGGGAACAGTAATTAAAGGAAAACTGGTATACAAGGGAGTTACAAGGTATGAGGTTCCTTCCGATGTTCAGGTAGGGGATTATGAATATATCCAAATTGCACCTGTAAGTAAACAGGATATTAATAATAGAATTAATTTTTGGGACGTAATAAAGAAAATTTTCACCATGCTTATTTATTACCTCTTTGCATTACTTTTATATAAACTGTTTCCGAGGTTTTTCGTCCGTTCTGGTGACTTTATCGAAGCAAAGCCAATTTCAGCTGCAGGCATTGGTATAGCTACCCTAGGAAGTCTTGTGGCAGGAAGTCTGCTACTGATATTACTTCTCGTTATGACAATCTTTATTATCAAAGGTTCTGTATTCTTCTTTGGGTTATTGTTATTTGTTTTTGTCATGGTGGTAACCATTATGTTTGCAGATATACCGGTATCAATATGGCTGGGCAATGTCATAACAAATAGAAAATTCAGTGTTCCCGGAAGATTGGCTATAGGAATCGGTACTATTACCTTAATTAAAATTGTCCTAAATTTATTGAATACAATTAGCTCAGTGGCGCCTATCATCGGTGTCGTATCATTTGTAGTTAATGTAGCAATCTGGATTTTCGGAACTGGAGCAATCATCAAAAT
>CAYMLJ010000008.1:0-22259 GCA_964391395.1 uncultured Ruminiclostridium sp. | reverse complement strand
TTCTGAAACCGGGAAAGCCGCTAATATCCAAGCAGATGCAGATGCAGAGGCGGAGAAAACAGCTATTGAAGTTGCCGATTAGAGGCCAGGAAACCAAGGGGACAGTTCCTGCGGTTTGTTGAGTCAAACGAACCAATAGAATCGACTTCATGATTCAAACCGCAGGGACCGTCCCCATTGGTTTTCTTCCCATTGGTTTTGTTATACCATTTGATTTACTTTAACGAAGGAAGGTTTTATGGATAATAGAATTCTATCACAAATAAAGAGAAGTCTTAAAATTTGTACTGATTATGCTTTAGCACTAATTCTATTCTTTTTGTTCACTATGCCTGTGATATCGGGTGCAAAAGGGAATGCTCAGAATGGCATGACATACTTATCCATTGGTATATTTATTATACTGTTCTATACAGTTTACGTAGATATGCGAAATATAGCGTTTAAGGAAAAAAGACCCCAATACAATATAAATCCTCCTTTCTATAAAGGATTTTTGTATGGTCTGATGGGAATAATTCCACCGGTTGTAATTCAGATTATTCTGATTATGATTAAAGTGCCAACCGAATTTGAAACTCCACACAGAAGGCTGTATCAGGGTTTTGGAGGGCCCCTATATTGGATATCTAGGCTGCTGGGAGATAAGCCCATGCATTATGTGATTTCTTTCGCTGTATTAGCTATTATTGCCGGAGTTGGCTATTTTGCTGGCTTTAAAGATTTTTATCTATTAAGCTTTATAAAGCAAAAGTTAGGTATAAAAACAAAAGGAAAAAAAGTCACAAATAAAAAATAAAAGGACCTGCAAGACATGCACGTTTTTTTGTGATAAGGCCAACCCTATCCTGAATATCTTAGTACAAAGATATACATAGGGATGGGATAATGCATGATCGTATTAGTCAAAAGGAAAAATGCCGTATTAATTCTTCTTATACTGTTTTTATCTGTTGCAATATTCAGTATAGACGGAAGAACCTCTCCAATTGCCGAAACCATTAAAGAAAGCACAGGTGCGGTGATAGTGGTAGATGCAGGTCATGGAGGAGAAGATCCGGGAAAAGTAAGTAATTATTCCAGCTTAGCTGAAAAGGATCTCAATTTACGGATTGCTCAGCTTTTAAAGGATCTTTTGGAACAAGACGGGTACACTGTCCACATGACAAGAACAGAGGATAAACTCAATTATTCTGTCGGGACAAAGGAAATATATCAAAAACGCAAACAAGACCTTACCGCAAGAAAAAAGCTCATTGACGAAAGTGGAGCCGATGCGGCTGTCAGCATTCATATGAACAGCTTTTCGGATACAAAATATTACGGAGCGCAAACATTTTATCCGCCTTCTTCGATAGATAGTGAAAGACTTGCCAAAAGCATTCAAAACTCCATGATTGCTGTTTGCGACAAAACAAACAAGCGCACAGCGTTACTTAAAAAAGAGCGTATTATGATTTTTAGGAATCTTAAGGTGCCTACTGCTCTGGTAGAATGCGGCTTTCTCTCGAATTCAGCTGAAGAGGCAAAGCTAAAAACTCTTGAGTATCAGGAGCTACTTGCTAAAGGAATTAAAAAGGGAATTGACAGTTTTTTCGGAAAAGAGTAAACAGAATTAAAAAATGACCGATAATAATAATAGTTGGATATAATATTTTACAAAAGATGGAGTGTACTTGATTATGTACCTAAAGTATTGTTTGATTGCGAACGCAGCTATATGTTTACTTAGCCTTATTCTTTTCTATATTCTAAAAAAGAAGAATCAAACAAATATAAAAAATACTAGTACATTAGTATTTTGCACAGTTCTGGCCATGATTTGCGCTTCGTTAATACCACTAATCGCGAATTATTTAGTAAAAGGACTGTCTTTTTCTATTCAGGGATCGCTGATGGTATCCTTTTTACTTCTTGTGGCCTTAGCTTTAGCCGCTTTTTATCTTTTGCTTCCTATATTAATTAAACTGCTGGAGAAAAAGAAGGAAAAAACCGAAGAAAAGAGATCAGAAAGCATAGTGGAAAAAATAATCGAGGAATCTGCCAAGCCAACGGTAAATACTGAGACAGAAGCAATTGGAGATACCGTTAATATAAATGAGGCGGCAACTTCAACAGAAGATAAATATGATATAAATACTGAATTTATACCAACTGAAAAATCAGAAGAAGAAAATCAACAACAAATTCCGGAAAGCACCGATTATGCTGAATATAATAAGCCTATTTTTATGGATATTCCGGCGTACAATGCAGACAAACAATCTGATATTTCAGTGTTGCTTGATAGAGCTATTGAAAGTAAAATCAATCGCAACTACCAAGACGCTATTACAGCTTATGAAAGTGCATTAATTCTCAAGCCCGATGATGAGCTTTGCTATCTGGTTATTCTGGATTTATGTTCGTTATATAAAATGACAGGAAATACCGAATCAATATACAAATTATTAGATTCCGCTCAGTGTAATATGCTAAATACGGACAGAAAAGAGGATATTTTACGAAATATTAAAATTTCTTAGCGATTTATCATTGATATCTACAAATTAAACTGATATTATTATATTTGAATTATTATATATTATAATGATTATGTAATAAATATATATCCATTAAGGGGGTAGCTGAGGATGAAAACTGCTCAGCAGATTATCGGCTTGCCGGTAGTAAGCATTTTTGATGGGAATGAGATCGGAAAGGTCAAAAACGTCATAATCAATGCTTCAAAAGGTACGATTGACTTTTTTGTCATCGACAGTGGCATCAGGTCACTTGCTGGAGGTGTAATTCCCGCCGACAGAGTTTTAGGTATAGGCGAATATGCCTTAACCATTCAACAACCTGACGATATCAGCGACATAGTAAAGATTCCAGCGGCCATTGAGCTCATGCAGAAAAACATTACAGTTAGGGGCACACGTGTTTTAACCAAGAAGGGGAGCCTTTTAGGTGAAACAGGTGATATTTTTGTTAATGAGCAAAACACCTATAATATTACCGGTGTTGAATTTGTACCTGCAAATTCTTCAATGCAGTCAGGCATTATTCCGAGAAGTAGCATCATTACTTTCGGCAAGGATCTTCTTGTGGTACAGGATGATTTTATTGATCAATTGATTGAATCACCGCATGCAATTGAAGAGGAGTCCTCAGAAGAAAAAAAAAATTTTAGTCTAGATCTACAATCGCCCGCTCTTGATGATGGGATTGTATATTCTGAGGTAATCAGCCAGGAACCGGTGCAGGCAATACCTGCTGAGACTGAAACTGAGAAAGAAGAATCTTTTAGTATTAATTCTTTAGACTCTGATATCAGCCTTCAAATACCTTTTGAAAACAGTGAAGATGAAAAGGTAGATGAAGAAGGACTTGGATTAGAGATTCCTTCGGAGATACCGGCAGTAGAGGGCACACAGGAAGAACAGTCTTTAAGTGCGGCAGAACTATTTGAACAACGCCAAAGGCAGTATCTTGTTGGGAAAAAAGTGACCAAAGCAATTTACAACTCAACCGGTGGAGTAATAATTAATAGCGGAGAAGTTATTACCGAACAGTTGATAAATGAAGTAAAAGCCAACGGAAAGCTTATTGAACTAGTGATGAATTATGAAGAATAACCTCAAATTGCGTAACGAGCATACCATAGCTTGTTACTGCATAACGAAAATCCCACCCGTTAAAGTAAATTAATAAATGATGACGGGCCCGGGGAGCCTTGTTTAAGCAAAATAAAATGCTACGGGTCAGGATTTCCTGGCCCGTTTGTTTTACGGAGATGAAGTATAAAATGAAATTCACAAATAAATCCTTTTGGGCTTTCTTAATTGTAATTCAGATATTATTAGGTTCCGGTTCCGGTTTGTTGTTTCTTTCAGTAACACAAACAAAATCGGAAAATGTAACTGTTAAGGCCGGGGACATTACCTTAAATAGCGTTTCAGTTGAATACGCAAGAGAGGTGCTATCGGACTATTATAAGAAGCAAATCGAAGAAGGCAAACTTATAATAGAGATAAACGACGTACCTTTTTCAATTCCTTATCAGGATATTGATGTTAATGTGGATATTGATAACACTATTGATAGCATGAAGGATAAGATGCCTAAAAACGGATTTGAGGAGTTATTATCAGAAACAATAAGTTTTGCGACAACACCGGTTTTTACATATAATTCGGGAAAGTTAATCAGAAGGTGTGAGGAGTTGCTTTCCCACTATAAAACCGATCCTGTTGATGAAATGTATAAAATCGAGGATGGGGTTTTGACTCTTATCTCCGGCATTCCCGGGCTGAATGTTAACTACGAAATTTTGGAACAAGAGCTGGAAAACATGATATTTGCTTCTAACGAGCCATATAAAATAAACATAAATGATTCTCCGGTTATTATAAAGACACCCTCGAAGCAAGTTTATAAAGAGCCTTTTACTACACTTGTTTCTAAAAGTAATATTGAATTTGACTCTGACCTCAATGAGAAGGTTATGAGCTCTAAAAATAGCATTGATAGTGTGATTATAGAGAACAATCAGGAGTTGAGGCTGGATAATATATTGGATTTCTCGCATTTTTCAGGTGACATGGAAGAGGATTTATTAAACCGTATGGCAACCACCTTCTATCAAGCCGCATTGCCCTTGGACGGAATAAAGGTTTTAAATCGTAAGCCTGCACAAAAAGCAGTGTCTTATGCTGAACCGGGTCTGGAGGCAGTTATTGAAGGAGAAGGTGCCAACCTAGTTTTAAGAAACGAAACAGGAAAGCCTTTGATGCTTTTATCCGAAATAATTTCAAATAAATTTAATATCTATTTTGCTTCTACTGGCGAAATAGCAACCGGTACCATAGCCGTTGAAAAAAAAGACATAGTACCGCCTTCGGTTATAACCGTAGTAAATACTTCTTTGTCTCCCAATGTTTCTAGGGTCGTATCGGAGGGGATTCCGGGCTATACTGCTTATGTTACCCGTACAATAGACGAAAAGACCGAGGAAATCTCCCGTGATAAATACCAGCCTATCAGCAGAACCGTTGAGACCGGCGCAAAACCTATCAATTCAGGATCAAAGTGAGTAAATGAGTAAAGAAGGTGACAACAACTCCGTCCCCTTGTCACAGTCCTTGTCACACTTCACTTGTCACACTTTGCGCCCAAAACAGCTATCTGAGGGCTGCTACTTGCAAAAGTTATGATTACCTATCTTGACCACTAAAGGCCGGCTCCAAATCCATTTGCTGGTTGCTGTGGACGGATTGAAATAGTATATACATCCGTATGACGGATCCCACCCATTCAATGCATCTCTTGCAGCTTTTAACGATCTATCGTCCGGTGCCATATTTATTTGACCGTCCTTAACCACATCGAAAGCTCCGTTTTGATAAATCACTCCGGCAATTGTATTGGGAAAACGGCTATCAGCAACCCTGTTAAGAACAACCGCACCCACTGCCACCATTCCTTCATAAGGCTCCCCACGTGCTTCCCCGTGTATTAAACGTGCTAATAAGTCAACATTATTATTTGTAGTTGTAGAAACTCCGGTAGGCAAACCCAGAGCGTACAAGGTGGCCTTGCCGGCTATACCGTCAACCTTAAGACCGTTTTTGCTTTGAAAATATCTGACTGCCTGATAGGTTTGATATCCATATTTTCCATCTACAGCTCCTCTGTAATACCCCCAAGCCTTCAATCTTTTCTGAATTTCGGTTACCTCTCTGCCACTTGAGCCGTAATAAGATAGCGCCGCCCTGCTAGATTGATTAATCCCACTGTTTAGATTGGGTAGTACAAACCCTCCTGCTAAAACTACGACAATAATAAAATAGACCCACGCAATTTTTATTCGTCTTTTCATGAGTACCTCCAAATTGAGTATCCATAAAAAGCATTTGCAATAGGTCAAAAATTATACATTAGTTTTAGAAAACGGGGCTTCCATCCAATCCGGCTAAAAAAACTACAACCAAAATTCCTACCAATAGAAAATCGCATTCGCTGCCTTCCATTAATAGCAACACTATTAATGCAATCAAAATAATATCATCCTGCCTGAGATTTCTTAAAAAGGATGGTAAAAACTGTTGCTGCCTGTATTGAGAAGGGACATGGTGAACTTTTTTTTCATCCACTTCGTAGGGTAACGGTATGGAGCTAAGACCCCTTGGTTCCATTATTGATTCACCCCTTTGTATCACGGTTAAATGTAGGAGCGATGGTGCTTATGATGTTAATAACCTTCAAGAGCTGTATAGCTCCTCCCAGTCGATTCTGCCTTTGAGATCCCAAAAAAGGTTGTATGGAATTTAAAAGCGTTATTCTTGAGTCTTTAACATTATCGAACATCCCCATCATTTCGCCGGCTTTTGACATTAAGCCCGCATCGAAACCGCTATTTCTTGAGGAAGATGGGGGTGCATAATCCGTATTTTCTTCGATAGGAGTACTTGAACCCGACGAAGAATCAACTTTATCAGAGCTTGATTGGGGTGGAACAATACTTTCCACAATATTTTTTAATCCGCTGGTATCAGATACCCCAAACATGTCAGCAATCTGTTTTAGTTTCTTATCAAGTTCATCTGCCATAAAACCGCCTCCAAATCTACCTTAATAATGATTTTAGCCTTTGTGCAATAATAGCTCCGTCAGGGCCCAAGATTTTAATAAGCTTCTCAAAATCTTTTTCTGTGACTTTGCTTTTTATTTCATCAAGACTTATCCCCATTTGGCTTAGTTTATTCGGATCAAATTCATTTATTTTATCAAGAATCTCATTGGTATCAAGTTGGCCCAATCTTTTTTTTAGCTCATTAGGATCCTCATTTCTCAACATTTCGAGTGCTTTTTCAAGTTTTTTCTTTTGAATGTTACCGCCCAATTTGTCAAACATATTATAGTTTTCCGGCATATTTCCACCACATAAAGAAGAATCCTACCTATTAATCAACTGAAAATTGCCAACAGGTTACGGAATCTTGTTTCTCCGTAATAAAACATCTCATCAAATTGTATGCAGATGTGCTTGTCATGTTGCATATAAAGTTTAAAAACACTATGCAGTTGCTAGAAATAAAAAAGGTACTGCGTAGGTCATTTTAGACATACTCAGCAGTACCTTAATTCATATCTTCTATATTAATACTTATATTTCACCTAATACCTTATCAAGAGCTACAATATACCCGTCAATATCCTCCTTAGAGATAATCAAAGGCGGTAGCATACGGATAATATTTTCTCCGACAGAACCAATTAGATAACCGGATTCAAGACCTTTTAGCTTAATTGCCACAGCTTTGGGTGAAGCAAGCTCAACACCAATCATAAGACCTTTGCCTCTGACTTCTGTGATGATGCTATGCTTTGCCTTTAGATTGTTAAGCTCGTCAATAAAGTATTCTCCCATGTGGGCGGAGTTTTCACAAAGATTATCATTGATTATAGTGGAAAGTGCTGCATAACCTGCACTGCAAGCCAAAGGATTTCCGCCGAAGGTGGAGCCGTGGTCACCGGGTTCAAAGGCTGATGCAAAGGGTTCCTTGGCGCAGAGGGCACCGATTGGAAAGCCGCCTCCTAATGCTTTTGCTAATGTAAAGATGTCGGGTTCTATACCGAAATGCTCATAGCCGAACATCTTTCCTGTTCTCCCAAGACCGCATTGCACTTCGTCAAAAATTAGCAATATGTCTTTATCATCGCAAAGCTTGCGAACCTTCTTTATATAATCCACATTAGCTGGGTTAACACCGCTTTCACCCTGTATGGGCTCAAGCATAATGCCACAGGTAAACTCGGTAATTGCGTTTTCTAATGCCTCAATATCGTTCATTGGAACACTGAGGAATTTTGGAGTCAGGGGACAGTAGTTTTTCTGATATTTTTCCTGTCCCGTTGCGGCTAATGTTGCAAGGGTTCTACCGTGAAAGGATTTCTCCAGGGTTATTATTTCGAATTTTTCCGGGAATCCTTTTTTTCTGTAATAAAGGCGAGCAAGCTTTATGGCTCCCTCATTGGCTTCGGCGCCGCTATTTGCAAAGAAAACTTTATCGCAGCAGGAATTTTCCACAATCAACTGTGCTAGCTTTGCTTGAGGCTCAATGTAGTAATAGTTTGAGCAGTGAATAAGTTTTTGAGCCTGTTCAGTAATTGCATTTACCAACGCCGGATGAGAATGCCCAAGCGCATTTACGGCGATACCTGCAAGAAAATCATAGTATATTTTTCCGTCTTTGTCCCACAGCTTCATTCCTTCACCCTTGGTAAAACAAACAGGTAATCTGTCCCCAAAGGTGTTCAAATGATATTTTTTATCCAATGCGATTATTTCGTTCAGGGTCATAAAAAACCGCCTCCTACTAATAAGTATTTTATAATTATACATACAATTGTATAATTATGCAATACTCTTTGCTAATTATTACTGAAATATGGGCTATAAATCTCAAATAAATTGAAAAAGATATGGATTGCAAGCTCTCAATTAGAAGAATAGAATGTAAATGATTTAAAAAAATATCTATCGGGATGGTAGTTTTATGGAAGAGTCAATAAAAAAGATAATAGAGATAGAGCATGAGGCTCAAAACCTCGTGGCTGAAGGTAATGCGCAAATAGAGAAAATCCGATTGGGAACTCTTGAAGAACTCAAAAAAATGGAATGCAATATTATCGAAATGTCCGATTATAAGATTGAGGAGCTGAGACAAAAAAGCCGCTCAGATGCTGATGAAAAGCTTAGAAAAATAAATGAAAGCACAGACAGAAAGATTCACGCTCTGGAGGTCTATGTGGAGAAAAACCGAGAAACCTGGGAGAATCAGATTTTTGCCCGGATTCTCGGAAGGTGATTTTATGCTGAAAGAAATGAAATATGGCGCGCTGTCAGGTAAGTCACGAGCTATGTTTGGAAAACTGTTAAACCGGTATGACTATAATGCCTTAATGCAGAAAAAAAATATCAGTGAAGTATTGTCATATCTAAAGCATAATACCCGTTATAGTGCCATACTCTCCGAGATTGATGAGACTAATGTCCACAGAGTAAGCCTGGAAAATGCTCTAAAGAAAGATATAATGGACGACTATTCAAAGTTTTTAAAATATACTGGCGGCCATTTAAAGGAATTTATAAACATTCATTACAAAAAAGCTGAAATTGAGAGTATAAAGCTTATTATTAGAGCGTTTGAAGCAGGAAACGTGGAGCATACCATACTTGAAGAATCTTTATTATTTCTTATAAGGAACGATAAGCTAAATATACCTAAGCTTGCGCTATCAAAAGATTTAGAGGAATTTCATTCAAGGCTTCACGGCACAAATTATTATGAATTATTGAGATCGTTTATATCTGATAATGCACAAACACGCCTTTTTAATATGGAAATGACCTTAGACCTTTACTATATAAGAAGTATAAAAATGGCTTATAAAAAACTGTTGAACAAGGCTGACAGTGCTATTGTAAAGGAACTGTTGGGAATTGAGGCCGATATTTTCAATGTATTCTGGATATATAGGAGTAAAAACTTTTATGATATCTCTAATGAGGTGATAAAAAGTTATTCGGCACATATTACCGGCAAACTTAATAAAAAAACCATGGATAGCCTAATGAATGCTGTAAATTTAGAAGAATATTTAGTGATATTGAAGAAAACACCGTATGGTTTTTTGTTTGCAGGTCAGGATCAGCTGCTTTTTGAGCATAATTATCTGGAATACATTTATACGCTTCACAAAAGGTATTTTCGAAGGCAGCCGTTTTCTATTGCTTGCATAGTCTCATACTTAAGATTGAAAGAGCTGGAACTGACAAATATTATTTCAATTATCGAAGGTATCCGATATGGTCTTCCGGAAGAGGAAATACGGAAATTCGTTGTAGGAATGAATGTTTAGGAGAGAAAGGATATCAGGCCATGGCTATTGAACAAATGAAGTATATCAGAATAATGGGGCCCATAAGCAAAATCGATGAATTTGTGCTTAAGCATATAATCAACGGAAATATTGAGCTAGAGCCGGCCTATAAACATCTTAATGTTCCGGGTTTAATTCCTTTCGAAGAAGATTGCTCTCTTGGGAGTATACTTAAAAGAATTAAGGTGCTTAATGAAAAATTTCAAGTTAAGATAGAGGAATATGATAAAGAGACTATAGAAAGAGAACTCTTAGAGCCTCTTGATACTATTGGTATAGAGTCTTTTGTCGAGGATTTTGAGGAGAAAACATCAAGATTTAGGAAAGAGTCCGAGTCAGACAAGGCAGATATAAGGGAGAGAGAGCAAATTATTAAGCAGATACTTCCGCTATCATCCCTTAATATAAATATGGATGAACTCTTTCACTTTTCCTTTATGAAATTCCGTTTCGGGATAGCACCTAAGGAGCTGTATAACAGACAGAAGCAGTATCTTGATGAATTGGATGTTGTTGTCGTACCCGTTGCGCAAGAGGATGACAATATATGGCTATCATACTTCATGCCTGCGTCAGTAGCTCAGGTTATTGACAATGTTTTTGCAACTATGGGCTTTAATCGGGTGAGGATTTCCGATGATGTCAAGGGTACACCGAAGATTACCATCGAAAAAATGAATGCAGAAATAGCTCAGCTTCAAGAAAAGCTTAATCATGCCCAAAATGATATGGATAATTATATAGAGGCGAAAAGAGAGGAATTTATTAAATTATTTCATAGAGTAATTTATATAAATAAACTAAATGAGGTTAAAAGATTTTGCTCACACAGCCATGAAACCTTCTTTATAATTGGTTGGATACCGTGTTCGGATTACGATAATCTCACTGAAGAGATTGATGGCATAGACCAAATAGTCATTGGTTGCGAAGATCCGGACTGTGTTGTTAATGCTACCCCGCCCACGGTTATGAAAAATAACCGCTTCTTTAAGCCATTTGAAAGTTTGGTTACAATGTATGGTCTCCCCTCTGCAAAAGAGATAGACCCGACCCCTCTGCTTTCCATAACCTTTATACTGATGTTTGGGTTTATGTTTGGCGATGTAGGCCAGGGTGCCATTATCGCAATTCTGGGGTTTGCATTATATAGAATTAAAAAGATGCCCTTAGGCGGTGTAATGTTTTATGTAGGAATATCTTCGGCTATTTTCGGATTTGTGTACGGCAGTGTATTCGGTAATGAAGAAATATTGGCGCCAATATGGTTAAGCCCTCTTCACAGCAAGTCTAACATTAATACCATACTCTATGTTGCTGTCGGATATGGTGCACTTATAATAATTATAACCATGATTGCGAATATGATAAACAGCATCAAAATGCGCAAGTGGGGAAAATTACTCTTTGATAAAAACGGCCTTGCAGGCCTGCTTTTTTATGGAGGACTTGTGGCGGTTGTGTTGGTTTTTATTAAAACCGGAAAATTTGTTTTATCAGGATTAGTTCTTATACCGGTGGTTATTCTTCCCACCCTGATGATTTTCTTTAAAGAACCCCTGGAAAATTTGATATTGCGCAAAGATCGCATCATGCCTCATGAAAAGGGTATTTACTTTGTTGAATCAGGTTTTGATATTTTTGAAACCTTGCTGTCTTTCTTTTCAAGTACGGTTTCTTTTGCGAGAGTAGGTGCTTTTGCTCTCAATCATGCGGGACTGTCCCTTGCGGTATGGACTTTGTATGGAATGATGAGGGGAGCGGGCGGAATTTTAATTGTTATTCTCGGAAATGTTATCACAATAGGCCTTGAAGGCCTCATTGTCGGTATTCAGTGTATGCGCCTTGAGTTTTATGAGATGTTCGGCCGTTATTATATTGGTGAAGGGCATGAATTCAAACCCATACGGGTTTCGGATGAGTAATTGGAACCAGCTGACAGAATTCTGCCGGCAAGAATAAAAAAATAAAAGCTATGGAGGTCATTTTTATGGGATTTATATTAATTATCGCTCTTGCTCTGGTTTTATCAACAATAGGTATAGGAGTTACCTGTGTTAATAAGGGTGCCAAGGGCAAAAACTACAAGCAACTTATGGGTATGAATGTAACTGCTATGGTAGGGATTCTTATTGTATCGACTATAGTACTGTTGTCAGGCGGAATTACTGCGTCTGCCGCAGAGGGAGCCGAGGCCGTGGCTTCATCGGCAGAAGGGCTTAAATACATTGCCGCTGCTTTGGCTATAGGCATTTCGGCAATAGGTTCCGGTATAGCCGTTGCATCAAGCGGTGCAGCTGCATTAGGAGCTTTAAGCGAAGATCCTAAAATCTTTGGTAAAGCATTCGTTTTCGTCGGTCTGGCCGAAGGTATCGCTATTTATGGTCTGATAGTATCAATCCTTATTCTGAACGCTTAATTGGAGTTTTAAATAATGAAGATGTATCTCATAAGTGACAATATTGATACAAGAATAGGTATGCGGCTTGCCGGGGTTGACGGTGTAATTGTTCACGGGCGGGAGGAAGCTTTAGATGCTTTGAAAAAAGCCATGGCAGATAAAGAAATAGGGATAATCCTTATAACCGAATTATTAGTTGCCATGTTTCCTGATGTTATCTCTGATATTAAGCTAAACCACTCAATACCACTAATTGTCGAAATTCCTGACCGACATGGCACAAGGCGCCCCCCTGACTACATTCTGGGAAGCGTAAATGAGGCTATCGGAATCAAATTATGACAGGAATAAATGAGGTTTTAATCGGAATGAAAATAGGAATGGTGACATGAGCGGGAGATGTTTATGAACAAGATAGAGGAAAAGTTTAATAAGTTTTCATATATGGTTATGAAACAAGCCGATGCCAAGAAAAAGGAATTGATATCTGAAGCTGAAAAAGACAGTATCGAAACCATTACCGAAAAAGAGATAATGTTTTTGAAAAAAGCTTATGGTCAAATTCATGAATCCTTGGTCAGAATTGAAAAGGATCATAATGAAGAAGTGTCAAAGGCAATATTAGAAAGTAAGCAAACACTTTTTAATCGACGCGAAGAAATTTTGCAGCAGGTGTTTTCAAACGTCAAAGAAAAGCTTCAGGCTTTTAAAAGTAATGATGAGTATGAAAACTACATGATTAAAACAATTTTACAGGCATTAGAACTGACCGGTCAGGGAGAGATTCTTATTTATGCAGACAGTGATGACATTCCACTTGTTGAAGAAATCAGGACTAAATCGGGAACAAGATTTGAATTGTTTGAGAGTGAAGAACAGCTTGTCGGAGGCTGCGTCATATGCAATAAGACTAAGGGGCTGATGTATGATTACTCCTTTATTGATCGTTTGAACGCTGAGAGAGCTTCATTTTTAGAGAACTACGGGCTTTCTATTGACTAATACTAAACTTATATCACATACAAAACTGAGGGTGGATAGATGGAAAACACGTCACACGGAACTATATATGGAATAAACGGTCCGGTTATCAAGGTTCGCGGCAATCATGCATTTCAAATGCTTGAAATGGTATTGGTGGGGCATGACAAACTTATCGGCGAAGTTATCCGCATTTTGGAGACCGAAACCATTGTTCAGGTTTATGAAAATACTACAGGACTTAAGCCGGGTGAACCCGTGGTATCAACCGGGAAACCCCTTACTGTCAAGTTGGGACCCGGTATACTCGGCAATATCTTTGATGGCATTGAAAGACCCCTAGTAAAAATTGCCGAAAACACCGGTGTATTTATAAAGCGCGGAAGTGTAATGGATAACCTCGACACAGAAAAGCTTTGGGATGTCAAAATGCTTGTTAAGGTAGGCGATTTTATTAATCAGGGCGAGGTTTTAGCCGAGGTAAGAGAGACTGAGTCGGTCAATCATAAGATAATGGTGCCTCCGGGAATTAAAGGAGAGATAGTTGAAGCTGTCGAAGACGGCCAATATAGTATTGATAAAACAATAGTTAAGGTTAAAGACGGCAAAGTGCTACATAGCCTTACCCTTGTACAGGAATGGCCGGTACGCGAGCCGAGACCGTATTATAATAGACTTCCTCTTGATATACCACTTATTACAGGGCAAAGGGTAATCGATACTCTTTTCCCTATGGCAAAGGGAGGAGCGGCCGCTATTCCGGGAGGTTTTGGTACCGGCAAAACTCTTACCCAACACCAGCTTGCCAAATGGGCTAATGCGGACATTATTGTCTATGTCGGCTGCGGAGAGCGCGGAAATGAAATTACCGAGGTCCTTGAGGATTTTCCGAAGCTGATAGATCCCAGAAGCGGCAGGCCATTAATGGAACGAACCGTGTTAATAGGAAACACATCCAATATGCCCGTTGCAGCAAGAGAGGCTTCAATTTATACCGGCATCACTCTGGCAGAATACTACCGTGATATGGGTTATGATGTGGCAATTATGGCCGACTCTACATCCCGCTGGGCCGAAGCGCTCAGAGAGATATCAGGCAGGCTTGAGGAGATGCCGGCAGAAGAGGGCTTCCCGGCATATCTACCGTCGAGACTCTCTGAATTCTATGAAAGAGCAGGGCGGGTTGAAAACTATAACAAAACCCAGGGATCTGTTTCTATAATAGGAGCGGTTTCGCCCCAGGGGGGAGATTTCTCCGAGCCGGTAACTCAGAATACAAAAAGATTTACAAGATGTTTTTGGGCGCTGGACAAGGCTTTGGCATATACCCGGCATTATCCGGCTATCAACTGGATTAACAGTTACAGTGAATATAGCGATGAACTTTCCAAGTGGTATAACGAGAATGCTCATCCGGAATTCATGATTAAGAAAACTCAAATGAGCCGAGTTCTTCAGGAAGAAGGAAAGCTTTTAGACATAGTTAAGCTTATAGGAAGCGATATTCTTCCCGATGAGCAGAAGTTGGTGCTGGAAACAGCTAAGGTTATCAAGCAGGGCTTTTTGCAGCAAAATGCTTACCATGAACAGGATACCTACGTTCCCATTCAAAAGCAATATCTTATGATGGACTCAATTTTACGGTTTTATGAGAGAGCCATTAAGCTTGTTTCTATTGGTGTACCGGTATCTGTGATACGGAAATCCGGTGTGTTTGAAGAGCTTATACGCATTAAATACAATATATCTAATGAAGATTTAGGTGCTTTTGATGACCTTAACAATAAAGTTGAGAATATTCTCGCCGAAATTGAAACAGATTACAAGGCCGTTGAAAGGGTGAGGGATATATGAACGTAGAATACATGGGTCTTAAAGAGATATCCGGGCCATTAGTAGTAATTGACGGAGTAAAGGATGCTTCCTATGAAGAAATGGTCGAAATCACCGTTGGAAAAAACAAGCGACTGGGTAGGATTATAAAAATTGATGGGGAAATGTGCGTAGTACAGATATTTGAAGGCACTCGGGGAGTTTCACTCGGAAATACACATTCCAAGCTTTTAGGTAAACCTCTAAAAATGCCTCTTTCTATGGAACTTTTAGGCAGGGTACTGGACGGAATTGGAAGGCCTGTAGACAGGTTGGGAGAAATTTTTCCGGAAAAAAGCTGGGATATAAATGGTGAGCCCATTAACCCGGTGATGAGAGAATACCCCAGAAATTTTATACAAACAGGTATATCCTCTATTGACGGGCTTACCACCCTTATTCGAGGGCAAAAGCTACCTGTATTTTCAGGCAGTGGTCTTCCTCACAATCAACTGGCGGTTCAGATTGTGCGCCAGGCAAGAATAGCTGATGCCAAGAATAAAAACTTTGCTGTAGTATTTGCCGCTATGGGCGTTAAGCATGATGTCGCAGAATATTTCAGGCAAAGCTTCCAAAAAAGCGGGGTTTTAGATAGAGTTGTCATGTTTTTGAACCTTGCCAACGATCCTGTTGTGGAAAGGATAGTTACCCCAAGATGCGCCTTAACGGCAGCAGAATATCTAGCATATGAAAAAGGCATGCATGTACTGGTTATTCTTACAGACATGACATCCTATGCCGAAGCTCTTCGTGAAATCTCATCATCCAAGGGCGAAATCCCTTCCAGAAAGGGTTATCCGGGGTATCTATACAGCGATTTAGCCTCAATTTATGAACGGGCGGGTATGGTTAAGGGATGCAAGGGCTCCATAACCCAAATACCTATTCTTACAATGCCTAATGACGATATAACCCACCCTATTCCTGATTTGACGGGCTATATAACTGAGGGGCAGATAGTATTGGATAAAAACCTCGCATTCAAAGGAGTTTATCCGCCGATCAGTATTTTACCGTCTCTTTCGCGTCTTATGAAGGATGGTATCGGTGAAGGCTACACCAGAGAAGATCATCCGCAGGTTGCCAATCAGCTTTTTGCGTCCTATGCAAGGGTTCAGGATGTAAAAGCTTTGGCATCGGTTATCGGAGAGGAAGAGCTAAGTGGGATAGACAGACTTTATATGAATTTTGGACGGGAATTTGAGAAGAATTTTATAGCACAGGATTTTCAAGAAAATAGGAGCATTGAAGAGACGCTTAATATTGGTTGGAGATTATTAAGATTGCTACCGAAAGAAGAATTGGATCGTCTTTCACCCCAAACCACTGAGAAGTATTATGATATTTCAGAATCTGGAGAAGGTGATTTTTAAAGTATGGATATGAATCTATTTCCCACAAAAGGAAACCTGATAATTGCCAAGAATTCTCTTGCGTTGTCTCGTCAGGGCTTCGAGTTATTGGATAAAAAGCGAAATATTCTTGTTCGGGAAATGATGAACATGATTGATAAGGCTAAAAAGGTGAATGATGAAATCCTTGTTGTCTTTAGTGAAGCATACGAAGCTCTCCAGGATGCCAACATCAGCCTCGGCATTTCAGTTGTTCAGCAAATTGGATTTGCCATACCGGAGGAAGAAAGCATCCAAATAAGGGATCAGAGCGTTATGGGAGTTGAAATACCTATAGTATCTATTGATGATAGAAAGATGCAACCTCGTTACGGATTTCGAATGACCAATGGTACTCTTGATATAGCAAGAAAAAAATTCGAACGGGTTAAGATTCTTTCTGCCCAATTAGCGGAAATTGAAAACTCCATATATAGGTTGGCTACAAACATAAGAAGAACCATGAAACGTACTAATGCGCTTAAGAACATAATGATTCCGAAATACGAAGGTATTACCTCAACCATAGAAGATGTATTGGAGGAAAAGGAGAGAGAGGAATTCTCCCGTCTAAAGGTTATTAAGAGAGTTAAAGAAAAGAAAAAGTAATTTTAATTGACATAAGAGAACTGAAATTGTATGATAGGAATAATAAGTGTTTAAAGGCAATGAAGGAGCCTCTGTAGTTATTAGTTTCTATAAAGAGAGCCTGTGGTTGGTGGAAGCAGGTAGGATTATAATTATAGGCATCACTCCGGAGCCCGGTACCTGAGATTAATTGTAAGGTATTGCGTTAGCCACGTTACAGGCAAGGGTTTGTCAGAACCTTAAGGAGGGCTTTGTTTAAAGCCAAATATGGGTGGTACCACGGGTTATAGGCTCGTCCCAGCAACAGAAATAATGTTGTTGAGATGAGCTTTTTTATATTTGTAATTAAGAAGGAGGTAAAAGGTATGAATGACAAAATTATTGAGATTGCCCAGCGAATAAGAGGCTTAAGAGAGGATTTCGGCATATCTGTAGCAGAGTTGGCACAGCTTGTGGAGGTTACCGAGGAGGAATACTTAAGTTATGAGGAAGGCAAACGAGACTTTTCTTTTACCTTTCTTTATAAGGTTGCGGCACGTTTAGGTCTAGACATAAGTGAGCTGTTGACTGGAAGCAGCCCCACCCTATCGGTTTACACTCATGTAAAAAAAGGAAAAGGGCTTTCGATTGAGCGTAGAAAAGGCTTTAAGTATCAGAGCCTGGCATATTTATTTAAGAACAGAAATGCTGAGCCGTTCCTTGTTGAAGCTGTATATGATGAAGCCGCTGATAAGGGAGAAATCATGCAAAGAAATCATGATGGTCAAGAGTTTGACTATATTCTTAGTGGATCATTAAAGGTTAAAATCGATGACCATGAGTTTATTATGGAAGCAGGAGACTCTGTATACTATGATGCTTCACACAAACACGGCATGGTAGCAACAAAGGGTGAGACCTGTGTGTTTTTGGCAGTAGTAATTAGGGGTCAGGACGGGAGGATGGGCTAATGTCAATACTATATAAGGAATATGTAATTGAGACACTGAATAAAGAAGGAAATGTAGAAAAAGTAAGCTTTAAGCAAGATAAATACTATAACTTTGCGTATGACGTTGTTGACAGGCTGGCGGCCGAAAAACCTGAGAAAATGGCTATGGTTTGGTGCAATGAAGCCGGGGACGAAAAGTTCATCACATTTAAAGAAATGAAGGAATATAGCGATAAAACTGCATCCTTTTTTCAGGGCTTAGGTATTAAAAAGGGCGACGCAGTAATGCTGATTCTAAAGCGGCACTATGAATGGTGGTATTGCATGATGGCACTTCACAAGATCGGTGCAATCGCAATTCCTGCAACCAACCAGCTCATGGTTAAAGATATTGTCTATCGTGTTAATGCTGCCAGCATTAAGGCTGTAGTATGTACCGCCGAGGGGCAAATTTCAGACTTAATTGATGAGGCACAGCATGAAACCAAGACGCTCAGTATAAAGATTCTAGCTAGAGGAAAGAAAAACGGATGGTTAAGCTATGAAGAGGGAATAGCCGAGGCGCCCGATTTCGTAGCTCCGACTGGTGAAGATAGGCCTGAAGCCGAAGAAATAATGTTAATGTATTTCTCATCGGGGACAACAGGTATGCCCAAAATGGTAGCCCACAATCAATACTACTCTCTGGCACATATTCCCACAGCGGTTTATTGGCATAATGTCGATCCTGAAGGATTACATTTAACAGTTGCCGAAACCGGTTGGGGTAAGGCTGTCTGGGGAAAACTATACGGCCAATGGCTTGCAGAAAGTGCTGTATTTACATTTGATTTTGATCGATTTAATCCGGACGAAATGCTAAAACGCATAGCCAAATACAAAGTAACCACATTCTGCGCTCCGCCTACCATTTATAGATTCCTTATTAAGGAGGATCTTTTAAAGTACGATCTTTCATCTGTAAAATATTGTACTACCGCTGGTGAGGCTTTGAATCCCGAGGTGTTTAACCGATTTAAAAAACTAACGGGAATAAAGCTTATGGAAGGTTTTGGCCAGACAGAAACAACTCTTTGTTTGATGACTACAAACTGGATGGAACCCAAGCCCGGTTCTATGGGAAGACCGTCACCGGGATATGAAATGGATCTTGTGGATGAGAACGGAAATAGTGTTGAACCCGGTCAGGTAGGGGAGATAGTTTTAAGACTTGATAATGGAAAACCTTCGGGTCTTATGATGGAATATTACAGGGAACAGGAAAAAACCGATCAAGCTATACATGATGGTCTTTATCACACAGGAGATACTGCCTACAGAGATGAGGACGGATATTTTTGGTACGTCGGAAGAACCGATGATATTATTAAATCCTCCGGATACCGCATTGGCCCATTCGAAGTCGAAAGCGTTATTATGGAGCATCAGTCGGTATTAGAGTGTGCGGTTACCGGCGTGCCTGATCCTGTAAGAGGTCATTTAGTTAAAGCAACAATCGTATTGTCCAAAGGTTATGAGCCTTCGGAGGAATTAAAAAAAGAAATACAGGAGTATGTAAAAACTCATACTGCACCGTATAAATACCCTCGCATTATAGACTTTGTGGAGGAATTACCCAAAACTATCAGCGGGAAAATACGCCGTACTGAAATCAGGGCTAAAGACGGTGAGTAAACGGGTGACAGGGTAGATTCCGCAGAAGAAGGTATTCGTCATAATGACGTAGCAGTAGCAGGTGTTTGTCAATCTGAGCGCAGCGAAGGATCTTGAAGGTTTACTAAAAGATTGTTCATTTCGCTCGCTCTATTCAGATGACGATGGTTTCGTCTGCTTGGGCAATCCTTTTTTTGTGGCTTGCACATGCCGGATTTATGCTATATAATTAGTTTTACCGTGCTAGACGGGGAGTTAGCGGTGCCCTGTATCCGCAATCCGCTATAGCGGAGTTGAATCCCTGTTTGAGGCATGCAAGTGTAGAGTCAGTTATGTTGCAAGGTACAATGAAGATTGGGTCTTGCGCAATTCAGAACTGTGAACCCCGTCAGGTCCGGAAGGAAGCAGCGGTAAGCGGATCATCTGGGTGTGCCGCGAGTTTGCCTGGTTCGAGTATGCTGCGCATGGTACGTTTGTGCTTGCCTGTCGAGGACAGGTGCACGGTTTATATGAAAGAAAACGAGGTTAACCCTCGTTTTTTTGCTATCTGGGACAAGGTACCTGTCCCCTTGTCCCACTCAATCCCTTGCGAAGGATTTCTTTAACTGATAAACTGTTAATACGAATTATATTATGCAATGAAGGAATGATTTTATGGCGCATATGGCATTATACCGGAAGTGGAGGCCCTTGACCTTTGAAGATGTTGTAGAACAGCGTCATATTGTAACTACGTTAAAAAACAGTATAAAAAATAATACCGTAAGCCATGCATATTTGTTTTGCGGAACAAGAGGAACCGGAAAGACTACCCTGGCTAAAATTTTTGCTCGAGCTGTAAATTGCCTTAATCCCTCAGATGGAAGTCCGTGTAATGAGTGTTTGACCTGTAAAGGAATCCTGGACGGTTCCATTATTGATGTTATAGAAATAGATGCCGCTTCAAATAATGGCGTGGATGATGTCAGAGGAATCAAAGAGGCCGTAATGTATGTACCGGCTGTTACGCGATTTAAAGTGTATATCATAGATGAGGTTCATATGTTATCTACCGGTGCGTTTAACGCTCTATTAAAGACGCTAGAGGAGCCTCCCGTAAACGTAGTGTTTATTTTGGCAACCACCGAACCACATAAGCTTCCTGCTACTATTCTATCCAGATGCCAGCGGTTTGATTTTAAAAGAATTACTGCTAAAGGTATCGAAGAAAGGCTTAAGGATATCATCAGAGATTGCGATGTATCAATTGAGGATACTGCCATCAGCCTGATAGCAAGAATTTCCGAGGGTGGTATGAGAGATGCCATAAGTCTTTTAGATCAATGTATTACTATAGGAAATAACAAAATTACTCATAAAGATGTTATAGAAATATCAGGCCTATCCGCAACTGAAGCTGTAAACAGTTTTGCAGGAGCTATTGTAGACAAGAATACCCTTGTCGCCCTTAATGCAATTAAAGATGCCATGGACGAAGGACGCGACCTTAAACCTTTTTGCAATCAGCTTATTTTATGGTTCAGAAACTTGATGCTGATAAAAACCGGGGGTACGGCACTGAATCTGGTAGATTTAAGTGATGAAGAGCTTAGACCTGTAAGAGACGCCGCAAGCAAGATTGATTTTGAGCGGACCTTGAATGTAATTAAGGATCTGTCAGAAACAGAAGGGCAATTAAAATGGGCTGAAAATCCACGAATAATTATGGAAGTCGCTGCGGTTAAGCTATGCTCTGATGTTCCCGTATATAAAAGTGCCTCCGATGATGTTTTAGCCGGCTTTGAACTCAGACTTCGCCAAATTGAAGAAAGAATATCACAATTTCAACAGGGTATAGATATTAGGCCTGATAATTCTGCGAAAAAATCTAGGTCTGCAAATCCAGCCCCTGAAAAGCCTAGACTAAATGAAGAAAAAAAGCAGGAAAAAATTAAGGATGAGACCTCAAATAAGGGAGAAAAGAACAAACTGAATGAATGGCCTGAGGTTATAGACTATATTCGTTCCGGAAACAAAATGAAAGTGTATGCATATCTTTTGGACACATGGTGCTTTATTTCCAAAGATGGAACAGCTAATGTGGTGGTTCAGGGAGATGATGCTTTGAAGAAAACTGTATTGAGCAGAAATGACAGCATTGTAATTATAAAGGATGCAATTAGTCATATCTTAGGGCGGGAAGTAAATGTGAAGATTATCGAAGAAAAGAAGCTGAGCTCAATATCAGCTGATAATGAGGATGACCCTGTGTTGGAGAAGATAAAGCAATTTGCCGGTGAGAATAATATTCCTTTAGATATTGAAGAATAACCTATTAATAAAGATAAAGATTCGGGAGCCGCCTTATAACGAGAATAAAGATTTCCCCCACCTCTTAGGTGGCGGGCAGGGATTATTATCTCAGGCGGGGGCATATCCCCCGCCTCGAGTTTCAATGACTCGGGATCCGTTCGAAATCTTTGATTTCGGTAACGGGTGATGTCATTATAAGCGACTCCCGAATCTGTTTTAT
>CAYMLJ010000007.1:0-31353 GCA_964391395.1 uncultured Ruminiclostridium sp. | reverse complement strand
TTAAGGGTGCAAGAACATTTATATGCGGAGTAACGGAAAAAGCTCTAAGATATGAGGAAAACCTAGGGTATGCCTTCGAAAAGATTATTCTGTATGCAACATCTTTAAATTTGGGGACCTGTTGGCTCGGAGGAACCTTTAATAGATCGAAATTTGCGAAAGCTGTAGGTTTAATGGGAAATGAAATAATTCCGGTAGTGTCTCCTGTAGGCTATGCTAAAGAAAATAGAAGCTTTATTGATTCAATATTTGTAAAGGGCGCAGGATCTGTCAATCGAAAAGATTGGTCGGAATTATTCTTTGACGAGGACTTTGGAAAACCTCTTAAAAGAGATGCCGAAGATAGGTTCGCTGAAGTATTTGACATGGTTAGAATAGCTCCTTCGGCTAGAAACAAACAACCATGGAGAATTGTCAAAAACGGTGGTATGTTTCACTTTTACTTATTTAGAGCACTTGGCTATAAAGAGGCGTTGGGATACGATATACAAAGGTTAGATATCGGGATTGCAATGTGCCACCTTGAAGTTGTGATAAAAGAGCTAGGGTTTGAAGGTAAGTGGATTAATGAAGATCCCGGCCTAATTCTTGAAAAAAATACAGAATATATAATTACTTATGTTGTTGAGTAATTTAATAAACACTGTCTTTCACTTTAGATTTTTCTAATTCTTCATTCGTATCAATACATAAATAAAAAACAGTAATAAAAAACATGGATAGAGAGAATGTTAAAATATAATAATTTTCTTAACAACCCATGTTATAATAGACAAAAATATGATATAATTTTGTCTGATTTTGCGTTTTAGGGGGGCATATGGACTTATTTGGTTTCTTAGCTTTGTTAGGTGGATTAGCATTATTCTTATTTGGTATGAGCCTAATGGGGACAGGCCTCGAAAAAAGTACAGGCAACAAACTCAAGAGCTTACTTGAGCGTTTGACATCAAAAAAGCTTAACGGTTTTCTAATGGGTGTGGCTGTAACAGCGATTATACAAAGCTCTTCGGCAACTACAGTGATGGTGGTAGGGTTTGTAAATTCCGGTATAATGACCTTGAAGCAAGCCATTCATATTATTATGGGAGCAAACGTAGGTACAACCGTCACGGCATGGATTTTGAGCTTAGCAGGTATTCAAGGAAGCAATCTGTTTATTCAATTATTGAAACCCTCTTCTTTTACTCCCATTCTAGCTCTAATTGGTATTATCTATTATATGTTTGTAAAAAATCAAAGAAAAAAAGACATTGGCCTGATTTTACTTGGCTTTGCTACATTGATTTATGGTATGGAAGCCATGTCCGCAGCCGTTGAACCATTAGGTCAAATGGAAGGGTTCCGTAATTTATTTATAGCATTTTCAAATCCTATTGTAGGTGTGCTGGTTGGCGCTTTTGTAACAGGTATTATACAAAGCTCATCTGCATCGGTGGGTATTCTGCAAGCTTTATCAGCTACAGGGCAAGTTACTATGGGGGCGGCCATACCTATAATAATGGGACAAAACATAGGAACATGCGTTACAGCTTTGATATCGTCAGTCGGCGCAAATAAAAATGCCCGCCGTGCGGCAATGGTTCATCTATATTTTAATATAATCGGTTCAGGTGTATTCATTACACTGTTTACCGTATTAAATAATTTATTCAGCTTTGCATTTGTTAATAAGGCAGCAAATCACTTTTATATTGCAATTGCCCACTCCATATTCAATATTTTATGTACGTCTTTGCTGTTACCTTTTAGTGAATTACTTGAAAAATTGGCATACAAAACTATACCGGATGATGATAAACAGGACAAGGTTTTGCTGCTAGATGCTCGTTTGTTTTCAACTCCTGCCATTGCTATTAACCGGAGCCGGGTAGTTGCAAAGGAAATGGCTTTCACTTCTATGAATGCTATAAAACAGGCATTTGAGCTTATCAAAAATTATGATGAAAGTAAAGCACAAAAGGTAAGAGATGCAGAACATCAAACTGATATTTATGAAGATGCTTTGGGGACATATCTTGTTAAGCTCTCCAGTCATAATCTATCAGCCAGGGACTCAACAGAGGCGGCTAAAATCCTCTTTCTAATCGGCGAATTCGAGCGTATTGCGGATTATGCAATGAATATTTCAGAATCTGCCCACGAGATGTATGATAAGAAAATAGAGTTCTCGGAGCAGGCACAAAAAGAATTAAGTGTTATGATGGCAGCTGTTGATGAAGTGGTAGAAAAAGCAGTTAAGGCGTTTACTGAGGAAGATCTATCTTTAGCGGCAAAGGTGGAGCCTCTTGAAGAAGTAATAGATGATTTAAAGAGCACAATAAAAAAGCAACATGTTGTAAGATTGCAGTGTAACGAGTGCACAATAGGGATAGGCTTTGTATTTTCCGATTTATTGACAGTATTAGAGCGTATATCCGATCATTGCTCAAATATTGCAGGGTGCGTTATAGAGATGTCCCATGACAGCCTAAATATGCACGATTACCTGTATAAAGCAAAGCATGAGCCAAATAGTGAATTTGTACAACAATACAGGGAGTATTCTGTAAAGTATGCTTTAACCAGAGATTAACAGGACTAAAATCAATCACTTTTTCTGTGGAAAACTACATTTTGATCCTCGGGTGTGGGATAGGAAAAGGCAATTTTGTCTTTGGTAGTGCCTTCACCCTCAAGATAGAGCGAAAAAGTAAGGCTGGTATCACTTGCCCTGTTATGGATATTAAACTCTGTGGCCACATCGTATCGGCACTCACCAAAGCTATACCATGTGAAGGCATAGGAATACGTTTCCTCATTTGGAGGGCTTTCCAATACCTCAAGATATTCAGGAGAAAAATCAATATAAACGGTTTCTCCGTCACCGTTAAAAGTCATGGTCCCATATTCACTTATGAAACTTCCCTCGTGGGGTGGGGGGGCAGGTGTGCCCGGATCGGGAGGTCCGTCATAGCTCTTAGGACCACAGCCTGCGAATAATAAGCAAAAGATAAGCGCTAATGTAATAACCGGCAATTGTTTCATAAGTACTCATTCCTCCATGGCAAGGTAAGGGCTAAAATCTATAAGGAGATTATATACTATTCATCATGAAAATGATCAGTAAACAACTACATAACAATGACAAAATCAAAAACTGTCAATAATTTCATGCCTATTGTAATCACCCGGCATAACCTTTTCTGCAATTGAATTAAGGTATGAAGAAAAGGCACGATTCATGAGTGGATGATTAAAAAGAAATAATGTTGCGTGATTATCTACTTTCACCACGATGGACTGAGCTTCCCCTAAAACCGAAATAAAGACGTTTTCAAAAGGACTTTCAGGGAGTATGTATAAATGATAGTTTTCATTATCTAAAAGAAGACGTTTAATATTTGCTACATGACTTAAAAATTCAGCTTCCTCATAAAACAAGGTTTTTCCTATGATTGGCTTAGGCAAATCAATCTTAACTTTATGGGATTTAATATCGTTTTCATCAGGGATGGCTATTAAATCTGTTATACTGTATTTTTTCAATGAATGTATAAGATCGGCAACATTATTATTGCGGTATTCTTCGGCAAATGCTTTTTCTTCAGGGCTAAGATTGCTACGTAATAGTATCCTTTCAAATGTTTCGTCCGGCATTGTTGAGATTGGAATGGTATATCTTAAGTGTATTTCACGACCGGACTTTTTGATAGGGGTTTGTGTGAAGCCTCGAAAATCATCCGGATTCCTTAAAGAAAATACATTAACAAGGGGAAGGCTATTGTTCAAAAGCTCATTAAATTGTCGGCAGTGATAGTCAACACGGCTTTTTTCGGTGTAAAACTCGTACTCAGCTGAATCCTGCGTTCCGTATACAAAGGAAGAATTAATGCTGCACTTTTCCGACAGAATGAATTTGGTTTGACAAAAGTTACCGTTTTGTTTGTTATTAAAATAATAGGGCTTTATTAGGCCTGTCATGTAAAGGGGAATCCATTTTTGAATAGCTTCAAACATTTCACTAAGAGAACGATGTATATTGTGTATGATATATATTTGATTTTTTCGATATAAAACCATTGACATTAATGAGGCCCAAAGCTTTGCAAATTCAGAATCTTCTGTCATCCAGTCCATTGGCTGATCGGAGTATAGGTAAAGCGTACCCGGCTCATCTTGGGCAGCGGCTATGGTCAAAAATTGTATTACAGCTTTTCTAAGGCCTTCAATCCCATAAAAAATTCCGTAATCCGGTTGACTGTCCGGTATAATAGGGAATGACTCTATAAAATTTGCGGGTACCTCAAATATGGGTTCATAAGAATTCAGTTTATCAAGAAAACTGCTCGTAATAATGGTTTCATCGGTTTCTGGCTCTGATTGCATCCATTCGAGTAGCTTTTTTTTCAGATCGGTCGCCTTTTTCGGTACAGAATCACCTATAAGAGGAGACAAAAGCTCTTTGACATTCTCATATGAATATAATTTGATTTTTTTCACCAACCATTGGCAGAATTGTTCGGGAAACCAACTGCTCGCGGTAGGAACCCGCATACCGGTACGGAACCTACTTACTAGAGAGGCGTCGATATGCATGACCTGTGCAAGCTTAATATTCGATATGTCAAAAGCCTCCATCAAAGCGTTTAGTTTTTCTGAAAAAGCTTTAAGCTTCCTTGTAGATTTCGCTTGTGGGAGTTCATTCTTACTTATTCTTACTTTTTTTAAATCAGGGGTTTCAAACCAGTGGAGCAAATGGTCAGTAATTAACTCTATATCATTTACAGCATTAATTTTACATAAAAAGCACAGTTGATCTAAAGTTCCGTGTTCTTGGGCTGCTTTTGAAAGACCTTTACACAAACAATAGATTTGTCGGCTTCCTTTGGAAGGAATACGATTTCCTGTACGAAACCTGCTAATGAGTGAAGCATCAAGACCGCCTATACGAGCGACTTCAACATTCGAAAACCCCATGTTTTCGAAAATATAATTAAGCTTAGATTTAAATTTCATTGAATTCCCCCCTAATAGTAATTTTAACTTATACTTCCATGGGATACAATGACAGTTTTTTATTTTGTCATTGAATCCTAATTGTCATTTGCTGAACAGAACATATTATCGTTTTATAATTAAATATATAGCAGTATTACAAATGGGGGGGAAGGTGAGTCTTTTTGGCAAAAAAGTTTATTGGGTATGGTGACTTTTTTTGCTCAAATTGTGGGGAACGGATTGAAAAGGGAAAAAGGAAGTGTCCTGTTTGTCGAACTTGGTATTCGGATAAAAAATATGAAAACTCTTCCGCTATAGGTGCCGGGGGTATTGGCTGGTCAGATAAGATAAACGATCCAAGGTTTAAAAAATATGAAAAAAACCTTAAAATGTATTCTTACATCTGGGCAGTAGGGCTGTCTATTGTTATACCGATTATTATTCTTTTGCCCGGTGAGATTAGTCTGGATAAAGAGGGAATAAAAATTATCGCTATTGTTCTTGGCATACTGTGGGTGTTTTGGATAGCTTTTATACACTTGTCTAAAGGCAATAAACCCGACTGGGATGGTCAGGTGGCGGATAAAAAAGTAGAGCAGCATACAAAAAAAGTAAAAGTAGAAAACGGGTATAGAAATGAACACTATACCGTATATAAAATTATTTTCAGGCTGACTGACGGAAGCACCAAAGTGAAGTCTTCCAAAGATAGCAGGGTACTGTTTGATTATTACCGGATAGGTGAATATGTACATTTTCATGGCAAAAAGCACCTTTCAGCAATTGAGAAATACGATAAATCCCAGGATGAAATCCTGTTTTGTATTAAATGCGGAGCTATTAATGATACCCGTGATAATTTTTGTTCAAGATGCGGTTGTCCGCTTTTAAAAGGGCAGCCCAATATACATACTGCCTGTGGAAATTGATAAAAGGAGGAGAAAATTAATATGGTTTTGTATATCGTTATTCCTGCTGTTTTACTGATTCTAATCATCTTTGCAATCTCTTACAACGGGTTTGTAAAACTGCGGAATCAGTCTGACGAGGCCTTTTCAACAATGGATATTTATCTTAAAAAACGCTATGACATGATTCCTAACTTGGTTGAGATTGTAAAACAATATGCCGCTCATGAACGTGAAACATTAGAAAGGGTGATTCAAGCCCGTAATATGGCTATGGGTGCGAGAACCTTCGAGGAACGCACACAGGGAGAAAATATGCTTTCGGGAACACTAAAATCACTGTTTGCAGTATCGGAAAGCTACCCGCAGCTTAAAGCAGACGGGAATTTTCTTAATCTTCAAAACCAAATAGTGGGGCTTGAAAATGATATCTCCCAATCGCGGAAATATTATAACGGTGTCGTGAAAGTAATGAACAATAAAACCGAAATGTTCCCTTCAAATCTTATGGCAGCAATATTCGGATTTAAGAGGTATCCATACTTCATGGTGGATGAATATGAACGCAGAAATATTCAAGTGAGATTTTGACGGAGGAATGAATATGAAGTTTAAGCGATGGCTGATACTCATATTTTTGGTTTCCATTTTACATATTATCGGATTGAATCCTGCAACGGCATTGGAAGCCTTTGAAATAAACGCTTTTGATATTTTGATAGAAGTGCAGAGCGATAACAGTTATGAAATCACAGAGACTATCAATGTAGAATTTTTAGAGCAAAGGCACGGTATTATACGCTCAATTCCGTTGAAAACCTATCGCGGTGCACCGGCTGCAATAACCAAAATTAAGGTATCCGGGCATAAGTATTCAACAGGTAAGGACTCAGGAGACCTTAACATCAAAATCGGCGATAAAGATGAATATGCCGGTGATAGAGAAATTTATATCATATCTTATGTCTACACTATTGGTGACGATGGGCTCCGTGATATGGACGAGTTATATTTCAACCTTATCGGAACTGATTGGGATTGCCCCATTTCAAACATTACCTTTACTATTAAGATGCCAAGCAGATTTGATGCTGGTAAGCTGAATTTTACATACGGCAAGAAAGGCAGCACAAAGAATGATGCTGTAAGCTACATTGTGGAAGGAAGAACTATTATCGGCAAGCTCGAGGGTTTTCTAGGCCCGAATGAAGCATTGACAGTAGCCCTTCCTTTACCCCAAGGCTATTTTGAAGATGCAAAGCCTATAAACGATGGGTTCATAGACAGGTTTGGCTGGATGCTTTCTGCTTTAGCAGGCATAGCCGGTATACTTATTTGGATATCACTTGGGAAGAAGAAACAGAGCTTTCCTACCGTTGAATTCTATCCTCCTCTGGGAACCACCAGTGCAGATGTGGGTTTTCTCATCGATGGGCATGTAGATCCTTTCGATATCACCTCTTTGATTATATACTGGGCCGATAAAGGCTATCTTTCCATTGCCGAGTACAACACAAAAAAGCTATTCGGCACAAAAAAGAGCTTTTTACTTACAAAGCTGCGGGAAATGGGAGAAGAAGCAAAGCCATACGAAAGAAAAATGTTTTCAGAGATGTTTTATTATGGCAATGGCACCCAAGTGTATACCGAAGAGCTCGCCAACCGATTTTACAGAACTGCTGATGAAGTTAAGTCCTATATAAAAAACGGCTTTGAAGGTGACCCGGAGACAAGGATTTTCGATAAAAAGAACAGACTATGCCAGTGGTTGTTATGGCTGATGATGGTATTAACTGTATTTCCGATACTTGTAGTTTGCGTCGATAGAGTTCTCAATGCAGATAGTACGGGAAAATCACTGTTGATCAGCCTCATATTCTCGGTATTAATTACTGCGTCATTGTATGCAATAATGTATAATATTACGAATTGGAAAAGCCTTCCGAAGAAGGGGAGAATTAAACAAGCCTTTACAGCTTTTATGTTTACTCTGTTTTCCGTCGGACTTAGCATATATCTTGCTATTGAAAGCGGAATTTTCATTTACATGATTATAGCAATTGCTTGTGCAACAATTCTGGCAGCTTTATCATGTCGCTGCAAAAAGCGAACATCCATTGGCACATGGTATGAGGAAAGGCTAGTTGGTTTCAAGGAATTCTTAAGGGCTACCGAACTTGATCGTATTAAGCTTCTTGTTAATGATAATCCTCAGTATTTTTACAACATTCTACCCTTTGCCATGGTCTTGGGAGTAACCGACAAATGGGCAAAGAACTTTGATAATATTATGATTTCACCCCCCCAATGGTACTTTACCGCAACTCCCGGCATGTTTAATGCTTCAGGCTTTGCCATTAATCTAGAGCAAAGCCTGAGGGGTATATCTTCGGATATTTCCGCTAGGCCATCTTCATCAAGCGGAGGAAGTTCGGATGGAGGAAGTGCCGGCGGTGGCTCAGGAGGAGGTGGCGGAAGCAGCTGGTAAGGTGTCAATTGGATGATTTTCCTGTCGTTCCTAGCTAGATGAGCCAAGTAAATTTTTTGTCATTCTGAGACCATAGAATGGTCGAAGGATCTTATTTGTTGTAATAAGATCCTTCGTATTCGCTCAGATGACAGAATGCCCAGTTCTTATTACTCCTGCTGATAGACTGTGTATTCGCCTTCTTCTGTTATTACTATATCATTATCTACCAGAGTAATTAAAAACGTACCCTTAATGGAAAGCTCCCCATCTTCTTCAACAACACTGCCGCTTAAGAGAAGTTGGGCTTCACCTGAAATGCCGTCCTCATCGATTTTTTCGGAGAAATCTACATTAAAGGAACCATTATCGAGTTTTTTAATAATAAGGGGGCTGGACTCATACTCTTCTCTATCGTAATCCCTGCTGCCCATTAACATGCCCTCCATAATATCAATTTCCAGTTCCCAGTTTCCATCCTCTTCAAACTCAATTTCCATGGGTGCCGGAGAAGCCATTATTTCGGCAATCGTCGCCTTCATGTCCAAATCAGGGGGTAAATCCTCAGGCGGTATATTCTCAAAACCTTCCATCCGGGTAAAGAGTATAGTTCCCTCCCAATACCCGATTATATCAGATAGCTGGGCGTCGGTTTTTACGTTTTCCGGCAATGTATTAGATGGCTTTTCTTTGTCAGGCTTTTTATTATCTTCAGCCTTTGTGCTATCATTACCCTCGCTGCTGCCTTTATCAATTGAAGCGGAGCTTGATTTTTTATCCTTTGGATTGTCACCATTACGCCCGGAGTTGTCTTTGGGGCGTAATGCTATTATTATTCCGCCTATAACAATAGATAAAACAACCAGTCCAATAATACCGCCCAAAAGCATTCCCCGACCGCCGGTTCTTTTCTGTATGTTCCCGGTATTCATTTCTTCCGAAAACCGTGTAAATGGGTTACTGCCTCCCGGGCGGGGTTGTGATGCTCCGGGGGATGCAAAACTTTGAGATGAAGGCGCTCCCGGATGATAGGGGGGAGGCCCCGCATTCTGTTGGGGCGGGGTATATCCCTGTGAAGCATTGTTAGGGCCTGCAAAGTGCATTTGCTGAACAGGGGGGATATTATTTTGTCCCGGTGGGGAAGGCGGGTTATTGTGCTGCGAGCCCACCCGGCCCGGTGGTACCGGAGGAGTGTATTGCCCGGATTGCGGGGGTGTTGGGGCAGCACCGGTGTTAGGGCTTTGTTGCCCGGTGGTTTCATTCGAATTCGGTATATTTTTTCCGCAAGCCGTGCAGAACCTATCACCTGACTCTAGCTGGGCTCCGCAATAAACACAAAATTTCATAGTTATATCTCCTTCGCTTAGTTTTTCTTAGTGGCTGTAAGGGTATGTGAATAAGATATTTCTTCATTTGAAATAGAACTTCCTCCCTCGCAGGTTACCACCCCTTTTTTCTTCTTGCAAAATAAGTCAAAGTCCTGACCGAAGATTGCTCCTGCCGGGGTAAGATGCAAGATTCCGTCATCCCATGTTCCTTTGTAATAAACAGCGGCACCTCGTTCTAAATCTATTGGCTCAAGCACCACCTCAGCTGTATTTTCTCCTGTCTTTGTGATGGTCATGGTTCCTTTATGAGTGCCTTCAACACCCTCATAAGCTTTTTTGTACTCTTTTATGTATTCTTGCATACCTTCCATATTCTCGATGCCTTCGGCACTCTCCAGCTGGGCAACCAAAGCATCAAGATATGGCGTTTTGAAGTTTGATATATTCTGAATTGTATCCCATTGGCCGATAATATCTTCGAACCTAAGTTCATCACCGAGTCTGGCTATTCTCCCGTCAGGACCATATTCACTTTTTCCATCAGGCATATCTATTCTTTCAACAATATAAGCAGTGTATTCATCCTCATCTTCCTCAGAGACTTTGCTTTTATCCTTAGGCTTGATATCCTTTAGGGGAATCTCTACCGGTGCCAGCGAAACTTCCTCTCTGTGGCGATATTCTGCTCCGCCGGGCCCGGTAATGATAATATCATAACCGGAAAGTACTCCTCTGGGATCTGGTATGCTCCAATCGGGGGGAGTAATAACAAGATAATCCTCATCAATTTCAATACCCGGCTCTTCGGGCTGGCGTAAAAGATAGATTTGGTATACTGCACTTTTCTCATCAACGGAAATATCCTCGATTTGCGCCTGTATTTCCATGAGCGTAAATCTTTTGGAATTACTTATGGGCAACATGAAATAATCTTTGTCAACATTAACGGTTGTATTTGTTGTACCATCGGAAAAATTCCGGGTGATATAATAATTATCCCAAGGAAGTCGGTTTTTTATAAGCAGTCGATAATCGACCGGCTTTCCATCGGCTCCGATGCTGTCGATTGCAAAGTCCTGGAAGTTAAAAGATAAGGGCTGCCATTTTATATTTATTTCAGCCATAGGATTATCAGCGTCTAATTTAATATCCTTAATGGCGGGGGAAACAAAGTCTATTCTTCCATACATATTATTATAGTATTTTTGGCAGAATGCGATAAAGTCAATGCTGTAGGGCTGGCCTAAAGAAGCTTCGCTGCTGTTGGCCGTATGCTGGCGAAGAATAAGATTAAATATTTCACCTGAAACTCGGGAGGATGCGGCAAATCTTTTTAAAAGCTTCGGTATAAAATCATTTGGATTGCCCGCATAATAACGGTCGCGCAAAAAGTCCAGCCAATGGGAAGCAACATATCCGTGGTTTCGCAGATATTCCTTGTTGCTGCCGTTGTCACTCCATAAAGACGGGGCTAAAAGGGATTTAAAATAAAGATAATTAAAATGGTAGCGGTCGGTAAGTACAGTGGTATGCGAAGGATTAATTACCCCTCCGCCCGCACTGCCGCTAAAGTAGTCAAATGCCTCTTTTTCCAGCGAAACAGCCATAGCTTCCCAAAACATTACGAAGCTGTCTGAATCAAAGAGGACTGCTCTGCTTTGAACAACGTGAAATAATTCATGGGTTATTGTTAGGAGCAGGTCAGAGCAGGCAACAGTACCGGTTTCCTCAGCAGAATGCGGCATTCTGGATTTCCTTTCTGCATTAATGTGAATAAACGGCCTGTATGTATATAGATTCATGCTGATTCCCAGGGTTTCTTTTCCATGATCTTGGGGCCATTTGTCTAATACCATCACATCCACATTATACCCCGGTGTATCAAATCCTCTTACTCCAAATAAATATTTATCGGCTAAGGCCAAAGCATTTGTTGTTTGAATAACTTCGGCAGGCCAATAATTTTTTTGGCTCCAATCCACATTTTTTAGTTTACGAGCCAATTCAATATATTCCGGATCGCTGTAAAGCGCTTTTTTTATACCGTTTAGATATCCCATCATTTCATATCCGCTTTTAAAGTTTTTTGTAGCCTTAAGAGCGGCGGAATTCAGAGAGCCGTCGGGATCAAGCCCATGCTTTTTCATGAGCGATGCAATTTTGTCATTATATTGTTTTTCTGTATCTGACATAAGTGTTTCGGGCCAATACACATCATATGAGGAATTTTCCCCTGAGAAGACAATGTGGTGAAACTTTACACCCTTGTAAAGGCTGCTTAATCCAACATGCCCAAGCTCAATCAGGCGCTGCACGCCAACCCCGGCTGTCAACCCTATTAAGACTGCACCTATAATTGAATTTTGGTTGGTTTGACAGGATAAAACAGAACCGTTAACTTTGGAATGGAGTGTTGAAACAGAGCCGTCATCCCCAATTCTGACCGCATGAGCAAATTCCCACAGCTCTTTGTCCACTCCCAATTCGGCAAGATCCATTTCAACATTAATCAATCCCGGCATACGTTCGTCAGGTGAAATTCCTGCACTAACCTCATAACCGCCCAATAGGAGCCAATTAGCGTCGGTATATTGCCCGGTAATCTCCATTATTTTATCATCACTTATTTTTTCGGCTGTGAATTCCCGCTCCTTATCAAGGGCATTTTCGGAGGCCGAGACTGTTAACCCCTTAGCGGGGGTAACCTTAAAGGCCTTTGTCCCCGAAACGGGTATTGGGGCCGGGTTAGTGCCGGGATCGGTTGAAAGATATTCAGCCATCCATTCCTCAGATAATACCGAAACAGCCTGACTGCTATCAGGGCTTGGTTTTGAGACGGTGCTACCTTTGTTATTTTTAACATTATTTTTTTCGGTTGCGACAATTTTATCATTGTCTATCCACTGCCATATGTAACCGGGTTTCCAAAGTCCGACAATAAGGGCAATTATGAGCACGATTGCAACACCTGAAAGCGCGAGCGCTTTTATTGACTTTGAACTGGATCGGACTTTATAAACCTGCTGTTTATGAATCTCGGAGACTGTTGGCATTGGCCGTCCGCATGACATGCAAAAATAAGTATCTGGATAGTTGGATGTGCCACAGCTGGGGCAAGATATTGAATGTGTTTGTGTTGATGATACTGTCTGCGGGACAGGTCTGCCGCAAACAGTACAATTGATGCTGCCAAAAGGTACATTTCCTCCGCAGCCGGGGCATGAAAATCCGGGAGCGGATTTAATAATTTGTTTATTTGCAGCCCCGCATTTTCCACAAAATTCATTACCCGGTTTCAGTTCATTGTTACAGTTTATACATCTTGCCATGCTAACCTCCTCATTTAAAGAAAATGAAATCATATGCCATTCTTAAGGGCGTGAAAAATCTAAAAATAAATATTTTTCATCGTAACCAAGGTATCCAAGCAAAAATTGAAAACAATTATCTTTATTAACAGTACATAACGCTGTTTAACTTAATTATAAAGGTATTAAATATGTGTTTGGAGCTATGACATAAGGAATCATTGACAATTTATAAAATGTGTCATTACCAGAAACTTGAAGCTTACAGGCGTATACGATACAATATTAAAAACAAGATCAGATGATACCATGATGGGTTATCTAACCGTGAAAGAAACGGCGGAAATGGAGCATTAACGGCAGAAGAGTTATGTTATGCTGTGTTGAGGGGCGTATAGGAGGGGGTTTTGAAAAAAGGCGACTTATGGCTTTTATCAAAAACCGCTGAAAAGCCGCCCGCTCCCAGGCATAAAAAGGGGCATATGGACATCGGATTAAGGAGGTGATGGTATGTCGAAAGTGAAACAGGACGTAAAAAGAGGATTTTTGACCTACTTTTTTGCACTGCTTCGTTCTAAAGATAATATTAATATTCGTAATGTGCGTACAAGCCGCTTAAAATATATGTTGATTTTTCCCTTGGCGCCTGTTTTTGCGAATATGCAGGGAGCGTTGTTCAGTGACTCGATACTGCTTCTCGGTTTGGATGCCATGACACTTATGGGAAGTGCCTACTGTGTTGGAGCCGGGGCTTTGTTTGCATTTACAAATACAAAAAATATGGCGCTGATATCGAGGATATGTGCTCTGTCCACCGCCGTTGTTTTTATCGTATGGCTTCTAATGCCCGAAACCCTATTAAGCCTTCTTATGGCTATACTTTTCATGTTTGGCCTAGGCGGCTGCGCAGCCTGCGCATCGTTTGCCTACACGTTTACGCTCAATAATACGGAACGGCTTCTTGGTGCTGCGGCAATCTCTTTATTTTTTGCGCTTAATCAACTTGGTTCGGGACTTTCCATATTATCGGGTATTTTTAATAAAGCATATTTGACAATGCTTGTTCTTGGTACCTGCATCTGTCTGTTTCTTTATAAAGCAAATGATTTTTTATCGGTAGAAAGTGGACCAAAAACAAAGCTGAACCAGGCTCTTAAGCTGACCCTTTATTTCTTTATCGCTCATTACTTTGTGGAAATATTTTATACCTATTTACCCGGTGCGTCTTCACCTGCAGCCATGGTCGCAAACGGAGCTGTCGGCATTCTCGTTGTTTGTCTGGCGGTCGCATTACAGCTTATCACCAGGCGCAGTGTCTGGAATATGTGCAATCTTTTTTTTATAGCCATGATATGTACATATGGCCTCTATTTTATGCCCGAAGGCACCGCTTTGAGGAATTTTGCCCGCTACATCCACGGTTTTGAGCAAATGGGGTATATTGCAGCCTATTACCTTCTGGGCTGTGTTTTTAAGAAACATGGAAACTTTCGTATCTTCAAATTATGCCTTGTTACAATACTTCCGGTCAGTATGATCTCTTATGTGATTCCGGGTGCTATTTACGCTTACCGGCCCGATTTGCTGCCCCTAGCAGCCACCTTGACCTCCGGCACTGTATTTATCGTATTTATACTGATGTCCCCTGCTTATTCGAAATATCTTTTTTATGCGGAATGGTCGGACGACTTTCGCTCCATTGATATGACCGAGGCCGTGAGAAAGGTGGAACAATCTGATATGCTGGAAAGCCTAAAGCTTACGCCCCGTGAAAAACAAGTCGCCGCATCACTTTTGCATGGAAAGGATGCAAAGCATATTGCAGAGGAGCTGAAAATCAGTGTCCACACCGCAAATTTCCATATCAAAAATCTTTACAAAAAGCTTAATATCAATAACCGTTCGGAATTGTTCGCCCGTTTTAACCGTCAAAACCTTTCTTCAGGCATTTAAAACCATACCTTGTAGATTTTAATTTAGTTTACTAAAATACAGCCCTTATAACGGCCTCACCCGCTACCGGAATCAGATGAAGGTTGTTTCATTGTTTACAAGGAGCAAAGCGACTTAAGAAAGCAGTAGAAACACCCATGTAAAGCTTGCCCAAGAGGGCGAGCGATAGCGAAGTCTGATTGGCAGCAAGCCACTGCGGATTTCGAGCGGGTCCCGAGTCGATGAAACTCGAGGCGGGGGATATCTTTATTCTCGTTATAGAAATTAAGACTGTATTTTATTGCCGACCTACTAAGATTGGTAGCTATTAAAGATTAAATCTCCTATTTAAAATAAAGATCAGGGTTGGAGGAATTTCTATGAAAAGAAATACAGAATACACCTCAGAGCCTGATGCTGTCATGACATTGACGCTACGTGAAAAGGAAGTATTTTATATGCTTCTTAAAGGTATGAAAGCAAGAGAAATTGCGTCAAAAATATCCATCAGTCTTTGTGGAGCAAATTACTTTATCAAACAGATATACCGTAAACTGGACGTAAACAGCAAAATTGAATTGGTTATACGGTATTTTGATTTTCGTCGCCCATAATTATGTAGGATATGTAGGAGTTGAAGTTATGAAGATTTTTAAAAACACGGCCCGGTGGGTATTATCTCAATTTAAGACGCACACTATATGTTCTGTGCTGGTTACAGTCTCAACTTTGGGGTTAGCAACCATAATGCTTTTATGGGTTTTCGGCTTTTTTACTGTGTTTTCGTATCTGCCTAATAGATCCTATATCCTTGCCGATACAGAAAAAAATGAGCCTCAGACGCTCCAAGAGTTGTTGCACAGCGATACCCCGGATATTGACTCACTTCTTAGAAATCCGGCAATTGCAGAGGAACTGCTCACAGCATCACAATTGACCGATGTCGTGGACTCACGGCTGGCACTTAATAATTTACGTATTCTTGACGGGCAGTTGTCGGAACGGCTTGATAACTCTCTTGAGACAATACAGTCAATCGATTTACCTTTAGCTTCGTCGGAAGAGAAGTTGATTTTATCCGGAAGAATATCCTCTGTTTCCGCATTAGGATTACCAGAAAACAGCCTTGAAAATAAGGCCGTAGTTATGCCGTTCATTTTAGATACAGGAAAAACACAGGCGACACAAATTCCGCTTGCAAACCCACAGTATACCGTGAGCTCATCTGCTGTTTCTGTGCAGCAGGCTCTTGCGGCACAGACCGGAATTCTTACCAATTTGCAGACCGTGATACAAAGCCTTCTCAAACCGCCTTCGGATACCGGATCGGTGGAAATACCCTCTACGGTTAACATGAAAGGTGTATGGCAAAATCCGGGCGAGATCCTCCTGCATATGACTCCCTCGGGCGACTGGGTCCCGGAAGGGGGATTTAAACTGTACCGTGAGATCGATGGTCGGCGTGAGCTTGTCAAAGAGGGTGTTGCTTCACCTGTAAAAGGCCAAAGCGGCGATATCGAACTTGAAGGATGGGAAGTGGATGATAAAAATGAGTATGAAAAACATAAGAATGAGAATTTCATTCAAAAATTATATAAACAGGCAGAACTGACGCAAGCCAAACTAGAAGAAATGGGTATGGCGAATGCGGAAGAGTTCCGCAGCACAGTGTACCGCACCGACACCCTGGAATCCAAGCCGAGGGTGGGTGGCGGAGTCGATTTTGAAAGGATGCGGGATATGCGTCTTACCATTCCCGCAGATATCGGGCAAAAAATTCCGGAGACTGATATTTTGCTGGGAAATCCCATCTATGTTCAGAATAAGTTTCAAAACAATGCCCTTATAAACGCTTCGATTCGATCGTCTATCTGGCAAAAGTTTTCTCTTATACAGGCCAATCCCATAAACGGCTTAAGTCTGCTGGAAGGCCGGCCCGGGTTTCAGATCGCCTATGAGATATTCACCGCCAGGCAGCAACTTATATCATTGAGCTTTGTCGATGACGAATATGCAGAAGAAGCAGGATTTTTATTCTGTGACAATTTGTCCGGGGTTGAGCTCAAAGATGATGCCGATATCGCCTATTATGTGGAAACATCGGGTGGTATCTTAATTGGCAGGGTGTTTCTCACAAATGGAAAAACAAATGACCTGACCAAACCCCAAGGTCTTAAGGGCTACGGTATTGACGGCAAGGTGCCGCTTCGCTGGGATCAGGCTGAGAGTGATGAAGAACGCGGAATCATGAGCGGGTATATAATAGAACGCAAGCTTGATGGGGAAAAAAACTTTGTCCGGATCAATAAGGAACCGGTTGTGGTTTCCTACATACTTGATGAAAGCGATGTCTATTTTGAATCGCCCACATTTTTTGAGGATGAGGTGAAAGATGGCAGAATCGCGCAGTACCGCATTCGCTCCATTGATGTCTTCGGCCGCATGAGCGAATATTCCGATGTTATAGAGTTCAAAGTTGAAAAGGTGACACCGCCTAATGCACCTTCTGTATCTCCGGCAACATTGTCTGTACCCGTTAAGAAAACTTCGAAAAAAAGTGCCGCTGAACCTGCAACCACAGAAATGGCACCTGTTATTGATCATTCCGTCAGTATCAACCATTCCATCGAAGCTAACAAAAAGAAACTCGGTATTGTGCTGCCCATCTTTACCGATTCGTCCGGGACGGTTCGTTTCACAATTTATCGGGCTGCTGCTCTGGGTGCGGAAGGCTTCGGTCCCCCGGAGGTTTTGAGCAATATAAAGTATGATAACCCCTCGCCCCCTGTTGATCCTGAGAGTGGCGAACCCATCGATAATAATACTTTAAGCGCTGTTCAATCCTCACAGAACGGTTCGGGGATTTCACAAAGTTTACAGTCCGCTCCGTCGGCGGATCAGCTCGTACAGCAAAACGGTCGTCTGACATGGCAGGGGAAATCAGTTGTTTCCAGTAACAGAATAAATGGGGCAAAGCAAATTATCTTAGGTGCTGAAATCTCAGGCTATCCTGACCTGACCTATTTTGATGCCGATGTTAAAGAGGGGTATACTTATAAATATTGGGTTTCGGCTTGGGATTCATGGAATAATGAGAGCGCTTGGTCACAGTCAGTCACAATGGGTGTTCCTACCAAAGCCGAGCCCAAAATTCCGAATGCGCTGGATATTAGGATGCTTGCCCGTGAGTTAATCGATCTTTCCGGCTTGCCGCCGGGCATACTGGAAGACCCTTTTGTTTCCTATGAAGACCTAGAAACTGCCGCCGGTCACCCCATGCGGCAGTATGAAGACGGTATTGATACCGAAACGGTAAAAACCGCCGATAGGGCAGGTATCAGCATTGGCAGCTTTACTGTGGCGTCGTCGCCCTCATCCTTCCCCGCCATTATTTCTACGCACTATGACAACCTGCCTGAAGAAAAATACATACACATGTTTCTTGCCGTGCGTGGAGAGGATGTTTTACCCGACGGTACTGCCCGGCTAAAATGGCCGGCTTACAGCGGTGAAGGGCTGGGAGGATACATGATATATCAACCGCTGTTCACACCCGGATCATTTAGTGAGATGCAGAAAATGTCCCGCAATGAACTTGTACAGATGGGGCAGTGGCAGTTGATTAATGATAACAATACCGCTGTCACTCAAAACCAGTTGGTTGTGGGCGGATTAGATCGATCCTCCGGAAGTATTTCGTTGTTTCTCATTTGCCTTAAACCCTCCTCTTCTGCGGCGGATTATATACAGAATATGAATTTTACGCTGACAGGTCCTAACCCCTCCGGCATGACGCGAGCAGAAATAGCAGCTGTTTACAACCCTTTCGGGGAAAGCCCCGCAAGCGGTTATGTGGATATTGCATGGGAGGCTCCCAAGGATCCTCAGATCAAATTTTACCGTATTTACCGCAGCGAGGTTTCAAAACAGGTTTTTCAACAAGAGTCCGATGCAGAAGATCCGGACTGGACGTTGATAGGTGACCATATCACAACAGCCCATTATACCGATCCGGTAGAACAGAGCTTTGCCCACTATTACTACTATAAAGTGACGTCAGTTTCGCCTTGGGGCGTAGAATCCACGGTGGGCACAATACAGCGTTTTCGCGTTCCGTCCACTAAACCGCCCCAAACACCCAACCTGCTACTGCCACTTTCACGCAAGGACGGAGTGCAAGTTAATTTCGCAGCGGTGAACCACTGCGATCGGTATGAGATTTACCGCACCGAAATTCCGAGACCTACCGCAGCACAGCTTGCCGATTTTATGTCGGCCGATCCGGACTTGTTTAAAGTACTGTTCAATACGCCCTATAACAAGGATGCGTTCCTCACCGGAATACTGACCGACTCGATTAACCCGCTCCAGTGGAAGGAATTCATTGGTTCTCAGTCTGTACTGCCCCAATATCAGGGCACTCCGTCAGCTCCGTATAGCGCTGATTTCTTATTATATTCACCCGACGACAATGGGGCAGTTACCCTTATGCAAAACCCGGCGGTAACACAGATTTCACCCGCAATGGCGATATCACAGGAAGCACCTATTATGGCGTTTCAAAAATTCAAAACTGTTACACAGCTTGACAGCTCGAGTCTTGCGAACAGCATTGCCGGGCTGGGGGATGCAAATGGCCTAAGGGCGTACCAAAGCATATTGGCTGAGTTTGGTCCTCTCGCCCTTGCAGACTACAGTGATCTTAGCCGAAAGATGATGGAAATGGTAAGCTGGACCAAGCTGGGCGAAGTACCTGCCGCAGAGCAGGAGGTAGACCCCACCGGGTTGCTCAAGCCGCTTTCCTTCATTGATGAAACAGCCGAGTACGGCATAACATATTTGTATACCGTACAGGCATGGAACGATGACAATCTGGGATCCGGGCGGCCCGAGCCGGTGGAAGCGACGCCCCGCAGAAACGGCCCCTTCGATCCTATTGGCGGGCTTACGGGAAAGATCGTGGATATATACCCGAACCTTACCTGGAACGCGCCCACAATGAAGAATCTTACAGAGGAACAATGCCGCGAAGACACAGTGGGCTACATCGTTTACCGTTCGGATAAAAAGGATGGGACATACTACCAAGCCAGCCCGCTTCTGTTTGAGCGGGAATGGATTGACAAGAATTCTGACATGTATGCTTTTAACTGGTACCAAGTTAAAGTTTTGGATACCGGCGGATACCTTTCGGAATTTTCTGAGCCGTTTCTTGTTCACGGCGCTTTTGTTCCCGACCTAGTGACAATCATCCCCGATAGTGTTCAGAAAATGCTGCCCCCCGAAATTGCACTGTCCGGCACAAATTTTTCTATAAAACAGGGTACTGTGTTTCAGACCGCATACAGTCTGACAGGTACCGAGCCCATTGGGGTTACAGTTTCAACTAAAAATGAGAAAGGCGCAACAGCAAGTGGTTTTTCGATAAATACAGTTGCCCGCGCAGTAAACGTCTCAAGCAGTCTCCCTGCCGGCTCATACACCGTGACGGTAACGGCCAAAAACAGCGTCGGGGAAAGCTCGGCTACCTTTTTACTGAAGGTAACGCCTTCAGAGCCTGTTATCACACCGCCAACGCTTTCGACACCGCGAAAAAGCTTCAACGTGAAGGAAGGAACGGGCTTTGAGACCACATATACACTGACAGGCACCGAACCCATTACGGTCACGGTTGCTGCTAAAAATGCAAAGGGTGCGGCGGTAAGCAGCTTTTCAGTTAATTCAGCCATGCGCACCATAAACGCTCCGGGCAATCTTGCTGTAGGTACGTATAATGTAGTGGTCAAAGCAAAAAACAGCGCCGGGGAAAGCTCGATTACCTTCACGCTGGAGGTAACTGCTGAAAAGCCTGACGTGACCCCACCCCCCTCAACTTCACCTTCACCGACCCCGCCTGCTGTGACCCCGCCGGTGCTTACCTTGGAAGGCTCAAGGTTTATTATAAAACCAGGTTCATCGTTTCAAACTAAATACACCCTCACCGGCAGCGAGCCTATCACGGTTACAGTAAAAGGCGCCGGTCCCGATGGCGGAACAATCGGCGGTTTATCGGTGAACACCTCCAGATACACTATTTATGCAGGCCCCGATATAAGTCCCGGAACATACAACGTGACGGTAACAGCAAAAAACAGCGCCGGAGAAAGCTCCAAGTCCTTTTATCTTACCGTGGAGGCGGTTCCGGTACTTACACCTCCAAAGCTGGAGGTGCGCAGAGATGATTATAAGTTTACCATGTACAACACAGTATATTCTTCACAGCAGCTATCCGCATCGGGCAGCGAGCCTTTTTCTTGGTCTCTTGAGCCGATTTCAAGGTTAATACCCGTCCCTGCCGGGGTGAGTATTGATAATACCGGTCTATTGTCGATAAATAAAGGTATTCCGGTGGGTACCTACAGTTTTAACGTCAGGGTTGAAAATGGCGCAGGCTTTGATACGAAGACGGTTACGCTTGAGGTGATTACTTTATACTTTCCAAGGATGAGCAGCCTTTCGTTGGATTATGAGTCAAAGGTAATGTTGCCGGATTCCACCTCAACACAGACAGTGGCGACTCTGGCAATGACACCATTGACTATTGCACCGTCGGCAATGGCATCGCATACCGCTACATCATCGGTGACAACGCCACAGGCGACAATGCCTCAAACAATACCACCGGAATCAGACTTATATCAAAACGTACAAATGCGATGCATGAGCTTTTTTCTTACTGATATACAGCTCTCACGCCCCTTGGGTTCTGCCGGATTGGTAACGGGTTACTCAGGCACGGCTAAATTAAATATAGGTAATGTACCTGTACCGGTAAGCATTGTCGGCGCCTACATCGATAAAGCGGGCAGCAATGCGGGTCAGGATAAGATGACCAAAGGAACGGTTTATATCAAAGAACCTTTTGAGATTGAAGAAATTGGTCTGACGCTGGTAAGCCTCAATATTTCACCGTCCGAAAACAAGGCGGAGGTCAGCGGATATATAAAAAATCCGCAGAGCGATTTGAATGTGCTGGGCGACCGCTATGCTTTTAAGTTCAAGGATGCCGAGCTCCAAGCCGGGGGTAATATAATCATGAGGCGCGGAGTGCCGAATATCAGATATGAGCAGTTTACAATTCATGGTATCAAGGAGCTGTGGATTAATACAAGCGGGGTATCAGACCTATTCACATTAGTTGGCAGTACCGTTGATATGAAATGCCACCTTGAAACTTTAGATAACGAAAGTCTCAGACTTAAACCCTTTAGTTTATCCTTCGACCGGCAGCGTAAAATGAACGCAGATTTGTCTGCCGATACTGAGCAGGCATTGCGGTTGATTGCTCCCGGATGTGCGGCTCTGCGGGTTGAGGACGCTTTCCTTGCTATAAGAAACGGGGTGGCACAGTCCAATTCATATTTGCTTGGCAAGCTGGTGCTGCCCTTCGAGGAAGCGGGAATACAGGGTCCCGGCGTACCGGGGACCTATGTGGGCGGACATCCCGCTGAGAATGAGTTAGATGCGCTTGTGAAAGCACTGGATGCCAGCGCCCTGCAAAATATACCCGGTCTGTCCGGAGCTATGCAGAAGGCGCTTATTAAATACGGTGAACGAGTGCAGCAAAACGGATTACTCGTAGTCCCCGACGATTTTGACCTTCAGGATCAATGCTCGTCAGTTTCAATAGAAGTGCACAACTGGAGCGGGGCGGGGTTCACAATAGAATCGGCGGAAATGACGCCTGTAAACATGACTAATCGCAATCTTAATATTGAAGAACAGCGTTCCCAGGGAATTGTGATATCGCCCACCGCGGTCAGCGTGGACCTGGACAGGGAAAGCTTTATACCAAAAGCTAATGCGAAAGCATACGAAAAGATTATGACCCCCAAAGAAACCGAAAAACCCTTCTGGATCGGCCTTGTGATGCACGGCGGAACAGTTGCGCTGCCTCCCGATTTCGTCCATAAGGACGAGGATGCCGGTGGCGGAGCCATTACGTTTGCGCTTGCAAAGGGCGAAATGATTTACGACCTAAACGGCTTCAACTACCAGACCTATCTGTACAACAAAGAAGGCGTACCCGCCGATTTCGGCGATGCGCTGGGCGGCTTTCACGACGTTTGGGTCTACGACTGCCTCCTGGATCTCTACGCCAACCGGGTAAACCTTGAAATCAACGCGGAGGTGGCGATTGATCTGTTTAGAGACAAACGGGTGGATGCAAAGCTCTATACCAATAAAGAAGATAATGCAGACGGTAAAAAGGGCCAATTTCTCTGTTCGGTTGCACCAACCACCATTGAGGATGCTCCGGCGACGGGAGTCGATATTACCATCGGCGGGGGCTGGTTTAAAGAAGAGGGAATGTATATCAGTGGCTCGATGGTAATGCAAATCGATGAAATTCAAACCGGCAGCGAGCCCATGCCCTTTACCAATATGATTGTACCATCGGATATAAAAAACAGCGGCGCAATGAGTAAAGCTAATCGCCGGTATGCTGCCGTCGAGCTCGACCGTCCTATCAACATAGACTTCCAGGGCTTTACCATGGAAATCCGTGCCTTGGATATGTCTTATAAGGAACATCCGAGTAAAAACGTGAACAACAGTGATATATGGCTTACGCTCCACGGTGCCACGCTGCTGGCCGAGAACGTTCCACTTTCTTCGGACACAAAAGATACGGTGGTGGTGAATTGTCCCATTTCGCCTCACGACCCGAACCCAAGCGTGTTCTATGAACAATCACAATCGGTGCTGAAAGCCAATTTTGACGGTTGTATCGAGGTTTCCGGCATACTGGTGCCAAAGGCAGTGCAGCCCGGAGAGGATGGGCTTGTGGAGTTTGACACTGACGAGCTCGGGCTGTCATTTTTAAGCCAACTGGATGTATTACCTGTTAAAACATCTGCACGCTTTGGATACGACAGCCATAAAGACCGCTGTTATTTTGTCGTTGGCATTGCCACCGGTGAAGCTGTGCAGATTCCCTTCGGTGTTGGCAGAATGAAGGATTTTGCCGGACTTATTTCCTATAATATGATAGCCGAAAGAGATGGTCAGCGCAGACTTCAAATCCCGAGCTATAAGGGGATGGAAGAGTTTATTAAACGGCAAGAAGTAAATCGGGAGGGCGGAACCTCTTTCGTCGCCGGTGTAAGCACCACTCTTGTCATTTCCGAGCTTTGTGAAATTCGTAATCTGTATTTCGGCTTTGAGAGCGGCCCTATTGTGGATGCCGGGGGCGAGCTTTTTCTTCCCCTAAAGGTGGATTCCATGGTCACAAACAGCAGCCCTTATACACCAGTCGGCTCGGTTGTCATTCTTTACAGCCACCCTGAGCGCTATTTTTCCTTTAATGTAACTGTAGACCTAAAGGTTGCCATGGCGCAAGTGGGCGGCTCCATCGGCTTTGAATACAGTCCCCGGTTATTTGGAGTATATATTGGTTATCCGGAGATGCTGGGCGGAAGGATAGGTATCTCACATATAAAAATGGGCGTCGGATATATTGCTGAAAATGATGTCCAACGATTAATTCGGATAAGGGCGGAATATGGTTACAATATAGATGTTGATATTTCCATTGTATACCTGCGCGCTTTTCTGTATGCGGGTATCGACGGAACCTATGCATTTGGCGGTGAAGATGCTGATAAAATAATCCTTGAGCTTTACCTCAAGGGGGGTATAGAAGGCGGCATAAGGGCGCTGGGAAGACGATACAATATTATCAGTTTTTATCTTGATGCTAATGGTAAAATGACGGCATCGTATCCTTATACATACTGGCTAATTGAAGCCTCCTGCAAGGTTTCCTACAGTCTGGACGTATGGGTGCATTCCTTTGAAGGTTCGGTTACCGCAAAATTTGATACAAGAGTGGGGTTGTAAGTTAAAAAGTTTATACTGTTACTATTTACAGCCAATGTCATTTAGTTAAGCCTTAAACGGTTAGTTAGACTTCCATCAACAAAGGGGGTCTAACCTTATTAATGGCAAGATATTGAGCCATCTCTCAGCCTATATAGGCTTAACTAAATGACATTGATTCACAGCCAACTTAAATTACATCAAAAATCTTAACCCCGGTGTCATTTTGAGGAGTTTACAACGAAGAATCTTTCATTCCGGTTAAGATCCTTCGCTTCGCTCAGATACCATAGGAAGTCAACCTATTTTTTTGATAGGAATAGCCCCCTAGAATATACTGAATATACCTTTTTGTTCTATGTAATACAAAGTCAAACATAATTTTTACTGGGGATTCTGCCCTTTCCTAATCGAATTCTTATCCTATGTTACTGGTTTGCTACGCAGGGACCCATCATACCATTTAAGCTTTATTTCGATAAGAAGGGATTGATTCAATCTGAGCGACGTACTTTGAGTACAAGAATGACCGCGAATTTCCCCTGTCTTAATTTTGTTTTATTTGTTAATCTCCTTTATTAGTGTTATACTTACCTAACAGAGAGGTTGGATTTAAACTCGTATTAGATATAACTCGTTTGTATCTTGAGTCACTGAATCCGGCCTTTTTATTTTATGTAACTCATTGAGTTTTTTGCGAGTTAACCTTTCTATCTTGCTCTTTGCTAATTCCTTATCTTTTGCCGTCGGAGGGTTAAATTTCTCCCCAGTATGAATCATTTTTGTAATTACACGAGTAAGTTTGTTGGCCGTGGCCACAATGGCTACCATGGGGTCTTTTCTGTTTTCTAACACTAATCGATTGTAGTAAGCCGTAAAATATGCCGTTGATGTAATTACTTGTTGTGCTGCCTGCACCAGCGTAGTTCTAAGCTTTTTATGCCCTTTCTTGCTAATTATCTTATCCTTATCTAGCTTTCCGCTTTGATTTGATTTTGGTATTAGCCCTGCAAATGACACAACTTCTTTTCCACTCTTAAATCTATATGGATTACCCGTGTAAGCAATTATTCTTGCAACTGTAAGAGTCTCAATTCCACTAATTTCTTTTAAGTTCTCACCAAAGTCCAGTGAATCTATTAATCTTTCTAGCTTTTTCCCTATTTCCTCTTTTCTATTAGATAATTGCTCATAACCTTCTACAAAAAAAAGTATATAGTCCCTCAAAGTCTCAAAATTATCATGCTTATTTACTACCATAGCATTACTTTTATCTCTTAATTTTATGGCCAAATGCTCGGGTAATCTATATTCTTCTGTATCTATTAGCTTTTGCCAACCTTCTATACTCAATTTTGGCAGCACCCATGGCTCAGGCAGCACCTTCAGAAATCTTAATCCATAATTACTTTCAAGGAAGGAATTGCTCTCGCTTTCTAACCCTGGGTAAAGCTCATCGGTATGAGCATGAATCTGATTTTTTAACCTTACCAACTCTTTCACCAAATGGTCAAGCTCTCTCACATAAGCCCTTATGATCTCGAATCTATTATCTTCAAGGGCTATATCATAACATTCTCCTCGAATCAGTAAGTCTGTAATTGCATACGCGTCAATGGGATCTGTCTTTTCTCTTTCCATTCTTTGATCCCTGTTAGCCTTAGTTGAAGATGGATTAACCAGCTTAAATATGGCGTCTGGATATTTGCGTATTAGTTCCTTTAAAATCGGTTTGTAGTAAATTCCTGAAGGCTCACACCCGAATATTAATTTCTCAATTTCCTCTTTTTCCACAATTCCATCTATTTCTACATACAATTTTTCTAAACTCTTAGTGTTTAGGTTAACATCCCTAGGTTTTATCTTAGCTTCATAATTTGCGTTCATGACTGCTATGGTAAACTTGTTCTTAGATACATCTATACCTGCAACCAGAACCTTTCTTGCCCCAAATTCTTCACATAACTCTCTCATTTTTCTTGCTTCTTCAAACATGATATCCCTCTCCTTTTCTTTTAAACTTTATGATATCATGTTATTAATTCTCACATACTAACCCTAACATAGGATGACACAGGGTTTTAATCGGGATACCCGCTAGGCTGTGAATAGTAACTTTACATAGCAATAGTGCAATTTTATATAAATAGCCCTACCGGATGGATATTGTTATATAATATATAAAAGCATATAAGAGGGGAATAAATATGAAGATCTTTGATATTATTGTTATTGGAAGCGGGGCAGGGCTTATGGTTATGGAAGCGGCTCTTGATAACGGTATGTCCTGTGCAATTATTGAGAAGTCCAAATTTGGCGGAACATGCCTTACAAAAGGCTGCATTCCGTCAAAAATGCTTGTTTATCCCGCCGATCTGGTTCGTGAGTCAGAAAAAGCGGAACGGGTAGGTATTGGATTTAGCAAACCGATAATTGATTGGTCTATAATTTCGGAACGAATGTGGAAGCAGATTAACCATAGTATTAAGATGGAAAAGAGCCTTAAACAGGTCGAGAACTTACAGGTATATAACGGAATAGCTGAGTTCACAAGCAAAAAAACCATGCGGGTAAAATATGGCGATGGCAGATTTTCGGAGGAAATTCAAAGTGACCTTATTATCATTGCAACCGGGGCAGAGTCTTTTATTCCGCCAATAAAAGATATCGAGCAAACAGGCTATATAACATCCGAAACCTTTTTTGGAGATAAGTTCCCTGAAAAACCATGGTCCAGTTTGATAATAGTGGGTGGTGGTGCTATAGGAGCCGAGTTTGCTCATATTTTCTCTGCCTTTGGAACAAAAGTTACAATTGTTGAAATGAAACCACGTATTCTCACCACTGAAGAAGAGGAGATAAGTAAGGCTGTTACCGCCGAATTTGAAAACAATGGAATTACAGTGTTGACGAACAGTAAGGTGATGGATTCGGATAGAAACGGCAATTTAAAAACCTTGACTTTGGAGGATAAAATTACCGGAGAAAGAAAAGTAATTGAGGCTGATGAGATATTCATTTCCTCGGGAGTACGCTCTAGTGCCTATGCATTGCAGCTTAACAATACAGATGTCAAAACCGATGAAAAGGGTTGGATAAAAACAAACGAGTATTTAGAAACCACCCAAAAAGGTATATATGCAATAGGCGATATAAACGGGAAATACCAGTTCAGACACAAGGCAAATTATGAAGCGGAAATCCTTATACAAAACTTATTTACCCAGGATGAAAAAAGAAAAGCTGTGTACAATGCAGTTCCATGGGCTATATTTACATGGCCGCAAGTGGCCCATGTGGGTATAACCGAAGAAGAAGCCAGGAGTACCGGAGAAAGATGCTGGGTTGGAAAGAACTATTATTCGCAAATTGCCGGTGGTATAGCTTTGGGCATAAGCAAAGATTCGTGTGATAACGGTTTTGTCAAGATTATTGTAGGCGAGGGAGATTCCATACTCGGCGTGCATATAGTAGGACCTTATGCGTCAATTCTTTTGCAGCCTTTTGTATATTTAATGAATGCAAACTATAAATGTGAAAGAAAGCGATTGAGTGGGGATAATAGACTGGTATATCCACCGCTTGGAAGCTTTACACCAATCAATGACTCTATGGTAATTCATCCGTCTCTTAACGAGCTTACCGCTTGGGTTATAGATTATATTGACTGGGATGATGAAGGTTAGTATTATTATATTGCGAATGAAGAACTACTTACGGAACCTATAATAAAGGAAGAGTAAAATATGCAGATACCATCATACCTTGTTAATGAGCATTTTGATGATCGTTATTTTGACGTTGTAAATGCACTGGATGAAGCACAACAGATACATTTTATAAATAATAATCTTATTGAAAGAATTAACAAGTATATAGATTCGGGAAACCAAATTATTATCGGGGAGACCGGCTTCGGTGCAGGACGAACTGTTGTTGCCCTAATGGAGTTTATAAAAAACAATAATTTGAAAGATGTATATATTGAATACTACTCTGTTGAATTATATCCCATTACTCCCGAAAGGATGAATTCTATTCTAAGCGGTTTTAACAATCGTGCCGCAAATGAGATTGAAGTAATTATTAAAGCCTACGAAAGCATTGATATAAAGGAGCCGGGCTGGCATACCATTAAAATAAGTCAAAACTTCGGAGCCATTGAACTCAATCTTTGGATAGGTGAAGCATTGGAGATGGTACAGGCCTTGGAAGAACCCTGTGATTTGTGGTTCTTGGACGGGCATGGCCCGAAAAAGAATCCTTCTATGTGGAGGCATGAACTACTGATGGCAATTGGAGATAAAACAAAAGCCGGAGGCACTTGTTCATCTTTTACTGTTGCAGGGGCAGTGCGTCGCTCATTAGCAGAAGCAGGCTTTACAATTAATAAGCTACCCGGGTGCGGCGGCAAAAATCTTGTGCTTCAAGGTGTAAAAAATTAAGCATTTTGATGATCGTTGTAATTGTATTGCAACGATTAATGGTTTATTATCAAAAAATGCAACGATAATGTCTTTCTTTGCGTAGCGAAGAATCTAAGATGTAAAGCTAAAGATTCTCCATTTTGATTCGCTTCATTAAGTACGACCGTTAATAGAGAAATATATTGATAGCAGTTGGAAATAATGTATCATGATATTTAAGAAGCATTTATCAAATAATTTTTGAAGCAGAGAATAAAAACAGTTAAAAATACCACAGTTTTTATATCGTGGCATGAAAACTATTGTAAAATGCAAATCTATAATATATAATGTATTGAAATGAGGTGTGGTCATGGTCCAACGCAAGCAATACATGGATAAGCTAAAAAAGCTTAAAGATAAGAAAATTATTAAGGTGATTACGGGAGTACGCCGCTGTGGTAAGTCCACCTTGCTTTTAATGTTTCGAGAATATCTAAAAGAATGTGGTGTTGAGGATAAGCAAATCATTGCTATTAACTTTGAGGATATTGAAAATGAGCCGCTACAAGATTATAAGAAGCTCCACAAATATGTAGCAGAAAAGCTCGTGCAGGGGAAAATGACATATGTGTTTTTGGATGAGGTACAGAATGTTCAGCAATTTCAGAAGACTGTGGATAGCCTCTTTATAAAGAAAAATGTTGATGTATATATAACAGGTTCTAATGCGCAAATGCTTTCCGGTGAGCTTGCTACCCTACTTTCAGGACGTTATATTGAGATTGGAATGCTTCCTCTTTCCTTCAAGGAATATTTTGAGATGGTTGGTGGAGATAAACGCGATGCTTGGAGTGGCTATTATCAAAACGGAGGATTTCCATATGCCGTTACAATAGCTGACGAGGATATTCGCAAGGATTATATTGCAGGGATTTATAATACTGTTTTACTTAAAGACATAGTAGCACGTAAACGTATAAGTGATATTCCGTTGTTGGAAAGCGTAATAAAGTTTTTGTTTGATAATATTGGTAATATAGTATCTTCAAATAAAATAGCAGACAGTCTTACATCTTATGGCAGAAAAACCACCTCTGTAACGGTAGAGAATTATATTGAGGCTTTAAAAGAGGCCTTCATTCTGTACAAGGCAGGGCGCTATGATGTTAAGGGCAAACAACATTTGAAGTCTCTAGAGAAGTATTACCTTGTAGATATCAGCTTGAGACGTTTATTGCTTGGAAACAAGGCCTATGATATTGGCCATATACTAGAGAACATCGTGTATCTCGAGTTGATAAGACGCGGATATACAGTCACAATCGGTAAGGTGGATGATAAAGAAATTGATTTTATAGCCGAAACAAGCGGTGATAAAACATATTATCAGGTTTCTGCCAGTGTGCTTGATCCAACGACTTTTGCACGAGAAATAGATCCATTGAAAAAAATAAACGATCATTATCCAAAATATATTCTATCAATGGACGAAATACCTATGGATGAGGATGGAATCAAGCAAATGAATGTTTTAGATTTTTTGCTGAAAGAGTAAATTAACACACCAAATATTTACCGGGTAAGAAGATAATCATGACTCATATATCAGCTAATTATCCCAAGCTCTATCTTCCATTTTAGAATGCGCATAACTGATTCATCCAGACGCTCTTCGGAGATTACCCCCGCCTTAACCGCATTAATAACGGCGGGTATTTGTTCCTCGAAATTTGTGCAGCAAATAAGGTCGTTGCCGGCAAGGACGGCAAGAACAGCGGCTTCACTGTCCCCGGTATAATTTTGAATGGCCTTCATGTACAAATCATCGGTCATGATGACACCGTCAAAATTAAGGTCTTCACGCAAAATTCGATTGACCTTGGAAGATAAAGAAGCAGGATAATTTTCGTCCATGGAATTGACAATATTATGAGAAACTAGAACGGCGCCGGCTCCTGCATTGATTCCTGAAACGTTTTTTTCTTTTTAGTTTACCATAGTAATTATGATATTTATACTACCCAAGCCATATACGCAATATACAAATCCAATAATGGGATTACATATAATGTAAACTTATTAAAAAGATAATATTTTATAAATTTATAGACAATAAGAGAAAAGTATAGTAATATATGTAATAACAAACAGTGTAAATAA
>CAYMLJ010000006.1:29387-32289 GCA_964391395.1 uncultured Ruminiclostridium sp. | reverse complement strand
TCCTTTCGTCGGACAAACTTGGAGCATGCTTTTCTCACACTACCGTCAGATTTCCTGACCGAAAACATTCCGCATACACCATACGCACTTATGTGTTCATGAGGATGGAATATAAAGAATTCACAATCACAGCAGCGATAAAAGTCCAGTTTAATAAAATCATCCATTATAAAGTAGTGGTGGGAAGAACAGCAGTAATCCTCGGAAACTATACCCTTTACACGGCAAAGTATATCATTGGTAATACCTATGCGTTTACCCTTCATACAATTCTTGCAGGATTTTTTTTCGGGCTTTTTAACCTCAGAAGGCTTGACTCTTTCCTTAAAATTCAGGGGTACTGCTTTCATTTGCTGAATTACCACCCTTTATGTAAATTCTTTCTTTAAATTATAACATATTACCCAACTTTAGCCCCCAAGTTTTGCAGATGCCGTATTGTTTTTGCCGATTTTTAATGTATAATTATTAAAAAGGCTATCGGGGTGACAGAAATGGCAAGAATATACCGAGTCAGATATATTCCTTCCGAAACTATTGATTTGTCCTCAGATAAATTATTATACCGCGATAATAAGTTTCTCATTACGAAATGGAAGCCTATTAAGCCAAGAAGTGATGTTTTAAGCGGTATCTCATGTGTTTTTTTAGAGCAGGGCTGGAAAATAAGCGCTTTCTTCGGGCAGGACAATGAAATCATTTATTGGTATTGTGATATTGTCGATATCAGTTTTAATCGGGAAACCGATACATATTATTTGTATGATTTACTTACCGATATAAAAATACTGCCTGACGGCCGGGTTGAAATAATTGATTTGGATGAACTAGCAATAGCATTTGAGGAGAATCTTATAACAAACGAGCAATTAATCAAGTCACTTAAGCAAAGCAACAGTCTCTTAGACTTGATTTACACTAGGGATGTTCAACAATATATGAGGGAAATAATTCTTGATCACACCGGTATTGGAGTGTAAAATATGCCGACAGATATGAATGCCTATATGAATGCCAGAAAACTGGGGCTCAAAGAATACTCATATCATATTTCGCAGGGCAGAAACGGCTATTTACCTTTTCTTGACGGCGTACTCAAAAATATTGATATTGTTTCTGAGGTAAGTTTAGGTATTGTAGAGATTCCTTTGAGAAAAGTAAAGGGTACATATTCCTATCTAAGAAGCATTTCATTTGCCCACAACTACATGCCTATTATGGAAATTGATTCAGAGATGGCAATCAAATGGCAAAATGTTTATAATATACAGAATAAAGAAGGGTTGCGAGACCCTGTTAAAGCTTATGAATATCTAAATTGGTTCTTTATTATTGAAGGTAATAAAAGAATCAGCGTACTTAGATATATGGATGTTTATTCTTATCACGCCGATGTCACGCGTCTTATTCCAAAGTATGACGAGAATAATAAGGATATTAGACTTTATTATGAGTTCATGGATTTTTACAAGAAAACCGGAATTAATGAAATTTGGATGACCAATGAAAAGAGCTTTTCTGAGCTTTGGGAGATTATAAAGGATTATAATCCAAAAAGCAGATACGCCGAAAAGCCTGACAGATTTAAATATTTTGTAAGTGCAGTTTATAATAACTTTAGAAATGCCTTCTATCAGTTAGGAGGAGATAAGCTTTCCATAACTACCGGAGATGCACTCTTGGATTATCTGAAAATCCACGGTCTTAGCCATGAATACACCGAGGAGGAATTCAAGGATAGAATTTGGCGGCTGCTTTCTGAGCTAAAGTATTATTCAGGCCCTGAGACGGTGGACATACAGCAAAGTCCCAGTTTAAAAATATCAAAGAGTCTGGTGGGAAAAATCGTAAACTTTATGCATAATGATAATTTGAAAGTCGGATTTGCCCACTCTACCGACAAGAATACTTCCAGCTGGACCTATTCCCATGAATTAGGCCGGGTGCATCTAGAAGAAACTTTAAAAGATGAGGTAACCACCGTTTCAAAGTTTAATTTACCGGAAAGCAACGATGCGGCGCCTATACTACAACAGTTGGTGGATGATGGCTGCAAAATTATCTTTACAACCACCCCGGCCCTAATAAATCCCACCCTAAAGGTAGCTATGGACAACCCGGAGTGCAATTTCTTAAATTGTTCATTTTTACACTCATTTAAGCATGTCAATACATATTTCGGAAGAATCCATGAGCCGCGTTTTTTAAGCGGTATAATTGCAGGAACAATGAGTAAGTCAGGAAAAATCGGATATATTGCGCCATACCCGGCAGCAGATATTTTAAGCGGTCTTAATGCCTTCGCTATGGGGGCCCGCATGGTGAATCCCAGAATACAAGTATATATAAAATGGGCTGTTAACAAAAATATAATTATTGAGACTGACGAATTAACCCGGGAGCTTGCTTCAATTGGAGCAGATATTATATCCCATCATAATACTCTTATTAACCGTAAGTTTGCAAAAGAGTATGGGGTATATACATTAAAGTTTAACGAAATGGGCGAATATTTGCCTGACAAATATTTAGCCGTTCCGATATGGAATTGGGGCATTTTTTATGAGAAGTATATACGCAGCATTCTAGCCGGAGGAACCCGCCTGGGAATAGATAATGCAAATACCGGAAGGTTCAGAAATTTTTGGTGGGGTCTTGATTCCGGACTGTTGGATTTCTTCTATGCGAAAAGCCATGTTCCCGCAGCAACAGGGAGAATGGTAGAATTCTTCAAGACATCAATTATATCGCAAAGCTATAAGGTTTTTACCGGCCCGATATACGATAATAAAGGGAATCTTGTTGTAGAAAGCGGTGAAGAGCTGGAAAGAGAGCAGATTCTTTCGATGAATTGGCTTGTTGAGGGTATTGTCGGAGAGATACCCGACAAGAATCAGTATCG
>CAYMLJ010000006.1:27958-29287 GCA_964391395.1 uncultured Ruminiclostridium sp. | reverse complement strand
CCGGTGTGACAGGCATCATCACCATCACTGATTCCAAATGCCGGGGCATGGGTAACCAGAATGTCAAAGCCCTTGTGTAAATAAAGCCCAAACTTAAGCTTTCTTATTCTTTTTAGCATTTGTTTTTCGGTATACTGAAACGGGGGATCCGAGTGTTCCGGATGATTATTATACTTCCTACTGCCGCCTAATCCCAATATACGAATACCTTTGAATACAACAATTTTATCTTCAATGCTGTCGCATCCTCCCGGCGGGTTTTGGATGTATCCTGTATCATGGTTGCCGTGGACATAAAAGACGGGAGCATGAATCATTGTAGCTAGGTAAGAAAGATAGTCACTTTTTAAATCTCCGCAGGAAATTATAAGGTCTATACCTTCGAAACGCTCAGCATCAAAGTGATCCCAGATGTATTCGCTTTCCGTGTCTGATACAAGTAATATACGCATTTAATGGCTCCGTAATATTTTACTTAAAAGCATTGTGCCTTTTATGGATTTAATGGTATTATAAGCCATTGAAGGGTCAATCACAAGTGAAAAGCTTAAAACAATTGGTATATAATGATATAATAATTTCATAAAAGGTGGTAGGAGCTGAAAATATGGATAAGGAATCCTTTATGAATGCAGTTTCATATAATGAAAAAGGCTTGGTGCCTGTGGTTACGCAGGATCAACAAACAGGAGAGGTGTTAATGCTGGCCTGGATGAACGAGGAAGCTTTAAGCCATACCCTTGAAAGAAAAAGAATGGTCTACTACAGCAGAAGTCGCAGGGAGCTTTGGATGAAGGGAGAAACCTCGGGACATTTTCAGAATTTGGTTTCCATATCTGTTGACTGTGATGGGGATACGCTTTTAGCCAGAGTAATTCAGGAGGGCGCTGCATGTCATACAGGAAACAGAACATGCTTCTTCAGAAATCTTGATTCTTAAAAAATAAACTTAGATTGTATTGCATAGTGCAATTCTGCATAAATAAAAAGTAATTATTAGAAATAAAACAATAGGAAGGAATCTATCATGAGCGAGAAATTCAATATTTTAGATGAAATTTTTAATGTTGTTGCCGACAGAAAGGCTAATCCCAAAGATGGGTCCTATACAAATTATCTTTTTGATAAAGGTATAGATAAAATCTGCAAAAAAATTGGAGAAGAATCCTCAGAGGTAATAATTGCGGCTAAGAATAATTCCCCGGAGGAAACCCGATATGAGATAGCCGATCTTTTATATCACCTTACAGTTCTAATAGTAAACCAAGGTCTTACTTGGGATGAGGTTATGGAGGAGCTTAAGAAGAGAAGATAAAAGTTTGTAAACGA
>CAYMLJ010000006.1:25701-27858 GCA_964391395.1 uncultured Ruminiclostridium sp. | reverse complement strand
CTTTTTTCATTATATAAAATTATACTATTGTATTAATTTAAACAAAATGTTACAATACTTTACAGTTAATAAATACAAGGTGTAGTTATATAATGAAAAAAGGGAAAATTATAGCGGACAGATATAAGATTGCCGATCTTTTGGGTGAGGGAGGCACATCAGCAGTATATCTAGCAGAAAATATAGCATTGAATAATCTCTGGGCTATAAAGGTTTTATCCAAAAACAGTCAGTGGCTTTCCTTTGATATGGAGGAAATAGAGATACTAAAAGACCTTAGCCATCCTATGCTCCCAAGAATAGCCGACTTAGCAGAGGATACCGATAATTATTACATAGTCATGGACTACATTTCGGGTTCAAATTTATTAGAAGAAATAGAAAGCCAGGGGAAAGCATCTGAAAAAATGCTACTCAAATGGACAGAAGAACTTCTGGAGGTATTAAATTATCTTCATTCCAGAGCACCACCCATAATCTATAGAGACTTAAAACCTGCAAATTTAATAGTAGATGAATTAGGTCGATTAAGACTTGTGGACTTTGGTTCGGCAAGATACCACACAAATGAAGCATCAGATGATACAGTCTACATAGGTACTCAAGGTTATGCCGCGCCGGAGCAATACGGCAATGGGCAGAGTGATGGGAGGACAGATTTGTTTAACCTTGGTATGACCATTATTCATCTTGCGACAGGCATTCATCCTATAAAACTGGGCCCGGACAGAATAAAAGAGTCATTGAGAAAAGAAGGTCTTGCACAAAGCTACATCCGATTTATTCTCAAACTCACACAAACCGATCCGGACAAAAGATACCGGACCTGTGAAGAAGCTATTGAGGATCTAGGTAGAATAATAAACCCCAAAAGACCATTTTTTAAATATAGCATGGCGAAAAGAGCCGAAAGGAACTTTAAAGGCGTAATTGGAATTGCCTCGGTATTGCCGGCAAGCGGCGTAACATCTCTATGCCTCACCTTAGGAAAATACTTATCGGATAACAAAGTCAATTCAGTATTAGTGGAACTTAACTCCAGCGGTGATTTTGACATGATGAGAGAGTACTTAGATGAGCTGGGAGAGGTCAAAATTCAAACCGAGGACCGCTTTGAGACAAATAATCTTACATTCTATCCCCGCGCGTCAGACTTTGGAGGGGTAACCAGAAAAGGTGTCGATGCTATAATACTTGATCTTGGCCAGCTAAATACTGAAAGAAAAATAAATCAGCTTAATCATGCTGACATCAGGCTTGTTGTGTGCCCATGCACGCCTTGGAAATACAATATTTTTTCTGAATGTAATAAGAGTATAAAATCCTCAACAAAGAATGAGTGGATTTATGTGTCAAGCGCCTCTCAAAGCCATGAACGGCAAAAATTAAAAAAGCTTCTGGGTTGCAATGAAATGGTACGATATTCTACCGTTAATTACCCCTTTTATCAGAGTGAAGAAGAGCAAAAACGCATAGGGGCCGCGTTTAATGAAATATGCAGATTAGTAGGTCAATCATGAAAAAATAAGGAGGTAAAAAGGTGATTTTAAGGCCACAACGTTACAGGACTTTATTGGGCTTTCTGGCGGGACTTTCTCTTACTTTAATTATTGTAGGAGCAGGCTATTTTTACTACAGAAATAATAGATACAAAATGACTGAAGAAGAAAAACTGCAAATCAGGCAATTAGCCATAGAGGAGTACAAACAAAACAATCCCACCAGCCTGGTGTATACAGTTGTAACAGGTAAAAAGTCGGGGGAGGTTTTACTGGACACAGATATTGCTGCGGCAGAAATAAATGCAGCTCTTATCCCTGACGATGCGGTTACCGATCCTTCCTTAGCTGTTGGCAAGGTAATAAGATGCAGTATTTCGACAAATACCGTAATAACTGACTCTATTTTATACGGAAAGCAGGATTACCCCGATGACATGAGACTTGTAGAATACTCTGTTGTGAATCTGCCCCAAAAGCTTCAAAAGTCAGAATTCATCGATATACGTATTATGTTTCCGAATGGATTGGATTATATTATCCTTTCTAAAAAGCAGGTTACCGATATAGAAAGACCGGAGGAAAATCAAAAAAATATTATATGGTTCCATGCTGTGGAGGAAGAAATACTTAGGATGGCTAGTGCCATAGTTGATGC
>CAYMLJ010000006.1:20892-25601 GCA_964391395.1 uncultured Ruminiclostridium sp. | reverse complement strand
TTTGAAAAAAGAATAGATGAAGCCTACCAGTATGCAGGGAGAAACAAAGTATTTGGTGAAAACAAAACTGTGGTTTTCCCTGATGATAATGAAACTAAAGCTACTGAAACAGAAGTGGAAAACGGAGTAGAAGATAATCTTTAGGAGGAAATAAATGAATGTAGCGTTTTTAGGAGAGAGTACCGAAGAAAAGCGATTTCTAATATTATGCCTTTCTAAAATAGCATCATGCCATGAGAAAATAACAGTATTGTCGAAGCATCCATATTCGTTTGATGAAATTACCGAGAACTACGAGTATTGCGGTATTGAATTTATGCTGATAAAAGACGGGGAAGATTTTTTGGAAAGGGTTTCGAAAGAGTCTATCTATTTTTTAGATGCAGAAGAATATATAAATATTCCTGAGAGCTTTAAGGTAATAGTAATCAGTGAAACAACCAGAAAAAAGCTTGAAAGCTGCATAAAATTAGCCGGGGAATATACTTGGTTTCAGCCATCGTTAAAAATCTATATTATTTATCTTAATATCATGGAGTATTGCAAAATAGGGAAAAGATATCTGAACAGCTTCTGGGAACATGGTGTGCCAAGCTTCACCGAGATTGTTGGTACTAATGAAATATACTTTGAGGAAAAAAACCGCATTGTAATGATAGAAAGTCAGTATTCAAACAGGTTCTCTGTCAAGAATCTGTCGTCGCCCATAAAAGCAGTATTTACGAATATAATTCAATATATTTTTTCTTTAGATGCTAAAGAAGCTAAAGCAGTACTAAAAAGAGCCGAAAGGATGAAATAGGATGCAGGTTTCATTTTGGTCAAACATGCACGGTCAAGGTGCCACCAGTACTACAACTGCTGCAGTGGCGTCTGCTATTGCACAAAAAACAGCCTTAAAAACCTTGATTGCTCATAACCAAATAGAGAGAAGTGCTATAGAAGGCTATTTATTTAAAGAGTCAAGGCAGAGACATAATATTCAGAACCTAAGTAATCAGGGCATTGACGCACTATTTAGACTTATGAAAAACGGAAGACTCAAAGCGGAAATGATTGCAGATTATACATATTCCATTCTGAAAAACCATCGGATGGACTTACTTTTGGGGACTGAAAAAAAACAAAAGATGACACAAGAGGATCAGGAGCTTTTGTCAAGCATACTGAGCTGCGCGAAAGACTTTTATGACCTCATAATATTGGATGTTCACAGCGGTCTTAATGAAAATAGCCTTAGTATTCTTAAGGGCTCCGATATTATTGTTTTTTGCATAAATCAGAACAGCTTTTTACTGGAAGATTTAACAGCCATTTTCAACGAATATGAGTTTTTGAACCAAAAGCAAACCGCATTTGTTTTAGCACGATATGAAAAGCATAGCGGTATAACTGCAGCAAATCTTGCGAGAAGGTACAAAATAAACAGAAATTCTTTTTTTGAAATTCCCAATAGCTCACAACTATTAGATGCATTAAACTCCGGCAGAACATATGAATATGTTGCCTTTAATCAAAATACAAAGCGGGGCGAAGAAAAAGAGTTAATCGGATCATTGAACCGGCTTTGTGAGTATATCGTTGAGGGGTGCGATAAAAGTTGCCGTTTATGATAAACCTGATGGTAATTATACTAATATTGCTAGGGCTGGGGATTTCCCTTTACTTTTTCTTTGTTTCAAAAAAATATAACAGAGAGATAGTTGAAAATGAAGATCCACAGAAGTACACAATTCCGGCCCTTATCGGATATGTTAAGGATTGCATTAATGAGATAACAAGAACAAATTTATTCGAGCTTGGTCTCAATGAGGTGGAGTTTAAAAAGCAAACCAATAAAAGAGCGGAACTAAAGAAAGCTCTAAAGGTATGCATGCACGGCTCCATTGTGGATAAGCAGTTTGTCAAAGCCTTTATCTATGATATTTTACATGCTTATATCCCAAATGAAAAGATCAACTCAATTATCCCTTTTAACAACCCATATCTTCTCTCAACAAAGGATAAGTTTGTTATTATACTTCACATGATAAAGAAGGAACATGGAGCGAATGCTCTATCACATCTGATTGATACATTTGAGCTAGATAAGCTAAAGAAAACAGAAAACGAGGAATATTCTTACTATATATCAAAGAAAGAAATCAATGACATTTATGATAAAATGGGCCTAATCATCGATGGAGAAGCCAAGCTCGAGATTATAACCCAGGCGGTATATGAGCAATATAAAGGGTTAGGTTCCATAGATGAAATTAGAGATATGAATATTGACGGTGTATCCGCGGGAGTTTCCGGAGTAACCGGAGATTATTTTGAGTTTTCGAGCTACCGGGAGCAAGTGAATGGAGCTAACCGTTACCAGAAAAACTATGAGAGCATTTGGATTTTTTATAAGGGAAAATCTATAAAACTTGATTTTTTAGGCTTTGATAGTGAAAGTGAGTTAAAAAGAGTTTGCCAGATAATATACCGTTATAATCGAGGAGGACAGCTCTCAGAGGCTACAGGCTACAGGGTCAACGAGATGAAGGATGGAAGCCGTATTTTGGTTGTCCGACCTCCGTTTTCTGAATCTTGGGCGTTTTTTGTCCGTAAATTTTATATAAAAAATGTAACACTTCAAATGCTTATTCGAGATGAAAACGCTTATTTGCCTATTAACCTTATTAAATACATAGTAAAGGGTGGCATGATTACTGCTGTAACCGGACAACAGGGAAGCGGAAAAACAACAATGCTTATGGCTATGATTGAGCATATTTATGCCACTTTAACTCTGCGTATACAAGAAATGGCTTTTGAGCTTAATTTGAGAAAGCTATACCCGGGAAGAAATATTTTATCCTTCAGAGAAACCGAGACTATTTCAGGGCAAATGGGGCTTGATATTCAGAAAAAGACCGACGGAAGCGTAAATATACTTGGAGAAGTGGCTACCGATCCGGTTGCGGCATGGATGATACAAATGTCTCAAGTAGCTTCGTTATTTACTCTATTTACCCATCACGCAAAAACTACACGAGATCTGGTATATTCTCTTAGAAATTCACTATTAAAATGTGAGATGTTCAACAACGAAAAAATTGCCGAACAGCAGGTGGTGTCGGTTTTAGATTTCGACATACATCTTGCCAGGAACTATGAAGGCAGAAGATATATCGAACGAATTACCGAGATAGTGGAACTTCCGGACATGCCTTTAACAGAGAAATTCATTGATAAAAAGGATCTACGCGAAAAATCAGCTTTTTTCATGGAAACAACCGCGCAGTATTATAAGAAGATGACTGATGAGAGGATTTTTGAGTGTCGTAATATTATTGAATTTAGAAATGGACAATATGTCGCGATTAATCCTATCACAAAAGAGAGAACAGAAAAAATGAAAAGTGCAATGACTAGGAAGGATGCACAACAATTCGACGAATATCTATATAGTCACTTTAATCTGCAAAGGGAGGCGAATATTTGAATATATATGGTATTATCGGAGGCACTTGTCTCCTTCTTGCGTTTTTATTAATAATAGTGAACTTAGCTTATTCTAAGAAGCAAAAAAATGTGGGAAAAAGCCTAAGACAGAGCGGGGAAAGATCTTCGGTATTTTATATTTCGCTATATCGAAGATTAAGTAGAATTCCCATTTTAAAAAAGCTTTTACAAAACATAAGAAAAAGACTTGAAATATATACTGTCTCAGATGAAAAGAGGATACGTAAGACAACTGTTACCCTTCTTTTGCTTTCAGCAGCAGCGTACATATCCATTATAATTATATTCTGGGCTCTTACCCGTGACTTGTTAATTCTAATATTATTTGCGGTACTTTTATCTTTCATCGGAGATACAATAATAGAGCTTTATATAAGCAATCTTCAGAACAAGCTTCTACGACAACAAATTAAATATCTGGAGGTTTTGAGGCATAAGTACTATGAACAAAAATCTGTCGAGGATGCTAATCTGGAGGCCTGTAATTTACTGAACAAGGAAGGAACTTTTGAGACATATGCCCAGGCCGAACGGATAAATGATATTCTTTTTTCCAAAGATGTGGAAGAGGAGTTGGAGAAGTATTATGAAACAGCTCCCAACAAATATTTTAAGATGTTAGCAGGCATTATTTTCATTACTAAGGAATATGGAGACACCTATATTAAGGATAGTTCAGTTTTTATTCGGTGCATAACCTATCTTGGTAGCGAGATTAAAGCCGAATTATATAAGCGAGAAAAGCTAAAATACGCTTTAAGAAGCCTTACCACAATATCTCTTCTTCCTCTGTTTTTCTTAAAGCCTCTAAGAAACTGGGCATCAGGAAGCTTCGCGCCTCTTGAGTCGTTTTATTCCAGCAAAATTGGCATTGTCCTGGGTATAGCTACTATATTGTCTTCTATTGTCTGCTATTTAATTCTAAGAAAACTACAGCGCTTTGATAATCATGTTAGTTTCGGATATGTCAAAAAGTCCTTTGAGGAGCGGATATACGATAAATTTCTGCATCGGGTAGTGGATAGACTGGTGCCGCGAGAATATTCAAAGCAGTCACGATATTTAACAGAGCTTATTAAAAGCGCAATGGCACCCGTAAATGTATATACTCTGTATGTACGGAGAATTTTATCGGGGTTGATTGCATTTGTTTTTGGCGTTTGCATGTTTTTGGGATTAAATGCATACAGCAGATATTCAATTCTTTACCTGCC
>CAYMLJ010000006.1:0-20792 GCA_964391395.1 uncultured Ruminiclostridium sp. | reverse complement strand
TTTGCATGTTTTTGGGATTAAATGCATACAGCAGATATTCAATTCTTTACCTGCCACAAATGCCGGAAGGTTATCTGGGAGGGCAGCTATCGGCCAAAGAGTATGAAAAGCTTAAAAGCATCACTGATTTTGATAGGAATATCATTTTAAGCCTAGGTAAAAATCTAAACGGGGAATTAGTATCAGAAAAATTAGTTGAGAGCCGACAATTGAATAATCAGGAAATATCGGCTGCTTCTGAAAGAATTAATAAAAAGATTAATATGCTCTCCAACAATATATTTTGGTGGTGGCAGCTTATTGTGTGCTTTATGCTGTTTTGTGCAGGGTACTGGGTTCCGATTATGAGCCTTGGTATTATGGCACGGGCAAGGAAGATAGATATGGAAGATGAGGTTTCCCAGTTTCAAACAATTATCCTTATGTTAATGCATATGAACAGGATTCATGTTCAGGAGATACTAGAATGGATGGAGGCTTTTTCGGTTCATTTTAAGGAACCTTTACAAAAATGCATACTGAATTTCAGTTCGGGGCCTTATGAGGCACTTGAAGAGCTTAAAGCGGAGGTTGGATTTTCACCTTTTCTGGCTATAATAGATAATCTTCAACTGGCCAGCTCGGATTTAGAGGTAGCAAAGGCCTTTGAGGAGCTGGAAAATGAGATGAGCTTCAATCGTGAGACTCGAAAGGACAGTAATGAAAGAATAGTAGAGAAAAAGAAAAACCTTGGTAATATGATAGGCTTTTTACCGGTCTATACATTGATTATGTTATATCTGATTATTCCGATGATAGTGTCCGGAATGAATAGTATTTCTGCATTTTATAAGCAAATAATGCAAATATAAACCATAATTATAGGAGGCAAAGCTATGGAAGGTAATCTATCTAAAGCTCTTTGGCTGGGAGTCTCAATCCTCCTTTTCATTGCAGTTGTAACTGTAGGGCTCAGTATTTTTGGAGGAATGAAAGAAGTAAGCAATTTGGCCAATGACCGCGTAGGAGCAATATCTCAAAGCATGGCAGAGGAAGAATTTAGAATGTATGACGGAAAGGAAGTAAAAGGGGATGATGTTCTTTCAGCCTTAGGAACTTTTGCTGGAAGAAGCGGGGAAGTAATTGTCTATGTGGCAACCCTGGGCTCAAACAGTGGAAACCCGGTAAATTTAAATCTTACCACAGGTACCGGATTAAATAGCTCAAGCTATAACCAATACATATCAAAAACTACGGGAACATTAAGTGCGGACAATCGGTGCGCAATACTGTCGGTAAATAGCGGAGAGCTTCTTTCAAGTGTCAGCAAGACTGTGATGGATGCCGAAAGGAGGGATTGTGAAAACCCAAATCTTACATCCAGATATATCAATCCCTCCGGAAAATTTATCTCCCAATTGGTATACGATACAAATTTAAAAATTCGCGGTGTAATCTTTGCACAAAAGGACTGATTCATGGGTAGCAATATTGAGAAAATACTATACATTGGGTTTGCAGTTCTTTTGCTGGGAATAGCGTTTACCTTTTTCTTTTCAGGGTATAACAACTACCGGGATTATATTACAAAGGGTAATGTAATATTAGATGAGGATAGGATGATAGCTGCCTTTGAGGGAGAAGGCGCATCCGAAATAAGAGGTTCAGAGGTTATACATCAGGTCCTGGAAGCAAAAAGACTGGAAAAGAACAGTAAGATGCTAGATATATATTCGGATCAAATAGTATCTTCACATCAAAGCCATGCCGAAATATGGGTCTTAGAAGAGAATGCCATAGATATGGAAATAGCGGATATAGACAAGGCTGCATTCTACAGTGTTGAATTCGAAAAAGATTATTCCGGACGGATTTTAAAAATCCAATATACCTTGAGATAGACAAGGAGGAGGAATGGACAGAGCTTTTTGGAAGGTACTGGCGTTTTTATTGTGTGCTGTTTTAATGTTTTTGTTTCCTTTGATGACAGTTCTAGATAGGCAGGACGATATTGCCTACAATATAGTTATGACCGAGTGCAACAGATTTATAGATGCTTGCAGGGATACAGGATATATAACACCGGGTATGTACTTTGAATTCACAAATCGCATCGGTTCAACGGGAAATACGTATAGCATTAAACTATCCCATATAAAAAGGTCGGTAAATCCTATATATAATGAGATTAGCGGAATTATGAGCTTTACGGGAGAATATGAGATAACCCATGTAAATCATAGCGAATACGTTATTTTAGAAGTTTTATATCCTAAAAACTCAACTCTTTCGGAACACGATAGATCACGGCGCTATGATATGAATATGGGAGATCTTCTGTTTGTGGAAGTTCAAAACATAGGTAAAACAATGGCAACAGCCATTCGCGACATGATAATGTTTAGGGACACCGACAACCCCGGTATTTTTGTTCGCTCAGGAGGGATGGTAAGAAATGAAGCTTACTAGCTTAGCAATTATATTTGTAATTATAGTTTCTCCTTTTATTTTTATAAGCGGACAAGAAGCCGAGGCTGTCATACAGGACCAAAGATTAAGATATTATTATGATAATATCATTGACAATGCAATTGTCGATGCCGCATTTATTCTTTCAAACAAGGGCAGCGGCCTTACATATGCAAGTGATGTGGATATATCAGATACCAAGGAACTTGCAGCCCAGGTCTTTTTTGATTCTGTATATTATTCCTTCAATACTAAGGGCAATCATTCCCTAATGGCAAGAGTTGATGCCTGCATACCGGTCCTTGTCTTTCTTGAAAGTGAAGGGTTCTCACTTTACGCTCTTGATGAATATAAAAACATATATGGGCAAAATGAGATTAGACATATCTGGTTTCCCCCGCAGCACTATATTGGAGAAGTTTTATCCGATAGGTTTAACATTCGTTATACGCTTGACAACAAAGTATATATATCTGACATGATAGATGAAACTCTAAAAGAAGGCGATTATTACGATTTTGAAGACATAATCCCTTACTTTAAAGAGAAGCAAGCTTTTGAAGATTTACGCATATCAGCCATTAAGAACTCTGTTCAAGAAAAAATCATGACATATATGAATAATTATAATGAATGGTCATCGGGCAGAAGCATCTCGGTTAAACTTGAGTTCCCATCAATAGATGACGCAGATTGGAAAAGAGCCCTTATCGATGAAGGCATAATAGTTTTTGCCCAAGGCTTTCCTATCCTTTCCGGGAAGAACTATAAGCACTATGCCTTAGGCGGAGCAAGAGTAATAAGAAAAGCTCCGATAACAGGCTATACCTATCAGGGCATTTTATATTATTGCAAAACAAATTGCGATTATCTGCAAAGTACTGTTATTTCGGATTCAGGATTCAATGAGGAAAGCATGATTTACTTCTCCGACGCATATGAGGCAGCTGCCAACGGGCATTATCCCTGCCCCTTCTGCCGCCCGTAAGAAGAAAAAGGAGGAATTGTCTATAGCGGGACAAGGTTGTCCCTCTAGAGTATACTCGTCGAGATACTGGGACAAGGTACCTGTCCCCTCGTCCCCCCCCCTCGTCCCATCTTGCCCCACATTACCCTGTGTCAAATAATTATTTTTTGATATAATGGGTAATAATTAGGTAAACATAAAGAGGGAGGCAGAGTTATGATATATGATGTAATAATTATCGGAAAAGGGCCTGCGGGTATGTCTTGCGCTATTTATACCACCAGAGCCAATTTGAAGACCTTGGTTATCGGAAAGTCTGGCAGCATGCTGTTAAAGGCTGATAAAATAGAAAATTACTATGGATTTGTGAATCCTATTGGCGGCAAAGAGTTGCTGGAAACAGGAATTGAGCAAGCTCAAAGACTGGGGGCCGAAATTATTGATGATGAAGTTGTAAGTATAGAACAAACTGATAGATTTAAAGTAACAGGAGTAAACGGCGAATATGAAGCAAAGACTGTACTGATTGCTACGGGGGCTCCGGTTGTAAGAGTACCGGTAAAAAACCTTGATCGGTTTGAAGGAAACGGAATTAGCTATTGTACTACCTGTGACGGTTTTTTCTATCGCAACAAAAAGGTCGGAGTTCTCGGATACACTGATTATGCTATTCATGAGGCAATTGATTTATCTGCATTTACTCAGGATATAACCTTGTATACAAATAATATGCCTTTAAGTGTCTCGGAAAATCTGAAAGAAAGTCTAGAGAAATTCAAGATAAACACGTCAAAAATCAAGGAGCTTCAGGGTCAGGAAAGAATAGAGGATATTGTGTTTGAGGATGGCAGTAAAGAAAGCGTACAGGGTCTTTTTATAGCCTACGGAAGCGCTTCTTCCTCCAGCTTTGCACTCAAGATGGGGATCGCCACAGAGGGTAAAAGCATTATTGTAAATGATAAAATGGAGACTAATATCCCAGGCTTATTTGCCGCAGGAGACTGTACAGGGGTGTTCAAACAGGTTGCTGTTGCGGTGGGACAGGGAGCTCTTGCATCCAGACAAATGATTGATTATGTTAGAAAAACGAGAAAAGACGGGTGAAAACCCGTCTTTTCAATAATAAAGGAGGAATCTATATAAAATTTTAAAAATGTACCGCTCCATAAGGAGCGAAAAAAGGGGATAATAAAGGGGCATATCTAACTACGTTAATTACTACATTTAATTTTTCAAATAGTCTTCATTATTTACTGAATATTTTTCATAGCTATTACTGTTTACATATATATTATAAATAATTCATATTGCTATTATAAGCGTAAAAACAACAAAAAATTTTTGATTATTTTTTTCTATTTAGTGCAACATGTTATGGTCAAAATGCCATAAGAACTGTTACAATTCAATGTATTTTTTGTAATCCAATTTATTCTTTTCACAGTAATCAATTAAGCTGAATATAATTTTCTTTCCTCCGCCTACACCGGTATTTAAGAATCTATAAAGATGTGCCGGGTCTACACCTAAATCCCTGCTGAATTTATTGTAATTACCCATATAGCGGCTATTCATAAGCTCTCTGATTTTATCCCGGTTTAACCTGTTAATCATGATTCTATCTCCGTTTCGCAAATAATAAAAGATTGTTATTATGTTAAATTATGTATAATGTTACATCAATACTTTAACTTTGTAAAGTGAAACGTAATAAAACGAGAATATTAGATTGAGAGAATAAAAGGGTACTTCCGTTCATAAATATAAAAATGGATTCAGACATGAGGTGTGCATTATGAAAAAATTTAGAGTTATAGCCTTGATAATGATTTTTGCGCTTATGATGTGTTCCTGCGGCTCCGCTAAAAAAGACGGGGATGATATGGAAGATGATCTTACACCGACAAGCAGCCTGACTATTGATGAAGAAGAAGCGGCTGTGCTCAACGAGAAAGTGCCGGTAATCCTATATTTTGGTGATGAACAGCAAACCAAACTGATAAAGGAAATTCGTTATGTTGACATCAAAGAGGCAAAAAAAGGCGCCGAAACTCTTGCTTCGGTCATGGTTAAAGAGCTAATCAAGGGTCCAAAGGCCGAAGGCCTTTCTTCTCTTATTGCAGAAGGCACTACTTTACGAGCCCCGGTAACAATTGCTGAAAGGGTTGCAACGGTTGACTTTACAAAAGAATTTATAGATAACCATCCCGGTGGGAAAGTTCTTGCCGAGCTTACAGTTTATTCAATTGTTAACTCTCTTACCGAAATGAAAGAAATCGAGAGGGTTAAAATAACAATTAACGGTAAGACAACAAAGAATTTTAAGGATAATGTAACCTTGAGCAGTGACTTTCCGAGAAACGATGCAATTGTAAATAAAGAGGTAGGACTCGCATTGCCTGAAGATAGCGGGCTTACTCCGGTAGGTAGTATTGATGAAGATGTAATTCTTGATATTTCAGATGAAGAAGAAGAACCGCTTGAATAATATAGGTGTGTAAAGTATAATTTATAAAAAAGAAGTAGGTTGTTAAATAGAACCATATTAGGGGAGCATAAATGCTCCCCTTGTAACTGTTTGCGGAGGTTGTTCGGTGAGTAAAATAAAGGTTACTGTTCTTTTTGGAGGTCAATCCTCGGAACACGAGGTTTCAAGAATATCTGCCCAGTGCGTACTTGAGAATATAGATAGAAATCGTTTTGAAATTCAGACTATAGGTATAACTAAGAACGGTGAATGGCTTAAGTATGAAGGCGATATTAATTTAATAGGATCGGGGTATTGGGAACAAGCAGCACGAAGCATGCTCCAGAAAAAAGTAGAAGCAGGTGTATTAAGCAAGGATATTGTAAATGCTCCAACCTGTAAGGAACTAGTCAGCTTTAACGTTGAAAATGATGCTGACGGGGTTGTTGATGTTGTATTTCCAGTTCTTCACGGTCCCAACGGTGAGGACGGTTCGGTTCAGGGACTGCTTCAATTGGCTGACGTTCCGTACGTAGGCTGTAATATACTATCTTCTGCAGCCGGTATGGATAAAGAGTTTTCCAAATTAGTTTTTGACAATGCCGGAATCCCTCAAGCTGATTATATAAAAGTAATGAGATCAGAAATTGATGAGCAAATTGATGATATCTTGAGTCAAGTTACAAAAAAGCTAGGTTGGCCATGCTTTGTGAAACCTGCCAACGCCGGTTCATCTGTAGGCATAAGTAAGGTAAAAAGACCTGATGACCTGATGACAGCTCTTCAATACGCCGCCAAATATGATTCGAAGATACTAATTGAGGAGTTTATTAAGGGAAGAGAAGTGGAATGCGCTGTTTTAGGTAATGATAACCCCATAGCATCTACAATTGGTGAAGTCCTTCCCAGTAATGAATTTTATGACTATAATGCAAAGTATATAGACGGTAAATCAGATACAATAATTCCCGCAAATATTGACAAAAAGATAATGGAACAGGTAAGAGAATATGCTATACGTGCATTTAAAGCATTGGGCTGTTCCGGCCTTTCCCGAGTGGATTTTTTTGTTGAAGAATCGGGAAGAGTTGTATTAAATGAAATTAATACAATGCCGGGCTTTACCGACATAAGCATGTATTCAAAGCTCTGGGAAGCTAGCGGCATCCCATATTCAGAGCTGATAACAAAACTCATTGATTTGGCATTTGAAAGCTACCAGCAAAGGACGCGCTCATATGAAAGGAAGTAAATGTGGAAAAACAAGTTTTAATTACGGTTAACAGTGTTATGGATGATTCTTCGGGAGAACCCGATAAAATGAGCTTTATCACAGAGGGGATTCTCTCAAAGGAAGATAATGATTTTATTGTAAGTTACGAAGAAAGTGAAATTACCGGTCTTGGCGGAACAACTACTACACTAAGGGTTAATAAGGACTCTGTAACATTAACAAGACACGGGAATGTAGATACCTTGATGTTTTTTGAAGTGGGGAAAACACACCTTTCGGACTATGATACTAAATATGGAAGCGTCATGTTGGGAATTACAGCAAAAAACGTTGATGTCAATTTCAGCGAATCAGGCGGGGACATAAAAGTTGATTATATACTCGAATATAATCGCGCCTATGGCGGAAAGAACAGCCTTTATGTAAACGTGAGTGAGCGAAGAAATTAATTACACAAGAAAACGAAAATGGGGTATAGAGTAATGAACAATGTTTTTGAAAAAATACGGGGGCAGCTTTTGCAGGTTGTAAAAGAGGCTTTTACGGCATGCGAAAATAAAGGAAGCCTTCCCAGAATACAAGTTGATGATATTCTAATTGAAATTCCCCGTGAGCGAGACTTCGGTGATTTCTCGACTAATATAGCCATGAAGATTTCCAAGCAGGCTAAGATGCCTCCCAGAAAGACTGCTGAGCTATTAGTTTCCGAGTTTGATTTTTCAGGAACATATATTGAAAAAATAGAGATTGCAGGGCCGGGATTCTTAAATTTTTATTTAAGAAAGGACTGGCTTTATGACTCATTGCATATTATTCAGGAAAAACAGGATAAATACGGAGAGGTCGAGTTAGGTAAGGGAATTAAGGTAAACGTGGAATTTGTCAGTGCCAATCCCACCGGACCGCTTCATATGGGAAATGCCAGAGGTGGTGCGCTGGGTGATTGTCTGGCAAGTGTGCTTACAAAAGCAGGGTATGATGTTACAAAAGAGTTTTATATAAATGATGCCGGTAACCAGATTGATAAATTCGGCATTTCGTTGGAGGCCCGTTATCTCCAAATTATTCTGGGAGAAGACCAAGTGGAGTTCCCTGAAGACGGATATCAGGGAGAGGATATTTTAGACCATGCCAAAGCCTATTTTGAGGCAAACGGAGATATTCTCATTGAGAAATCACCTGAGGAAAGACGAAAAATATTGGTGGATTACGCTCTTCCTCTAAACATAAAAAAGATACGCGAAATACTCGAATCCTACGGAGTTAGCTATGATGTTTGGTTTTCGGAAAAATCATTGCATGAAAGCGGCGCAGTTCAAAAAGCCATTGACTTCCTCACCGAGAGTGGCTATACGGTTTCAAAGGACGATGCTATATGGCTAAACGGAGAAAAGCTTGGCCTTGAGAAGGATGAGGTATTAGTCAGGAATAACGGTATCCCCACATATATGGCAGCTGACATAGCCTATCATTACAATAAATTTGTTACCCGGGGCTTTGACTGGGCTATAGATTTATGGGGTGCAGACCATCACGGGCATGTTGCCAGAATGAAAGCGTCAATGGAGCCCTTCGGCGTTAAGAGCGAGAGGTTGGAAGTTGTTTTATTCCAGCTGGTAAGGCTTTACCGTAACGGTGAACTGGCTCGTATGTCAAAAAGGACCGGTAAAGCAATTTCTCTGGAAGACCTTCTTGAAGAAGTCGGAAAGGATGCTGCACGCTTCTTTTTTAATCTTAAAACCTCGGGTAGCCATTTAGATTTTGATTTGGATTTGGCTGTTAAGCAGTCTAATGATAACCCTGTATTCTATGTACAGTATGCTCATGCCCGTATTTGCAGCCTTATTAGAAAACTCAAAGAAGAAGGGGTAGAATCAAAGCCTATTGGTTCTGTGGATCTCACCTTATTAAAGGAAAATGAAGAGATTGAGCTTATACGAAAGCTTTCGGAATATCCCGAAGAGATTGCACTATCGGCTAAGAGTCTGGAACCGAGCCGCTTAACACGTTATGTTATGGATGTTGCGGCTAATTTTCACAGTTTCTATAATGCTTGTCGTGTCAAGGGCGAGGATGAGGGGCTGATGATGGCAAGAATTATTCTGGTCGATTGCACCAGAATTGTGATAAAAAATATTCTAGAGCTAATAAAAATTGAGGCACCAGAAAAAATGTAGTCAGACATTTAAAAGACAAAGTTGTATTATCGGAGGGAAGCACTATGAGTTTATTTAAAGATTGGCAGGAGAGACTGCAAAACCAAGGTACCAATGAGAACCAGAAGTTTTTTGAAAGCTATTTGGAAAAAGAAACGCAGGCCTATAAAGCAATTCTGTCATCGGGGACGACAAGCATCACAGGTAGGATAGACGAACTAGCAAAAAAATACGATATGGACAACACTACCTTTATGGGCTTCTTAGACGGCATAAATACCAGTCTTGACAGTAGTCTGGATCTGGAGGCTCTTACAGAAGATAGCGAAATTGACAAAAGCATATTACTTTATAAGCTCTACTATAATATGCTAAATGCAAAAGCTAATTGGCTTTATGAGCTAGAGGAATGGGACGATTTATTATCAGCCGAGGAACGCACATCAATAAGGAAAAAATTTAACGAAGATCATCGCGCAGTTAGTACAAAGGTTGGAAGAAATGACCCGTGCCCATGTGGAAGCGGGAAAAAATATAAGAAATGCTGCGGTGCCTGATGCCGATTGCTAAGTAAGTATAGACATTAGCTACCACTTTAGGAGGTCAGTATGTTAAAAGTTAAAAATTTAACGAAGAAGTATGAAAAGGTTTTGGCAGTTAACAAAGTCTCATTTGAAATCAACAGCGGAGAGATTGGCGTATTAATAGGACCTAACGGTGCGGGAAAAAGCACTACCATTAAATCAATTGCAGGTCTTTTGCGTTTTGATGGGGAAATCTCAATAGATGGTAAACCTAATAAGAGCATTGAAGCAAAAAGAATTTTTGGATACGTACCTGAATCCCCATCTCTTTATGAATCCCTTAATGTTTGGGATCATTTAGAATTTGTAGCTAGAGCATATGGTTTGCAGGACTGGGAAGACACAGCAGAAGCACTTTTAACGCGCTTTGAAATGGATGACAAAAAAAAGAAGGTGGGAAAAGATCTTTCGAAAGGTATGCAGCAAAAGGTAAGCCTATGCTGTGCACTCTTAATTAAGCCAAACATGATGCTGTTTGACGAACCTATGATTGGCCTTGACCCAAGGGCAATAAAAGAGCTCAAGGAAATGTTCATTGAGCTGAAAAATACCGGGTGTGCTATTTTGATCAGCACTCATATCCTAGACTCTATCGCCGATGTATGGGATAAGGTACTCATAATGCATAAAGGTGAGATTGTATATAATAATACAAAAGATGCCATGGTTTTAAGCGGTGAATCTTTGGAACATATCTTTTTCTCCAAAACCGAGGAGGAGGGAGCAGTCCTATGAGGTCTATGCTTTTTGTTATGAGAAGGACCCTTAAAAATCTTATAAAAGGGGTTTTTAAGAAACCGATTCTAATTATCGGTTACCTTTTTATTGCCTTTTTTGTTGTAGCCATGCTTGTAGCTTCTTTCGCTATGCCCTCAGGCTTTATAAGGGCCGGCTCAAATGATTTATATATAGGGATAATAACCATTGTCTTCATTTTTATGTATTACACCACATTTAAATTAGGTATTGATAAAGGCAGCACTTATTTTAGAATGGCAGATGTGAACATTGCCTTTACTGCTCCGATAAAGCCGAACCATATTTTGCTTTATGGCTTTATCAAGCAGCTGGGAGGTACGCTCCTTTTTCTCTTTATTGCCATATGCCAGATTCCAAACCTAAAGAACAACTTCGATATGAAGCCTTATGGTACATGGATGATACTGCTCGCGACCATAGTTTATGCTCTTTCATATCCCTTGATAAGTATGGTTTTATATTCGTGGGCAACAAAGAAAACGGGGAGAAAAAAGCTCCTTAAAAGAGCTCTTGATATTGTGGCATTGGCCATAGTCATTTTGATCTTATTAAGTCTTGCCCAGACCCGTAATATAGTCGATACCCTGGGCGATGTCTTTAACAATCCAATAGCGAAGTACTTTCCTGTAATCGGATGGACCGGCTCAATTGCAACGGCATCTATAAATGGATTTACTACTGAATTCTGGGTAGGATTATTCGGTATGTTTGCGCTTATTCTGGGAGCCACTGTTGCTCTCTACCGTATGAATCTTGACTATTATGAGGATGTTTTGGAAGGCACAGAGTATATAGAAGCTGCCATGAAAGCAAAACGAGCAGGCAATAACATGACATTTGGTCTTAAGGTTAAGGACCGTGTGAAACAAAAATTGTCGGGTACCGGAGCCAGCGCAATTTTCTTTAAACATTTACTGGAGCTCCGAAAAACCGCTTACGTACTCTTTTTTGACAGATCATCTGTATCGGTCATAATAGCTGCTATTGTATTCAAGCTAATAATGCCTAGTGAAGCACAGATGCTGTCATTATCAATGATTCTGTTCTTTGCCCTTTACATGTTGTTGCTTCTTCAAATGCAGGGCAGACTGGGTACTGAGTTAGAAAAGCACTATATCTTTCTGATTCCTGCCTCCTCCCAAGAAAAGCTATTTTTTGCGACTCTGGGTGAGCATACTAAGAATTTATTTGACGGAACTGTTTTATTTGTACTTTCAGGTATACTCTTTAAAGCGCCTTTAGTAATTATTATAAGCTGCATAATCACCTATACTTTGTTTGGCGCTGTTTATATTTACAGTGATATTTTAACCCGGAGATTGTTTGGACGAATTCATAGCAAAGGGTTTCTGGTTTTTATCAAAGTAATAATAAACTTATTAATAATTATACCCGGTGGTATAGCAGCCGGTATAGTAATCGCCTTTACTGAAAGTGAACTCCTTATGATATTAGCCTTAGCCGGCTGGAGCTTTGTTCTGGGGGTTACACTCTTTATTTTTTCAGCAGGTATTTTAAATAACCTGGAAACGGTTAGCTGAAAGAAGGTATGATGATGGAAGTTCGATTTGCAAAGTACAATGATTTTAAGGGGATAATGGATTTATATGATTTTTTGAATCCGGGCGATACCTTGGCCTCGCTTGATCAGCTTAAGAATATTTGGGATGAGATAATGAACGATCCTCGCAAATACCGATATGCGGTGGCTGAAGAACAAAATAGGCTATTAGCAACAAGTTGCATTACTATTGTTCCTAATATAACCAGAAAAGGACGATCATATGCTGTAATAGAGAACGTGATTACTCACCCCGATGTTAGAAGGAAAGGTATTGGGAGAGCAATGATTCAACTGTTGCTTGATTTTGCAAAAGAGAATGATTGCTATAAAGTAATGCTGTTAAGCTCAAATGAGCGCAAAATTGCTCATGATTTTTATAAAAACATTGGTTTCAACGGAGACATCAAGAGAGGATTTACATATTACATGGTATAAGGAAGCTTAAATTAAAAAGACAGATCACCATAGTAGTGGAGGTCTGTCTTTTTTTGGTACGCCCGACACGAATCGAACGTGCGACACCAAGTTTAGGAAACTTGTGCTCTATCCGTCTGAGCTACGGGCGCATATAGCTATAAACTGCATAAATGCCTATCATTTGTGCAATTGATATTATACGATAAGGGGATTAACCATGTCAAGATGACGAATTAGAAAGAAATGTAATATTTATACATTAAACTTGAAAACAAATACCATTAAGACTACAATATATGTTAATGAGGATAAATTCAGTATATTTAAACTTTTTAATGACACAGGAGAGTACATATTATGAGTAAAAGTATTTATAACTTTAAAAAAGCCGACTTAGTATGCACTTGTATTATAATTGTCGTAAGCATTTTTACCTTGGTTTATAATTTTTACGGAAGAAGCTTTTCAGAAGGGATGGAGTTGTCAATACCAGTATTTATTGCAATGGCTGCAATAACCCTACTTTTTTTCATTCCTATTCCAAGCAGAATAAAAGGCTTTATCTATAGTCTAGTAATATTAGCTACATCGATTATGTCATTGATTGCCGACTCAACAGATCAGGGAACTAACTTCACTATTGCTGCATCTATAGCGTTATTATGTCTATACTATTCCTCCAAGCTTTTAATCTCCTATGCAGTTATATTAAATGCAGTGTATCTTACTATTTTTAATATTGATAGTGTGATTTTATTCGGAAGAGAGCGTCCGATAAGTTTTCTATTATCCTCATTACTGATGATTAACAGTATTTTTCTGGTGATATATTTCTCTAATAGATGGGGTAGCCAGATAATTATGAAGGCAACAGCAAAAGAGGAAGAGGTTAAAAAGCTTGTTTTAAAGCTCCAGGATACTTTGAATAAAGTAGGGGAATCCTCTTCCGTATTAATTAAAAATGTTACCATGCTTGATAGCAATATGAATTCAATTGTGGAGTCAAGTAGTGAATCAACAAAGACAATGAATGAAATGGCTAGTGGAACAGAGCATCAAGCCGCAAGTATTAATGATATAAATTCCAATATGACCAAAGCTATGGATGATGTTAATAGTACAAAGGAAATATCCGAGAAGATTTCTAGTAACTCAGACTTGATATCTAAGAAGGTATCCGAGGGCACAAAAAAGATCAGCTTTATGATAACTCAGATGCAGACAATCAATCAGGCTGTCAGTGCAGCTCTGGCCACTGTAAATGAGCTGCAATCGAATATTGGAGATATAAATGAGTCTCTGGAAGGAATTACTGAAATATCTGAGCAGACAAACCTATTGTCATTAAATGCCTCAATTGAATCAGCAAGAGCCGGAGAACAAGGAAAAGGCTTTGCGGTAGTAGCCGGAGAGGTTCGAAAACTGGCTGAACAGAGTGCTATGACTGCAAATAATATTCAGGGAATTACCGATGTGATATCATCTAATTCATTAACTGCGGTTGATAAAGTGAGCCAGGGTGAAAAGGCGGTTGAAGACGGTAATATCTTATTAAATGAAATTGGTGAATATTTTAAAGATGTTGAAACTGCTGTGAATGAGACTTTTGCCTTACTGGATGAAGAAAACAAGATGTTCAATAATGTTCTTGACAAGTTCATTCAGGTGCAGGAACGAATCGAGGGTATAGCCAGTATTTCAGAAGAACAGTCTGCCTCCAACCAAGAGATTTTAGCTGCTATCGAAACTGAAAACAGTGGAATTATTTCAATCAAGGAATCTATACAGGAAATCAAGCAAATGTCTACCATATTAAATGAAATGCTGTATAATATGGAACAATAGATTTTTCGAAATCCCTATTGTTCAGACACGTAAATTGTAAGATGGGTAACTTTACGCTACCATTAGTTCATTTTAAATATCATTCTTGCCTTATTGCTTTATCTCGCTAACGTGGTATAATATTAGTGTTTTACAGACTTAAATTGGAGGAATAGAGAATGAAGAAATTATTGTCAATACTTTTGGTATTAACCATGGTCATTACATTAGCTGCTTGTGGAGCACAAGGTGATAGTGATCTAAGTTATGTTAAGAAAAATGGAAAGCTTGTTATTGGCTACACCGATTACGCACCAATGAATTATACCGATGAAAGCGGTACATTTACCGGCTTTGACACAGAGCTAGCCACCCTGATTTGTGAAAAGCTTGGTTTAGAGCCTCAATTCGTTGAAATCAACTGGGATACCAAAGAAGTAGAGTTAAATGCGAAGTCAATTGATTGTATTTGGAATGGTCTAACCATCGATGATGAGCGTAAGGCAACCATGGAAATAACAAAACCTTATGTGAAGAACGCTCAGGTGGTTCTGGTCAAGGAAGGTACTGCCTATGAAAGCACAGCATCATTGATTGGCAAAACAGTAGCTGCGGAGCAGGGATCTGCCGGTGAGAAAGTTATTCAGGGGGATGATAACCTGAAGCAGGCAAGCTTCGTCCCTAAGACCTTACAGACAGAGTGTTTAATGGAAGTAAAAGCCGGAACTTCAGACGCTGCAGTCTTAGATTTAACTCTTGCTAACACCATGACCGGCAAAGGTACAAACTATGAGGATATAAAGATTGTAGATCACTTGGCAGAAGAGAACTATGGGGTTGCATTCCGAAAAGGTTCCAATATTTGTGCAGAAGTAAATAAGATTTTTGATAAATTGGTTGCTGATGGCACCTTGGGTGCATTAGCTGAAAAGTATGGACTAGATTTAGCTGACTAGGCTTAATGTACATAGTAAATTAAACTAGGGGCAGAGGTCAAAACTCTGCCCCATTGTATATTTGTTGAGGTAAGAGAGATATGAATCAGATTCCGGTGATTATTAGCCGCCTATCGGAGAGCTTTTTAATTAATTGTAAGCTCTTTATATTAACACTTTTGTTTTCACTACCCCTTGGGCTGTTGATTGCATTTGGATCAATGAGCCGCTTTAAACCACTTCGTTGGTTAGTAAGAACCTTTGTTTGGGTTATCCGCGGAACACCACTGATGTTGCAGCTTATTATTATTTTTTATGGACCGGGCCTTCTAGGCATGCCTGTGTCTTGGCCAAATGGTGATGCAGGGCGTTTTGTTGCAGCAACGGTAGCCTTTGTTATTAATTATGCCTGTTATTTTTCGGAGATTTATCGAGGCGGTATTGAAAGCATACCGAAAGGACAATATGAAGCAGGTCAGGTCTTGGGAATGACAAAGGGACAAATTTTTATCAAGGTAACACTGCTTCAGGTAGTGAAGCGTATCCTTCCACCTGTTGGTAATGAGGTAATTACTCTAGTGAAAGATACATCCCTTGCTCGTATCATTGCTAATAAGGAGATCATTATGATGGCCGGAGAATACAGTAGCAAAGGACTTATTTGGCCCCTGTTTGCAACGGGAATTTATTTCCTAATTTTCGTAGGGGTGTTAACCATACTGTTTGATTATTTAGAAAAGAAACTGAGTTATTTTCGTGCATAAAGGAGGGGATTTTAATGGCAGTTTTAGAAGTTAAAGATATTGAAAAGTGTTTCGAAACCCTTCAGGTTTTGCATGGAATTAATTTTTCATTAGAAAAGGGCGAGGCAATAGCAATTATCGGTTCTTCCGGAAGTGGAAAAACCACACTGCTTCGATGCCTAAACTTTCTGGAGAGGCCGGATAAAGGTATCATTACCGTAAATAATAAGGTGATTTTTGATGCTATGGACCCTGCCACACAGAGAGAAAGTGAGGTGCGAAAAAAGCGCCTGCATTTTGGCTTAGTTTTTCAAAACTTTAATCTTTTTCCCCAGTATACAGTTCTTAAAAATGTTATTTTGGCAGCAGAGATGTTGGCCAAGGAGCGGCCAAATTATAAACTGGATAAAAAAGCTATATTAGAAGAGATTCAAGACAACGGGAAAAAGCTTCTATCTCAGGTCGGTCTATCGGATAAGCTGAACAATTATCCTCATCAGATATCCGGGGGACAGCAGCAGCGTGTAGCCATTGCCCGCGCTCTAGCTCTGGAGCCTGACATTTTGTGCTTTGATGAACCTACCTCTGCCTTAGATCCAGAGCTCACAGGCGAAGTTTTAAAAGTTATTCGGAATTTAGCAGAGCGAAATACAACTATGATTATCGTGACTCATGAAATGAATTTTGCCCGGGATGTGGCAGATAGGGTTATATTTATGGATGAAGGGGTAATTGTCGAGCAGGGCACACCCCAAGAAGTGTTTGATAATCCCAAGGAAGAGCGAACTAGGCAGTTCTTAACTAGATACAATGAAGGCAAGTGAAAAGCATTAACTTTCTTTTTGCACAAACTTTTGTGACATCAATACGAAAAGAAGAATAGCATATACTATGACCATGCTATAATAGGTATATGTTGTGGATTGTATTGCGCTTTATGATTCCGGGAATTATGCTTATAGAATATGCCGGGTGTTTGAGCAAAAAGGGATTGTTTTTCAAGTCATTTCAACTCCTTGCAAGGTTACAAAGACCGGATGCGGCTACTGCCTTTTGTTTCCCGAACAATATTTGAACCATGTGATTAGTGCCAGTGCGGCGAATGGTTTTCAGGTAAAAGAGGTATACAGAATAGAGTATAATCAGGACCGAAAAAAATATATAAAAATTATTTAGGAGATTAAGGATTGATTAATTCAAAGGATGTACTTGATACCATAAAAGAACTGTCTATTATTGCAGGGGAAGAGATACTAAAGCTTTACAAAAAAGAAATCAATATAGAATACAAGGAAGACAAATCTCCTGTAACCGAAGCCGATAAAATAGCTAATGATATTATTATCAGCCGAATTAGTGAAGCCTTTCCTGATATAGGGATTCTGGCCGAGGAATCTTCCGATGACCTTTCAAGGCTGGAAAAGAAATATTGCTTTTTGGTAGATCCTCTTGATGGCACCAAGGAGTTTATTAAAGGTAATGATGAGTTTACTGTAAACATTGCCCTTACCGAATGGGGAAAGCCAATTGGAGGGGTAATATATGTCCCTGTTTATAAAGAACTATACTATGGATGGGCAGGGCAAGGGGCATTTTCTCTGATAAACGGAGAAAAGAAGCCTCTTCATGTATCAAAAAGGATAGGTAATATCAGATTAGCCAAGAGTCGCACCCATCATTCGCCTATGCTGGATAAGCTTATCTCTGATAACAAGATAAAACATGTTATTGTAGCAGGAAGTGCGTATAAGGGGTGTTTACTTGCCAGAGGTGATGTTGAAGCATATTATCGCTTTGGGCGTACAATGGAATGGGATACAGCAGCTATGGAAATAATAGTTACCGAAGCAGGAGGGATATTTTCAGGTATGGACGGAAATCCATTAGCATATAACAAGAAAAACCCTGAAAATCCGCAAGGTTTTTATTTACTAAACAGTAAGGAGAATAAACTTTCGATTTCTATGGAATAAGCACTTTTATATGTTTAGGGAGTAAATCAATAGATATGAGTGTTTCAAGGCTTATTTCGCCGTCAATATTAACGGGAAAAGGATTATTACTTTCTACTATTGCCTTTGTTCCTCTTGCTAGTTCAACTTCTTCCATATTTTCATGTTTTCCCTTCATAAACAGAGGGAAAAATCTCAAAATTCTTCGACGCGTAAGCGATTCCACCAGATAAAAGTCAAATATTCCATCATCCATTTTAGCGCTAGGAGCAGCAAGCATCCCTCCGCCATAGTAGGAACCATTGGCAAAGATAGTTAATAAAAATTCTTTTTCAATTGGTTTCTTATTATCAAGTGTAATTTTAAGATTATATTTTTTACATTTAATTAAAGTTGTCAAAACTGCTAAAATATAAGACATGGAACCCGAGACAAGAGGAAACCGCTTAAAATAACGTCTGTTTAGTACAACCTCTGCATCAAAGCCAATAGATGCAATGTTAAGAAAATATTTTTTATTTAACCTCCCCAAATCTATGGTTCTTGAAGTCGAGGCAGGGAGTACTCTAATCAGTTTTAATGGGTCAATTACGGGATAAAGATAACGTGCTACATCATTGCCTGAACCACATGGTATAATACCCAGTTCGACATTAGGGAAACCTGCAATCCCATTAACAATTTCGTTAAGAGTGCCGTCTCCGCCAACAGAATAAATGCGGACAGCCTCACCACCGGAAGCGGCCTTATTAGCAATTTCTGTTGCGTGTTCCGGAGCTTCTGTTATTGAAATCTCATATGATTGGATAAAATCTTTAAATCTGGACTTTATGGCTCCAATCATTTGAACGGCACGACCTTTGCCGGCTATAGGATTAATGATAAAAACATGATGCAAAACAATCACCTTAGATATTTTTAACTACATTTTATCACACATTACCATACATAACCCGAAATTTTGTCAAATAAATATTTGGATGCGGTCTTTTCAATAAGTATTTATATAAAGGTAGGAGTATTAATAATAAAAATTAACAAAAATTAACGGCGTAAAAGGGCGTTTTCAGGCATCATATATTATTGAAATTAGTTATAATCTTGTGTTATATTTATTCTGCCGGCATTTTTATAAGCCGGACAAAAATAAAAAATAAATTTCGAATCATATCCCTTTAGGGAATGAGAACGGAGGAAAACATGAAAAAACTGTTTAAGAATCCGAGAAGCCTGGCATTTCTCGGTCTGATGCTTGGTATCACCATCATCATGGACTTTACACCATTAGGAATGATTCCTTTAGGGGTTATCAGCGCTACAATTATTCATATTCCTACCATTATTACAGGCATAGTACTAGGCCCTGCAGCCGGTTTAATAATGGGTACTGCATTAGGTGTTGTGGGATGGATACATGCCCTTACAAGGCCTGCAACCATTCTAGACCCATTCTTTATGAATCCCCTTATCTCAGTTCTTCCGAGAATGTTTATAGGCGTTGTCGCATACTTTGTTTATCTTGGATTAACAAAGCTTATTAAAAAGCAATCACTTAAAAATTCTGTTAGTACCTTTATTGGCGGCATGGCAGGAAGTTTTACTAATACTGCGCTTGTTTTTCTGATGCTTTATCTGGTTTATGCAAAAGAATTGGTTGAAAAGGTAGAAATGCCTTTCGGAGTAATTCTAGTGTCAGTAATAACAACAAATGCGATAGCTGAAGCTATTATCAGCGGGCTTATAACCATGCCTATTGCTACAGCATATTTTCGATATGCAAAGACCAAAAAAATGTAATTCGGAGATGTATATTCGTGAGTAAAATTATTGGTATTGATGTTGGAGGCAGCACCACAAAAATTATCGGTTATGACCAAAAACAGCTTTTTAGTCCTTTGCTGGTCAAGGCTAACGATCCTGTTTCATCTGTATATGGTGCTTTCGGAAGATTTTTAAATGAGAATAAGTTGCAGCTTGCCGAGATTGATAAAATCATGATGACAGGTGTGGGGTCAACTTTTATAGAAGAGAAGATATTTGGCATTCCTACATATAAGGTCGATGAATTCTTGGCTATAGGACTAGGTGGTTTATTCCTGAGCAAATTAAACAGGGCTATAATAGTTAGCATGGGCACAGGTACGGCTTATGTTATGGCTGATAATGACAAGGCCTATCATATCGGAGGCACGGGAGTAGGCGGCGGAACCTTATTAGGCCTTTCAAATCGTATGCTGAACATAAGAAACTTCAATGATATTGTTGACATGGCTAAGGACGGGGATTTAAAGCATATTGACCTATCAATAGCCGACATATCACATGACATTGTTGGGGGATTGACTCAGGAAACTACTGCATCGAATTTTGGGAAAATAATTGACCTTGCCACAAAGGCTGATGTTGCACTTGGGATAATTAATCTTGTGTTTCAGACAATAGGAATGATGGCAATTTTTGCGTCGAGAAATGAGAAGGTAAATGATGTGGTCCTGACAGGTAATTTGACCAATGTACCTCAGGCAAAAACAATTTTTGATGGATTAACAGCTTTGTTCGGCATTACATTCCATATACCTGACCATGCCGAGTATGCAACAGCCGCCGGAGCGGCTTTGGTACCTCCCGGTTCGAAGATAACGGAAATATAAAAGATGACAAGATGAGATGACAAGATGACAAGGGGAGTGACAAGGGGACGGGGTTGTCGACACACCTCTCGATCTATGATAATCTAGATTG
>CAYMLJ010000005.1:16411-33901 GCA_964391395.1 uncultured Ruminiclostridium sp. | reverse complement strand
TAATTCTAAACAGCTATCTACGCGAATTCTTTGCATTTGTCAAATCAATGGTAGTTGATTATTGAGAATAAGACAGGGATAAGACATATTGACAAAACTCGATTTGAAGCATAATGTATATCATATCGAATATTTTGGATCTGAGGTGAATAACTTGAATATTACATATGAAGATCAGGCAAAGGTGTTTAAAGCCTTTTGCGAAGAAAAACGCTTACAGATAATTGAATTACTTCGAGACGGTGAACAATGCGCATGTATTTTGCTAGATCAGCTAGATATGGCACAATCTACACTTTCTTACCATATGAAGATTTTATGCGAGTCAGGAATTGTTGAGAGCCGCCAGGATGGGAAATGGACACATTATAAAATTAGTGAAAGCGGAAGTACTTTTGCTCTTGAACTCCTTAAGAAAATAACGAATCAAAATTATAATACTAAGAAAACAAATGATTGTTGTTTAGTAAATGCCATCAATCATCGATAAGGGTGGCTTTTTAAAACAAAAACACATCGAAAAATCTTGATATGTTTATATAGAGAGCGAGGAATGATGTAAATGCAAGTATTAAAGGATGTCTGGAGCTTTATACAAAATCAAATTCTAGGAATGAAATGGTTAAACCATATAATTGGTAGCGGGTTATCAGCTTTAGGGTTGGATATTAATAATCGCTGGGTAGGAAGTTTGCAGTTTTTCGTATACGATGTAATTAAGATTATATTGCTGCTTTGTACGTTGATTTTTTTTATTTCATATATTCAAAGTTATTTTCCACCTGAACGTAGCAAGAAGATATTGGGGCGCTTTCACGGAATCGGGGCAAATACTGTAGCGGCTTTACTTGGTACTGTAACTCCATTTTGCTCATGTTCATCTATTCCGCTGTTTATCGGGTTTACCAGTGCAGGATTACCGTTAGGGGTGACCTTTTCGTTTCTTATATCCTCACCCATGGTTGACTTAGGATCTCTAGTCCTATTGATGAGTATCTTCGGAACAAAGGTAGCTGTTCTCTACGTATTACTTGGATTGGTTATAGCCATTGTTGGTGGTACCATCATAGAAAAACTTCATATGGAAAAACACGTTGAGAGCTTTATATCCAAAGCAGGAAGCGTAGACATTGAAGCCCCTGATTTGACAAGACACGATCGATTAGTTTTTGCAAAAGATCAGGTGATTGAGACATTCAAAAAGGTCTTCCCATATATTCTAGTGGGTGTTGGAATAGGTGCTGTTATTCATAACTGGATTCCGGAGGAGTATGTAGTAAAAGTGTTAGGCACAGGAAATCCCTTTGCAGTTCTTTTGGCTACTGTTATAGGTATTCCTATGTATGCTGATATTTTTGGTACTATTCCAATTGCAGAGGCATTATTAGCTAAAGGAGCACAGCTTGGCGTTGTTCTATCATTTATGATGGGTGTTACTACATTATCATTACCTTCAATGATTATGCTGCGCAAAGCGGTAAAACCTAAACTGCTTGCACTTTTTATTGGCCTTTGTGCTTTAGGTATTATCATTGTAGGGTACTTTTTCAATGCTATTGAGGCATTTATAGTATAGATAGCAAAATATTAAAGGTAAAGGGGATAAAATAATGAGTGAGAGAGTAAAAAGTGCAGTTTCTATGTTTAGCGAGGGATTTACGTGTTCGCAAGCAGTTTTTGCAACATTTTCTGAGATGCTTGGTCTTGAAAAAGAAATGGCATTAAAAATCGGAAACGGTTTTGGTGGCGGTGTTGCAAGAAGACAGAGCATATGCGGGGCAGTATCAGGTGCAATAATGGCAATAGGCTTGAAGCATGGAAAGACCGTGCCAAATGACCATGCTCCACATGAGAAAACATATAGTATGGTGGATAGTTTCTGCGAAGAATTCAGTAAGAGAAATGGTTCCATCAATTGTAACGAGATATTGGGCTGTAATCTTGTAGTGGCAAAGGAAAAGGGATTATTCTCAACAGTATGTCAGAAATGTGTTAAAGATGCTTCTGAGATAGTTGAAGACATTTTAAATGAAAAAATGTAAATTAGGAGATGTTGAATATGGCATTGTTTAAATTAGGAAAGAAGAAGGAACAAACCTCATGTTGCTGCGGCGGTAACTGCGATGCTGAGAGCATGGAAAAGGCCGAAAGCGCAAAGTTGGAAGGTACATCGGTAAAAATTCTTGGAAGCGGATGTGCAAAATGTAATCAACTTGAAGCGGCTACAAAAGCTGCGCTGGAACAGCTTAATATGGATACAAATATTGACCATGTTACCGACTTTTCGCAGATTGCTTCTTACGGCGTAATGACTACTCCGGCTTTAGTGGTAGACGGTAAGGTTATTTCCTATGGTAAAGTTCTAAAGCAGGAGGAAGTAGTGCAGCTACTACAAAAAGCCAGAGGGTGACAGTATGGATGCGTTTATTCGTTCGGTGAATTAGGAGGATTAATATGAATAAGAAAGATGAGATTAAATCTTCAGTTCGTAAGAATTATACAAGGGTTGCAAAAGGTGTCAGCAGTGGTTGCTGTGGCAGTGGCTGTTGTTGCGGAGGTGCTCCTATAAATGTTGATGAAACATCATTAAATATTGGATATTCGGAAGACAACCTCTCTAATGCTCCTGCTGAATCAAACATGGGACTGGGCTGCGGAAATCCACTCGCTATTGCTTCACTTAAAGAAGGTGAAGTTGTTCTGGATTTAGGAAGTGGAGGGGGCTTTGATTGTTTTCTGGCACGGAAGCAGGTTGGCGAATCAGGTTATGTAATAGGGGTTGATATGACTCCCGATATGGTCGAACTGGCGAGAAAAAATGCTGTTAAAAGTGGCTATGAAAATGTAGAGTTCAGGTTGGGAGAAATTGAACAATTGCCGGTAAAGGATTCTTCAATAGATGTTATTATATCAAATTGTGTTATTAATCTATCTCCTGACAAAGAACTGGTCTTCAGAGAAGCTTACAGAGTATTGAAACCCGGCGGAAGACTATCGGCTTCAGATGTTGTTGCTATCAAAAGTTTACCGGAAAATTTGAAACATGACCTGGATTCCATATCAAGCTGCATTGGCGGAGCCGAACCTGTGGAGAATCTTGAAAAAATGATGCAAACATGCGGATTTAAGAATATTAAGTTGGCTCCTAAGCCCAACAGTAAAGATATTATCAAGTCATGGAATTTTGGGGATCATACTGAAAATTATGTCGCTTCATATCTTATTGAAGCGATAAAATAATACGAGGGAAAATATTATGAGTAATAAACCGAAGGTTGCATTTATTTGCGTTCATAACTCCTGTAGATCCCAAATAGCAGAAGCTCTTGGTAAACACTTTGCAAACGATGTATTTGAGAGTTATTCTGCAGGAACCGAAACAAAACCTCAAATCAATCAAGATGCAGTGAGGCTTATGAAAGAGATTTACAATATAGATATGGAACTAACGCAACGGCCTAAGCTGCTTGGGGATATTCCTTTAGTAGATGTGGTTATTACCATGGGCTGCAATGTAGATTGCCCTTATCTTCCATGTAAGCACCGAGAGGATTGGGGGCTAGATGATCCTACAGGTAAAGATGATGATGCTTTTAAAAATATAATTCAAATTATTGAGAAAAAAGTACTTGAGTTAAAGGATAGAATGAAAAATAAAATCTTTTAGCATATGAGTCAGCGAATATCAAGAGAGTTGCCGACGCGACAGCAAGGCAATTTTCTTTTTATACAAACGATCTCACTAATTCTCTTTATCCTTACCTAAAAGTACTGCAATCACTTCAGGGTATATTTCCTTAGCATGGGTTTTCCAATTCTTGCAAATGGAACGGGCATCGTCCCTGGAGCCTACAGAAAGCCTGATATCTATAAGGGGATTAAAATCCTCCAAAATCCTGCATTTTACTTCATATTCGGTTTCGTTTTCAAGGGTATACTCGGCAACTACCGATGTTTCAAGGCGCATTACCGAGCGAATTGCATCAATGTTCCTGTCGAGCCTGGAGCGGATTCCAATGGGCACCAAATTAATAAACATATCCAACATTTTTTGTCCTTCATCTGAAAGACTGTAATAATCCAAATCATCCTTGGTTTCGGTTACTATAAGCTTGTCCTGCTGCATTTCATGCACACTTTGTTGAAGAAGAAAATAATTCATGTAGCGGTTTTCCAGCATTATTCTTGTCAACTGCATATTGCTTATAGGTATTCGGACCTTATACATAAAATATAAAAGCAAAACTTTGTTTTCAGCTTTTTCGCGATTCTCCAGATCCATTCTTTAGTACTCCTAACATATTTCTTAATTATATTGCAAACTAATACTATATTGAAATTAATGTACTTGTATTTAATAGTATAATTAAAACAGGATTGTCTTACAACAAAAACTTAGTTACTTATGCATATTGCTTATTATAAGCTAAATAGGGTATAATTTTCAAAAACGTAGTAAAGGTGAGTGTAATGGCGAGAACAATTACAGAAAAAATACTTAGAGATCATATAATTGAAGGAGAAGCAAAAGCTGATTGCGAGGTTGCTCTTAAAATAGACAACACACTTACTCAAGATGCAACTGGTACCATGGCTTATCTTCAGTTTGAAGCTATAGGCATTGATAGGGTAAAGACTCAGTTCAGTGTAAGCTTTGTTGACCATAACACTCTCCAAACTGATTTTAAAAATGCAGATGATCACAGGTTTCTGGAATCTATAGCCAAAAGATACGGCCTATATTTTTCAAAACCGGGTAACGGAATATGTCATCAACTCTTTCTTGAGCGGTTTGCCATACCCGGGAATACGCTTATAGGGTCTGATAGCCATACTCCAACCGCCGGAGGAATGGGATGCTTTGCTATGGGAGCAGGTGGCCTTGATGTAGCTTGTGCTATGGCAGGAGCACCATTCCGTATTAAATATCCCAAAATAGTGGGAATCGAACTTACCGGAAAACTAAGTCCTTGGGTTTCAGCTAAAGATGTTATCCTGGAGGTTCTTCGCCTAGTTGATGTAAAAGGTAATGTAGGCAAGGTTCTTGAGTATTTCGGGGAAGGTGTAAGTACTTTAAATGTTCCTGATCGTGCCACAATAACTAATATGGGCACCGAAACAGGCTGTACCACAAGCATTTTTCCAAGTGACGATATTACCTATAAATTTTTGAAGGCCCAAGGCCGAGAAAAAGATTTCAGACCTTTAGAGGCAGACAATGATGCGGTTTATGATGAAATAATAAAAATCAATCTTTCAGAAATAGAACCCATGACCGCTCTTCCCCATAGCCCCGGCTCAGTAAAAAGAGTAAGAGAAATAGGGCCTATTAAGGTAGAGCAGGTAGCCATAGGCTCATGCACCAATTCATCACTGCGAGATCTTAAAATAGTGGCTAAAGCCCTTGAAAACAAAACGGTTTCAGATAATCTTCATGTATTTATCAGTCCCGGTTCAAGACAGGTTGTGGAGCATTTGGCTGAGGATGGCGACTATACAAAGCTTGTGAGATCAGGAGTCAGAATTATGGAAAATGCCTGCGGGGCATGCATCGGTATGGGGTGTGCTCCTGCATCGGGCAGCGTTTCGGTAAGAACCTTCAATCGTAATTTTGAGGGTAGAAGCGGTACGAAGGATGCCAAGGTTTATCTGGTAAGCCCTGAAACTGCTGCGGCCACTGCAATTAAAGGCGTATTGACAGACCCCAGAGATCTTGGCGAGTACCCTTTAGTAAAATTACCGGATAGCTTTATTATAAATGACAATATGATTTTAAAACCTCTCAGCGAGGAAGAAGCTAAAAAAGTCGAGGTAATAAGAGGGCCGAACATTAAGCCGTTGCCATCATTTGATCCCCTTTCAGACACCCTTGAAGGAAATGTGCTGCTTAAGGTGGAGGACAACATAACAACCGACCATATTATGCCTGCCGGTGCAAAAATTCTGCCTTTTAGAAGCAATATACCCGAGATATCGAAATTTGTGTTTGAGGCAGTTGATCCCAAGTTCTATGAGAAAGCCAGAGAAAACAACGGAGGCTTTATTATTGGCGGCGAAAATTATGGTCAGGGTTCTAGCCGTGAGCATGCTGCATTGGCTCCAAAATATCTGGGAATCAAGGCTGTAATTGTAAAAAGCTTTGCAAGAATACATCTTGCCAACCTAATTAATTTTGGAATAGTGCCTTTAACCTTTAAGAATCCGGCCGATTATGATAATCTTGACGAAGGAGATAAGCTTGCAGTAGAAATCGGTGATTTAAAAGGTGATTGTGTTCTTAATAACCTTACAAAAGGCATGACTATAGAGCTTGAGCATACATTATCACCATTAGATTGCGAAATACTGAAATCGGGAGGGAAGCTTCCCTGGATAAAGAAGCAATTCTGATATAAAACTTGGAGGAAATAGATGGCTAAAATTATTATGAAAACACCCCTCGTTGAAATGGACGGGGATGAAATGACCAGAATAATCTGGGAGTGGATTAAAGATATTTTGATTGAACCTTATGTTGATTTAAAAACCGAGTATTATGATCTTGGATTGGAAGCCAGAGAAGAAACCAATGACCAGATTACTATTGATTCAGCTGAGGCAACAAAAAAATACGGAGTAGCTGTAAAATGTGCTACAATAACTCCTAATGCAGCTCGTGTAAAGGAATATAATCTTACCGAGATGTGGAAGAGCCCTAATGGGACTATTCGTGCAATTTTAGACGGCACGGTTTTTAGAGAGCCTATCCTTGTTAAAGGGATCAACCCCTTTGTGCGGACTTGGAAAAAGCCTATTTCTATTGCAAGGCACGCCTATGGCGATATTTACAAGAATACTGAAATGATAATCGAAGGAGCCGGAAAAGCCGAGTTGGTCTTCAACGATAAGAATGGTAATGAGACAAGAAAGACCATTCATGATTTTACAGACCATGGTATTATTATGGGTATGCATAATACAAAAAAATCCATAGAAAGCTTTGCCCGCTCTTGCTTTAATTATGCTTTGGACAAAAAACAGGATATATGGTTTGCTACAAAGGATACTATATCAAAAATATATGATCACAGATTTAAGGATATCTTCCAGGATATTTTTGATGCTGAATACACAGAAAAATTTAAAGAAGTCGGTATTGAGTATTTCTATACTCTTATTGATGATGTAGTTGCAAGGGTAATGCGCTCGGAAGGCGGATTTATTTGGGCATGTAAGAATTATGATGGGGACGTTATGTCCGACATGGTGGCATCGGCCTTCGGAAGCTTGGCTATGATGACCTCGGTTTTGGTCTCACCAGAGGGATACTATGAATATGAAGCAGCCCATGGCACTGTTCAGCGTCATTATTACCAGCATTTAGAAGGGAAAGAAACCTCTACTAATTCTGTGGCAACTATTTTCGCCTGGACCGGAGCTTTAAGAAAAAGAGGCCAGCTTGATGGAATTTCTGAGCTGGAAAATTTTGCAGATATGCTTGATAAAGCATGCTTACAAACCATCGAAGAGGGTATTATGACAAAGGACTTGGTAGCATTATCTGAACTCGAAGATAAAAAGGTTGTGAATACCAAGGAATTTTTATACGCAATACAGGACCGATTAAACACAATGACAGGACAAAAGGAATAGCAATTATATGAAATATGACGGCATTGTAATCTTCAGTGATCTTGACGGGACACTCCTAGATGACAAAAGAAACCTATCAAAAGAAAATATGGACGCAATTACTCACTTTATTTCGCAAGGCGGCCGATTTGGTGTGGCTACCGGACGTATGGAAAGAACGACAACGGTTAAATTTCCAGACCTTTATATGAATATACCATCTATCTTTTTTAACGGCGCAATGGCTTATGATACTAATTCCAAAGAAGTTCTTTTTAAAATTACAATGCCTGATGACCTTGTGCCTATATTGAAAAAGATATTGTCGGATTATCCCGGCACATGCTGTGAGATAAATATGCACGGAAAGGCATATGTAATTAATCCTAATGATATTGTACGAAAGCAACTCGAAAGGGAGGGCCTTGAAGTAGAAGAAGCCCCATTGGAGGACATCCCCGGAGATTGGGTGAAAATATTATTTTTAGATAAACATGAGACTCTGGAAAAGATAAAAGCAGATTTGGAGAAACTGAACAGAACAGATCTCAACATAGTGTTTTCAGAGGACGAGCTATTAGATATAATGGAGAAAAGTGCATCCAAGGGTGTCGCTCTGCATAAGCTGAAATCAATTTACGGCGATAAATGGCGTCTATTGGTTGCAATCGGTGATAATGACAATGACCTGGAAATGATTCGAGCAGCCGATTTAGGTATTGCGGTAGATAATGCTACTCCTGCCGTTAAAAAAGCTTCTGATTACATAATTAAGAACAATAATACTCCATGCATCCCACAGGTTTTAGAATTATTGGAAACATATTTGTAATGTTTTATTGTTAAGAAGTGTTGGTAAATTATATTAAGTAAAGGTATACGTTTATTTTATTGGAGGTGAAACGATATGAAAAAGATAAAACTTTCAGTATTGCTGTTAGTGTTTTTCTTATTGTTTTCAGTATGCTCCTATGCAGCAGTAGGACAATACAATAGCTTTGATAATTCTAAATCGGAGAAAGGCTCAGTTGGAGCAAGATATATTCCCTCCGTCCAAAAACGAATCAAGACAAGGGTTCAGAATAGTGCTGACAAATATGATTATGATCTTTTTGGACGGGAAAAGTTTGAATATTTTCCTTTGCAGCTTGGGGAAGGTGAGTATACGGTCTCTATTTTTGAAAATGTAACAGCTAATCGTTATCGTCAAGTAAAAACTCAAAGTATAAAAGCTAAGATAGAGAACATATTGGATGTGTTTAAAGCCTCTATACAGACTGTAAACTGGAATTTAGAAATGGGGATTATTAAAAAATCCGAGGAATTAACAAAGGACCTTAAGACTGATAAGGAAAAGGTGATTGCAGTATACGGCTTTGTGGTTGATACATTCAGTTATGATTATGACAAGATAAATAGTATTGATACAACATATGTCCCTGATATTGAAAAAGTCTACCAGGATAAAAAAGGTATTTGTTACGATTATTCAGCCGTTTTGGCATCTATGCTAAGAAGCCAGAATATTCCTGTCAAGCTAATAAAGGGATATTCGGATTTAGTTAACGGATATCATGCTTGGAATGAAGTATATTTGGCTGATGAAAACCGGTGGGTCGTTATTGACTCAACATATGACTCGGTTTTAAAGAAAAATAATAAGAAATTTACTATGGAAAAGGATAGAGAGAAGTATAAAGCAACAAGGGAATACTAGAAAAATAAGCTTTGGAATCAGCAATTCAAGCTTACAGAACTATTGCATAATTCTAGCACCGGTTGTATAAGGTTATTGATTCCATAATTAGTAAAATTGCATAAATTCCTAAGAACCAAACATTAAAAACTTGCATTAAATTGCAAGTTTTTTTAGTTAAAATGTCATAATATACATTTTTACAATAACCATGCGCTAAATATATGGTTTGAATGGATTGCATAAATCGCTTTAAACATCGGTAATTTCACGCTTTTTACCAATTATACAAAAGTGAAGTATTTTATATTCGAAGTTGCAAAATAACTCTTGACGGATAGCGTAGGATTGTATACAATAGATGAAATCATATCTGAATAAATATACGACAATAGGTTAAAACACGAATATTTATGACAATAATTGTATATAGAAAGCTTATCTTTTAAGAATAAGAAATTTTGTATAAGTAAAATCAGCCCGAGGCTGCCATCCAAGAAGGAAGTAGAGGAGGTTATTTCATTGTACAAAGAGATGTCACGGGAAGCAATGGATAGCTATTTTGATATAGCAGGAGAGGTTGTAGAAGTTAAAAACAGATTCAGACCGGGAGTTTACGACAAGTACAATGTTAAGCGCGGGCTGAGAAATGAGGACGGTTCAGGTGTTTTGGTCGGCTTGACCGAAATTGGTGATGTTCATGCTTATGTTTTTGATGAAGGTGAAAAGGTACCGGTTGAAGGCCGCCTTGTATACAGAGGTGTTGATATTTATGATTTAGTAAAAGGCTTTATGTCAGAGAATCGTTTTGGTTTCGAGGAATGTGCATATCTTCTTTTGTTCGGTGATTTACCAAGCGAAAAGGGTTTGAGCCAGTTTAATGAGGTTCTGGGTTCCAGAAGAAAAATAAATGAAGACTTTGTTAGAGCCAATATTTTGAATGCGCCAAGCCCTGATGTAATGAATAAAATTGCTCGCTTGGTTCTGACTATGTACTCCTTTGATAAAGATGCAGACGACACCAGTATTAAAAATCTACTCAGACAAAGCATGGATTTGATTGCCAAATTCCCTGTTATGGCTGCATATGGATATCAAGCCAAAGCACATTATCTGGACGGAAAGAGTTTATATATTCATAATCCGGATTCTGAGTTAAGCACAGCCGAGAATGTTCTTATGCTGTTGAGGCCTACAAAAGAGTATACTGAGCTCGAAGCAACTGTGTTGGACTTAGCGCTTGTTCTTCATGCTGAGCATGGCGGCGGTAATAACTCAACATTTGCTACTCATGTGGTGTCATCCTCCGGGACTGATATCTATTCATCTATCGCTGCGGCTGTAGGAAGCCTGAAAGGCCCTAAACACGGCGGAGCAAATAATAAGGTTATTAGTATGATGGATGAGTTCAAAAGCGAGGTTAAGGATTGGGGAAGCGATGAACAGATTCGGGATTATATTATAAAAATATTCCAGAAGGAAGCTTTTGACCGTACCGGGCTTATATATGGGATGGGTCATGCGGTTTATACCCTTTCTGACCCCAGATGTGTACTATTAAAAGAACAAGCAGAAAAATTGGCTAAACAAGTTGGAAGAAGCGATGAGTTTGAGCTTTATACGAAGATTGAAAAACTTGCGCCTCAGATTTTCAGAGAACTTCGGAATACTGATAAGCCAATGTGTGCCAATATCGACTTTTATTCGGGCTTTGTATATGATATGCTTGGTATTCCGTTGGAAATGAACACTCCGATTTTTGCTGTGTCAAGAATTGTGGGCTGGTGTGCTCATATTATTGAGGAACATTTAAACGGCTGTAAAATTATCCGGCCTGCATATAAGAGCATCAGAAAACGTACTGATTATGTTAAAATGGAAGATAGAATCTAAAGTATCGAAAAAGGAGCGATTGCTCCTTTTTTATTTAAGGATATATTATTATGGGCCTATATAATTAGCATGGAAAACCGATTTGGTCAAATATGTTAAAATATCATGACAATTATTGTATACTATATCCTTGAAAAGGTATAATGTAAGCAATCTAAAACATAAATAAAAGTTGGTAGTATGAAAAAAACAAAAATAATTCTTGCATCAATATTAATAATATGCTGTTTGTTCTCGACGACGCAAATTGCCTTTGCTAATTCTACATACAGATATGAATCCGAAGCATGGCAGCTTTACGTGCTGGGCCTGTTTGCCGGAGCCTCTTCTGACAGATTCAACCCTGATCTTGGGGTAAAGCTGGACCGTCAGATAGGAATAACACTTCTCTTAAACTTTTTTGGGCAAAGTCCCGAAGTAAAACTATTATCATCGGAAGATATAAACGAGATACTTTCGCGTTATACCGATCAATCCAGTATTTCAATATGGGCAAGGCCCTATATGGCATACGCCGTAAAATCCGGAATGGTTGTGGGTACATCACCGACAACACTTGGCCCTTCCAGCAAACTAGATGGGGTATCTTATGCAGCCATGATTTTACGACATTTAGGCTATACTGTGGACCGAAAGAATTTCATTAATTCAATCCAAACCCTAGGTGATAAAGGAGGGCTAAAAGCCTCGGATGTTAATTATTTCAATAAGCATGAGCTTATTAAGGACGATGCGGTGGGCATGGTATATAACTCTTTATTTGCAGTCTGCCATAACCAGGAGAGCCTTATTGAGAATCTTATCAGCTCAGGTGCAGTGGCTAGGGAGACAGCCCTGTCACTGAATCTTGTACAAAATAATGACTCGGCATCCCAGAATAACCCAGTGAATAGACCAGCCGGTTATCAACAAGTATATGATTTAATATCGAATACAATGCTTTTAGCTAAAACTAGTGTAGTATTACCTAAAAATGAATATACCAAAAAATTTGCTGAGATAGTCGATATTGTTGACCTATGCTTAAGGGAAAATCCGGAGATTATGTATTACACCGGTATTACATATAGCACAAGCGGTGTTTTAACCATTAATTACAGCAAGGATTCAGCAACTATTAAAGCCCACAGAGAAAAGCTTGAAATTAAGGTTAATAGCATTTTATCAAAGATAATAAAACACAATATGACAGATTACCAAAAGGAGCTTGCAGTACATGATTATCTGGTCGAAAACTGTGAATATGATATGGAGGCTGTTAATAGTAATAAAGTAAAACCTGAATCCTTTACTGCATATGGGGCTTTGTGTTTGGGTATTGCTGTATGCGAAGGCTATTCAGAAGCTGCAAGTATACTCTTAAATCGCTCGGGAGTTGAAACGAAAATAATAACCGGGACGTCCAAAGGCATCGGGCATGCGTGGAACCTGGTGAGAATTGGAGGGGAATATTACCATCTTGACATTACTTGGGATGATCCTTATCAAATAGGTGAAAAAAGCGGTAGCGGTATCATGTACCATTATTTTAACCTTACCGATTCTGATATCAGTCGAGATCATCAATGGGATAAAAGTAAATATGAGGCTTGCACGGCGACGAAATATAATTATTATAAATATAATAATTTAATTGTTAAAAATCAGGACGAGTATATTGACAGAGTTATTGAAGAAGTCCAAAGGGGAAATAAAACAATTGCTTTAAAAATACTCGAGACCGATAATAAGAAATTCAGCATGAAAACAGCGGCTAATATTTTAGTGAATAAATTGTTTTTAAGCTGTTCCTACAGCTATAATGAACATATGAAAGTAGCCAGCATATCATTTTTTTAATAGTCTGTCTTATCTTGTTTGAGTGTGGTACAATGTGAAATGATGTTTATACTTTAAATTGACATGAGGTGCTTTGATTTGTATCTAAAGGCTTTAGAGATACAAGGCTTTAAATCTTTTGCAGATAAAATTGTGTTACATTTCAATAAAGGGCAAACTTCTGTTGTGGGTCCAAACGGAAGCGGCAAAAGTAATATTGCTGATGCTGTCAGATGGGTTCTCGGTGAACAAAGCGCTAAGACCTTACGTGGAAGCAAAATGGAGGATGTCATTTTTGCCGGGACTCAGTACCGCAAACCTGTGGGCTTTGCTGCGGTAACCATTACTTTGGATAATTCCGATAAATTACTTCCTGTTGACTTTACAGATGTTACGGTGTCCCGGCGTATGTATCGCTCAGGCGAAAGTGAGTACTATCTTAATAAGACCCAATGCCGTCTAAAGGATATTCAAGAGCTTTTTATGAACACTGGTGTGGGCCGTGAAGGCTATTCAATAATAGGTCAGGGGCGTATTGACGAAATTCTAAGCACCAAATCAGAAGACCGCAGAGTTGTATTTGAGGAAGCTGCTGGTATAACTAAATACAAAGCACGCAAAAAAGAGTCAGAGCGTAAGCTAGAAATAACAAAACAAAATCTTGTTCGCATAAATGATATTTTAATTGAGTTGGAAAGCCAGTTAGGGCCTCTAGCTCAACAGGCCGAAACCGCGCGCCGTTACATAGATTTGAGCAATGAGCTTAAAGGCATAGAAGTAAGCTTGTTTTTGGATACCATTGACAAGCTAAAGAGCAAGCTTGATGAAGTGGAAGATCAAACTCGGGAAATCAGAGACCAAATTGATGAAGAAAACAGAAGAATAGAAAATATTAAAAATAAAAATCGAAGTAAAAATGAGCGGCTTGAATTTTTAAAATCAGAGATGGAGGAGCTTAGAAGCTTTATCCACAATATTGACAGTGAGATTGAAAAGAATGAAGGGCATGTTAGACTTTGTGAGGAAAAGATAAATCACCTTACCACCAATAACGAAAATTACGGGAATGATATAAATTCTATAAAAGAGCGGATGTCAGCTCTTGAGTTAGATGTTGAAAAGAAAAAAAATCGATTGCGCCAAATGTCACGGGATGAAGAGCGCTTTGCCGAGTTATTAGCCGAGGCAGAAGGAATCCTGGCAGGTATCGTTGCACGTTTAGATGAGGGTGAGAGGCTGGTCGAAGAAGCCAAACAGGCTATTATGGACAAGCAGGACTCCTTATCGGATTCTAAAATACGGCTTAATAATCTAAAAAATGATACTGAAAACTATCAACAGCTAAAATCAAGGCTTTCGGAAGATATACGTCAATCTACTTTGGAGATCGACCGTGAAAGCATGAAAAAAGAAGATTTGGATGCTTCATTGAGAAAAACCAGAGAAGAAATAAATACATCTAAAAATAGGCTTAATGGATTAGAACTTAAAAAAGGGGAAATTCAAAAAGCGCTTAATGAGAATAAAACTAAACAAGAGAATATTAGTCGTTCATACAATGCCTTGGAATCCCGAAATAGAGTTCTCCTTGATATGGAAGAGAGTATGGAGGGGTATAACCACAGTGTTAAGGCAATAAAAAGAGCATGTGATGAAAATAATGCTTTTGGAAAGGGCATACATGGACCGGTGGCCCAGCTTATCACTGTAGAAGAACGCTTTGAGACAGCTGTAGAAATTTCCTTGGGGGCTAGTCTTCAGAATATTGTTACTGATGATGAATTTGCCGCAAAACGTGCTATAGAGTACTTAAAGAGGAATAACTCCGGAAGAGCTACATTCCTGCCCAAGTCTGCCATTAAACCTCGTACACTGGATCAATCTCAGCTTGAAAGAGTGCGCCAAATGCCGGGATTTGAAGGGATTGCTTCCGACAAAGTTAAATGTGATAAGCAATTTTCAGGCATTATATTAAATCTTCTGGGAAGGACTGTGATTGTAGATAATTTGGATTCGGGAATCCAAATGGCCAGACAGTTTGATTATTTTTTCCGTATTGTGACCTTGGAAGGTGAACTTATAAATGCCGGCGGTTCTATGACAGGAGGCAGTACCAGCAGCAAAGCGTCAAGTATAATCGGTCGTAACCGCGTTATAAAAGAAAACGAAATTGAACTTAAGAAAATCCTTGATCGGCTTAAAAAGATCGATGATGAAATTAAGACTACAGAAGTAGAACTTGGTAATATTAATATTGCATATGAACAGGAACAGAAAGTATTGTCGGAGCTTGAACTGGTAAGATTAAGAGATGAGAATCATGTAGCGGCGATATTGGATAATGTCAAAAAAATTACTGCTAGGATGGATATGCTGAAGCAGCAGAACAATGAAATAGAAGAGCAAATAAAAGAAGTCAGAGCAGAGAGTGATAAGGAATCTGTAAAGGCAAAGTCTATAGAAGATGAAATACAACAATTGAAGGCAAAAGTACAGGCTAACCAGCTTAAGAATAAGGATGAACAGCAAAAAAGGGATGAGCTTCATACCGATATAAATGATTATCGCGTATCGGTGAACTCTATTGTAGAAAGTAAACAAAGTGTTTTAGAGCAGATTGAAATGCTTAATCAGGAAAAAACCAGCAATACCATGAGTATGGCAAAACGCGAAGAAGAAAAGAAACGCAATCTGGGACGTATCGATGAGTTGCAAGCCGAAATTCAAGGAGTTTTGAAAAAGAATGTAAGCCTCAAGGAAGAAAAAACCGGACGTGAACTTAAAGCTGAGGGACTTGCCGAGGAAAGAAGGGTTTTGGAAGAAGAGCTTTCAGGTATGCTAGACAGAGTTACTGAGCACAATAGCACCATTGTTACTCTTCAAGAGGGACAAGGCCGAATCGAAGCGAAAAAAGCGAAGATGGAAAGTGAGCTTGAGACATTCCAAAACAGGCTTTGGGATGAATATGGTCTTACATATGGAAATGCTCTTGAAATAAAATGCGAAATAAGTAATGTAAGAGCTACTCAAAACAGAATAAATGACATAAAAGCTGAGATAAGAGAGCTTGGCCCGGTTAACGTAGCAGCTATAGAGGATTACTCAAAAACAAAAGAACGCTATGGCTTTATGAAGGGTCAGCATGATGACTTAAATAAGTCGGAAGAAAAACTGAGACGCGTTATTCAGGAAATAACCTCTGTAATGAAAAAGCAGTTTGTCGAACAATTTAATATAATAAATAAGAATTTTAGCATGGTCTTTAAAGAGCTTTTTGAAGGCGGTTTTGCAGAGGTTCGGCTTGCCGATGAAGAAAATGTTTTAGAAAGCGCAATTGATATAATAGTACAGCCTCCGGGAAAGAAGCTTCAGAATATGTTGCTGCTCTCGGGCGGCGAAAGAGCTTTGGTGGCAATAGCCCTTATATTTGCAATTTTAAGGATGAGACCTGCTCCTTTTTACATACTGGATGAAATAGAAGCCTCACTGGATGATGCAAATGTATATAAGTTCGCCGAATACCTAAGGCGATATACCGACAAGCTTCAGTTTATAGTTATCACCCACAGGAAAGGTACTATGGAAGCTGCAGACATACTGTATGGTGTTACAATGGAGGAGCACGGAATATCCAAGGTAGTATCGTTACGAATGGATGGCGGTATGAAGCAAAACGCGGGATAGCAAATTGTATGCATAATGATGAAAGGATAGTAGTATGGCTAAGGATAAATGGTTTGGCTGGGGTAAAAAGAAGGATGCAGAAAAGCAGGAAGAAACACTTTTTCAGCCTGCTGATGAAAATATAATTGCTGAAGAAGATATTGAAATAGAGCAAACGACACCGGAAAATGCAAAGGTGGGTTTCTTCGGAAGGCTTAAGGACGGACTTAAAAAGACCAGAGACTCCATAACACATAGAATCGATGAAGTACTTGTTTCATTTGGGAAAATAGATGAACAGCTTTTTGAGGAGCTTGAAGAGATTTTGATAACATCTGATATGGGTATGAATACTTCACTTAAGGTAATAGACGAGCTTAGAGAAAAGGTTAAAGCTGAAAAAATAACCGATACAAAAGGTGTGCGTGTAGCTATAAAGGAGATAATCGCATCTAAGCTTACCGATCAAAATACCCAAATGAAGCTTGACACAAAACCATCGGTCATAGTTATTATCGGAGTTAATGGTGTAGGTAAAACAACATCTATAGGTAAGCTGGCACATTATCTTAAGAATCAGGGCAAGAAAGTAACCGTTGCTGCCGCCGATACCTTCAGAGCAGCAGCCATAGATCAGTTGGAGATATGGACCAATAAAGCAGGTGTTGAACTAATAAAGCACACCGAGGGGTCAGACCCATCGGCAGTTATTTTTGATGCTGTCCAGCATTGTAAATCAAAAAATTCTGATATTTTGATATGCGATACTGCCGGAAGACTTCATACAAAGAAAAACCTTATGGATGAAT
>CAYMLJ010000005.1:13754-16311 GCA_964391395.1 uncultured Ruminiclostridium sp. | reverse complement strand
TTTAATAATCGGATGAAGGCTTAGGGAGAGTGGCTATTTTAGCACACCGAAGGAGTAAATCTCTCAGGTAAAAAGACCTTGGCCGGACGGATCTCTGGAGAGACCTTTTTAAAGGCGCCGAAGGGGCAAATCCATATAATGACTTTTTGGAAAGCAATCATATTTAGGATGACTCTCTCAGGCAAAAGGACAGAGGGCATGTATTAAGCAAATGAAATGCTGAGGGTTGCTACCCAAGCTATTGCTTCGTCATTCTGAATGGAGCAAAGCGGAATGAAGAATCTTCTATGTTAGCTTAAGATCCTTCACTACGTTCAGGATGACAAATGTCAGCTACTGTTTTTGCTTTGTTTTGAAAAGTGCTTGATCAGAGGTCAAACAGATTATAAGTTTGGCTTTTTTTTAATTATTGAAGCTGGTTTGTAGTTAATATTTCAGGAGGTTCAATTATGGCAAAAATTATTGTAACAGACAAAATGGCAGCAAACGGAATAGAGTACCTTAAGAGTAAGGGCTATCAAGTGGATACACCTTTTGGCATATCTGCAGATGAACTAGAAAAGATTATCGGTGAATATGACGCAATAATCGTCAGGAGTGCTACAAAGGTAAAGGGCGCTGTTCTTGATAAAGCAGTGAATCTGAAGGTTACCGGTCGTGCCGGTAATGGTGTGGACAATATTGATGTACAGGAATGTACAAGAAGAGGTATAACAGTAGTTAATACACCCGACGGGAATACTATGGCAGCTGCTGAAATGAGTGTAGCTTTGGCTTATGCCTGTTTCAGAAATGTCGCGCAAGCTTATCATGCTGCAAAAAATAAGGATTTTCGCAGAAATAAGTTTATCGGTGAAGAATTGGATGGCAAAACCGCAGGTATAATAGGTCTTGGAAAAATTGGTTCGGTTGTGGCAAAGAAGCTTATAGGCGCAGGGATGAATGTTGTCGGATATGACCCTTATATTTCTGATGAACGCGTTACCGGCCTTGGAATTACTCGTGCTGAAAACCTTGACGATCTTTTTAAGGTTGCTGATTTAATTACCATACATATACCGAAAACCCCTGAAAGTAAAAATCTTATAGGGGAAAGAGAGCTGGCTCTATGCAAAAAGGGTGTTCGCATTGTTAATGTTGCCAGAGGTGGCATGATTGATGAAAAAGCTCTTTATGATGCCATTGTATCCGGGCATGTCGCAGGTGCGGCTCTTGACGTTCTGGAGGTCGAACCCAATTTCACTAAGGCTCCTGAGGATCAGGATTATTGGAATCCGCTCTTGGATCTGGATCAGGTTATAATGACTCCTCATCTTGGAGCATCCACCAAGGAAGCCAATCTCAACTGTTCACTAGGGGTAGCAAAAAATGTTGAAGCCGTATTGAACGGTGAATTGGTTGCAGCCGTAAATATGCCTCCTATCTCAGGAGATGTTGAACAGCTTAAGCCTTATACAAGCTTAGGGGAAAAGCTAGGTGCAATCTACTACCAGTCAGAACAAGAAAGAGTTAAGAAAATTGAAATAATCTATAGCGGTGATTTGGTTGATAAGCCCACCAAGCCAATTACGCTGGCAATTATTAAAGGCTTTTTATCTGTTGTAAGTGAGTCTGAGGTTAATTATGTAAATGCTCAACTTAAGCTCAATGAAATGGGTGTAGAGCTTATTGAGAGCAAAACCAGCAATCTTGAAAAATATACTAATCTAATTACCGTTAAGTTCTACAGGAAAAGTAATGCTATTTCGGTATCAGGTACAGTGTTTGCTAAGGATACTATTCGTATAGTTGATTTCTTTGGATATACATTGGACTTTGAGCCTACAAAATATGTTTTGGCACTACAAAACATGGATATTCCGGGTATCATCGGTAAGGTGGGAACTCTTTTAGGACAGAATAATGTAAATATTGCAGCAATGCAATGGAGTCGTCGTGATGCAAGTTCCAACAAAGCAGTATCCTTCGTAAGCGTTGATAATGAAGTATCTGCTGATCTGGTTGAGAAGCTGCGCAATACAGATGGTATACTAAAGGTATCCAAATTGAGTTTTTAGGCTTAAATAATGTTTGGGGGGGAAGACATGGATAAAAATTTGAAAGCTGTTTTTAGCAAACAAGTAGAGAGAACCATGGCTAACCTTGTAAAAAACAATATGATGGCTGTTTATGTTGAGAACAAGGATCAGGTTGTTGACAAGGTTGCCGAATTAATCAAAGAAGGCGAGTTAGTGGCGGTCGGCGGATCTATGACTTTGTTTGAAACCGGAATTATAGACCATTTAAGAATAGGACGTTATAATTTTTTAGACAGGTATATGGACGAACTGTCAAGTACTCAAAAAGAAGAGATATACAAAAAATCGTTTTTTACTGATACCTACTTGACAAGTACCAATGCCATTACCGAAAATGGAGAGCTCTATAATGTTGATGGCAATGGGAATCGTGTAGCCGCAATGATTTATGGACCAAAAAGCGTTATTGTTGTAGCGGGAATTAACAAGATTGTAAAGAATGTAGACGAAGCCGTGGAAAGAGTCAGACGAATTGCGGC
>CAYMLJ010000005.1:0-13654 GCA_964391395.1 uncultured Ruminiclostridium sp. | reverse complement strand
ATCAATTATGCTATATTATTAATGGCTATATTGGTCAGACATTCATAAGGGGGAAAAAATTTGAAACAAAAGGTTGGGCTTGTATCCTTAGGCTGTCCCAAAAATCTTGTGGATAGTGAAATTATGCTTGGAACCTTAAAGGATTCAGGCTATGAGCTTACAGCAGAGCATGAAAATGCGGATGTAATTATAATAAACACCTGCGCTTTTATAGGTGACGCAAAAGAAGAAGCTATAATGAGTATTTTAGAAGCTGCGCGTTATAAAGATGAGGGGAATCTTAAACTCCTTCTTGTAACAGGCTGCTTGGCCGAACGATATAAAGCTGATATATATAAAGAAATACCTGAAGTTGATGTGGTTGTGGGAACCGGCAGTATTGATGAGATACCGGAAATTATCAAGAAGCAACTGGCCGTGGAAACAAATAATAGAAAGGTATACGCTAATACTCCGAATACCGTTGACTATTTGGAGCTTACCCGTCTTGTGACCGATGAAAAGTCTTACGGCTATCTTAAGATTGCCGAGGGCTGTTCTAACAGGTGTACTTACTGCATAATACCCAGTTTGAGGGGAGATTTCAGGAGTCGTACAATAGAGAATATTCTTAAAGAAGCAATGCTCTTAGCCCAAAAAGGCAAAAAAGAGATTATACTTATAGCCCAGGATGTTACTCGTTACGGGACAGATATTTATAAAGAAAAAAAGCTCGTGGAGCTAGTGCGCGGAATAAGCAAAATTGATGAGATTGAGCGCATCAGACTATTGTACTGCTACCCGGAATTAATAGACGATGATCTGATAATGGAAATGAAGAATAACCCTAAGCTGTGCAAGTATTTAGACATTCCTATTCAGCATATTTCAGATAATATGCTAAAGGCTATGGGAAGGCGCGGGCACAAATCATATATTTATGATTTATTGGCAAAGATAAGGGCTGAAATTCCCGGCGTTGTATTAAGAACATCTCTGATAACCGGATTTCCGGGCGAAACCGAGGAAGACTTTGCCGAATTATATGAGTTTGTAAAGGAAAGCAATTTTCAGCATCTTGGTGTATTTGCATACTCAAAAGAGGAAGGGACACCTGCTTATAAAATGAAAGGGCATCTGCCGCAAAAACTAAAAAGCCAGCGACGGGATAAACTCATGGAACTGCAAATTGGAAATGTTGAAAAATATAATAGTTCACGACTGGGGCACACATATGATACAATGGTCGATGGAGTGGCTGAGGACGGTATTTTTTATATAGGACGGACCTATGGCGAAGCTCCTGACATAGATACTGTTGTTTATTTTACCTCTACTGAGCCATTAGAAAATGGCATGATAGTGCCTGTAAAAATACTTTGCCCGGACGGATATGATTTAGTCGGCGAAGTACAGGCCACAAATAGGAATGGTGAATAATAAGATGAACCTTGCGAATAAAATTACAATTTCAAGAATTCTTGCTACACCCATATTCTTATTCTTTTTGGTACCGGGATGGTTTGGGCAGTTTTTTGGGCTGGACCAATGGGGAAGATATGCAGCGGCAGTTGTATTTATACTTGCGTCTATCACAGATATGGTTGATGGCAATATTGCAAGAAAGAATAATATGGTTACAGAGCTTGGAAAGTTCTTAGATCCCGTTGCCGACAAATTACTGGTAACATCAGCTCTCATAGCCTTTATAAGGACTGATAACCTTTCTGTTTGGGCTGTTTTCATTATTATTGCCAGAGAATTTATTGTAACCGGTTTTCGCGTCATTGCGGCGGGACGTGGTGTTATCATAGCTGCTGATAAATGGGGAAAGATTAAGACAGTAATACAAATTGTAGCTATTGTTGCTATTTTGATTAGGAATTTTCCAATATCACTGATTACCGATTTTCCTTTGGGAATGATATTAATGTATATTGCCGTTGTATTGACCGTAATTTCAGGGATTAATTATATAGCGAAAAACGCAAAAGTACTTGGTAATGGTTAAAGTTTTAGGAGGTAGTACTTTTGTATATGGATTCGCGTGACGCAGAAGTAATATTGATTAAGAAGCTAATCAACAGAGAAAAAACATCGTGCCCTAAATGCGGAAAAGGTTTTTTAGAGCACTTCCATAGAAAAGCAAAGAAAAGCAATACTGATTATATTTGCCCTACTTGTAATGAAAGATATCAAGTGATTAAAATGATTGACGAAATAAATAAGCTCTAATTACAACCATATTTAGCAATAAATCCAAATAACGAAAAACGGTTATCCTTTACAACAAGTGAATTGTATGCTAGAATATCTAGGTCTATCGAACCGAATGCGCGGTTAATGGCGCTCCGACCATTCACTGGGCATACGGCAATTTAAAGAAGGAGAATTTTTTTATGGAAAGAATGACTAAACAAGAGATCATCGCTAAATATGCAACACATGAGGGCGATACAGGATCTCCCGAAGTGCAGATTGCGCTTTTAACAGACAGAATCAATCATCTTACTGAGCATTTAAAGCTCCACAAGAAAGATCATCATTCCCGCCGTGGACTTTTAAAAATGGTTGGTGCGAGAAGAGGTTTGTTAAATTACCTCACAAAGAAGGATATTAACAGATATCGTGAAATTATTGCAAAACTGGAAATCAGAAAATAATAATTGAAATACCTTGTAAAACAAAATAAAAGTGGGCGGGTTTCCGCCCTTTTTTATCATTAGTTTGCTTTTTAAGAGCATGGTAATTCAATATAAGCCAAAACCAACTATTTCTGTGGGAATAACCTCAGATTATAGTGGAAATATAAGATTGAATACGATTCCGTTATAGTCAAGGGCAGCAGAAGATCAGAGAAGAGGTTACAAGTTCTTGGAGCCTGTTCCCTGACCTTTTGTCCCTGTCTAGTGTACTTGTTTGATGCAGTATTGCTGAAAAAGGCGCAAGGAATCGGAGAAAAGGAGAAAATTTATGAAAAAAGTCTTTAATTTTGAAGTAGCCGGCCGGCCCCTTTCTGTTGAAGTAGGGCAATTGGCACAGCTTTCTAACGGCTCGGCGCTGGTCCGTTATGGAGAAACTGTTGTTTTATCTAATGTAACTGCTTCAAAACAACCCAGAGAAGGGATTGATTTCTTCCCTTTAAGTGTTGATTACGAAGAAAAACTGTACTCTGTAGGGAAAATACCCGGCGGATTTATTAAGCGCGAAGGAAAACCTACCGAAAAAGCCGTGCTTGTTTCCCGTGTAATTGATAGGCAGATGCGTCCAAGATTCCCGAAGGATCTTAGGAATGACGTCGTAATAGTAAATACGGTCATGTCAGTTGAGCAGGATAATTCTCCTGAATTTGCCTCAATAATGGGTACCATTATAGCTCTATGTGTTTCAGATATTCCTTTCAACGGCCCTATCGGCGGTGTAATACTGGGTCTTGTTGATGGCAAGGTAGTTATCAATCCAACAACAGAGCAGAGAGCCAAAAGTGATATGTATGTTACACTTTCTGCTGATAAAGAAAAGATTGTAATGATTGAAGCTGGAGCAAACCAAGTTCCTGACGAAATTATGCTTGATGCTATCAAGACAGGACACGAAGAAATTAAACGTATTATAGAGTTTATTGAAACAATAGTAAAAGAAGTTGGAGCTCCTAAGTTTGAATATGAATCGGCTGATGTTCCAGAAGATATTTGGGCAGAAGTATATAATATTGCTAAGGACGAGATGAAAATAGCAATCCAGAATGCTGACAAAGCAACCAGAGATAATCAGGTAGATGCTGTATGTAATGACGTCCAAGAAAAGTTATCCGAAACCTTCCCGGATCAGAAATCCAAAATCGGTGAGGCTCTTTACAAGCTTCAGAAAAAGATAGTTAGAGAAATGATTTTAGAGGAGCATAAGCGTGTGGACGGTCGTCCACTTATGGACATCCGTGCTCTTTCCGCAGAGGTTTCACTTCTTCCCAGAACTCATGGGTCTGCACTTTTTCAGCGTGGACAGACTCAAGTCCTTACAAATGTCACATTAGGTCCATTAGGTGAAGGACAAAAATTAGATGGTGTTGATCTTATGGAAGAAGGAAAGCGCTATATGCATCACTATAACTTCCCGCCCTATTCGGTAGGTGAAGCGAGATCCTCAAGAGGTCCAGGACGTCGCGAGATTGGTCACGGCGCCCTTGCCGAAAGAGCCCTTGAGCCTGTAATACCCAACGAGATAGATTTCCCTTATGCGATTCGTCTTGTATCTGAGGTACTTATGTCAAACGGCTCTACATCACAAGGCAGCGTTTGCGCCAGCACATTGGCTCTAATGGACGCAGGTGTGCCAATTAAGGCTCCTGTTGCAGGTATTTCATCGGGACTGGTAGTGGATGAGAATAATCCGGATAGGTTTGTTACTTTCATGGATATACAAGGTATTGAGGACTTCTTTGGAGATATGGACTTTAAGGTTGCCGGAACTAAGGAAGGTATAACTGCAATCCAGGTAGACATAAAGGTAGAAGGCCTTTCCTATGAGATTATTCGTCAAGCCTTTGAAATAACCAAAAAAGGCCGTTTCCAAATCCTTGATGAATGTATGTTGCCGGTAATACCCGAACCCAGAGCAACTCTTTCACAATACGCTCCTAAGATTTATCAAACTAAAATTGATGTTGATAAAATCCGTGAGGTTATTGGCCCCGGCGGAAAGGTGATAAACAAAATTATTGCTGAGACCGGTGTTAAAATTGATATTCAGGAAGATGGTTCAGTATACGTAGCTACCTCAGATGAAGCCGCAGGACAAAAAGCTATTAAGATAATAGAGGGCATAGCTGGGGAAGTCGAAATTGGTGCAATATTCAACGGTAAGGTTACCCGTATTATGAACTTTGGGGCATTTGTTGAATTCCTTCCCGGAAAAGAAGGCTTGGTACACATTTCTAAGCTTGACAATAAGCGCGTTAACAAGGTTGAGGATGTAGTAAATGTAGGTGATGAAATCCTGGTAAAGGTAATGGAAGTAGACAAGCAGGGCAGGATTAATCTTTCCAGAAAAGATGCGCTGGGTGCACCCAATAAATCAAATGAAGAATAAAATTATTAGAACTTAAGAATAGTAATATTACTACTGACCGGGGTCTCATGATTCCGGTCAGTTTTAATTAATGTTTATTTATATCAATATAATGGTAAAATCTTAAGGAATGGGGTGAATTATGAATAATAAGCTTAAAATTCTGTTTGTGTCAGCAGAATGTGCACCTTTTATTAAGGTTGGTGGCCTTGGAGATGTAGCCGGAGAGCTTCCTTTGAAACTGAAGGAATTGGGAGCCGATGTTCGGGTTGTAATCCCCGGTAATAAAGATATGGATTTTCCTACCCGGTACAAGGGCGATTTCCCGGTTAACATGGGATGGCATAAAGAGACCTGTGTCGTCAGGGAGATTGTTAATGCGCCTGTTACGACATTTATTATTGATAATTACCATTATTTCAACCGGCAGGGGGTTTACGGGCACAAAGATGATAGCGAGCGATTTGCTTTATTTTGTGCTGCTATTTATGAAATGATTTTAAGGTTTGATTTCGTGCCGGATATCATTCATCTTAATGACTGGCATACAGCGCCAATTGCCATGATGCTCCGGGAAAATGAACGAGAGCACAATGAATTGTCTGAGATATCTATTGTTTACACTATCCATAACCTTGAATACCAAGGTGTAAGCGACCGCAGTACATTTAATCTATTGGGGATTAAGGATGTAGTGTTCATGGCAGACAAAGTAGAATACTACGGCTGCTTTAACCCAATGAAAGCCGGGATAAACTATGCCGACATTATTAATGCTGTGAGTGAAACATCGGCGAAGGAGATGCTTACTCCTAAATTTGGCTTTGGTCTGGAGGGTGTGCTCAAAAATCGAGAGACAGCTATTAGAGGTGTGTTAAACGGAATAAACCAGAATAACTGGAACCCTCAAACAGACAAAGCTATATATTTCAATTATAATAAAGATAATATCAAAGGAAAGAAAAAGAATAAGAAAGAGCTTCAGAAGGAGTTGGGGCTTAATAATGATGACGCTCCTCTGTTTTCGGTCATCAGCAGGTTGGTGCCAAATAAAGGCCTTGATTTAATGGAATTGGCTTTTGAATATATTCTAAAAAATAATAATCAACTGGTTCTTTTGGGTAGCGGGGAGAAGTACTACGAGAAAATGTTTGCTGAATTAACAGAAAAGTATCCCAAATCGTTTTCGCTAAACTTGGAGTTTAATGAAGAAAAGGCCAGAAAAATCTATGCCGGGAGTGATATCTTTCTCATGCCGTCACGATATGAACCCTGCGGCTTGAGCCAATTAATTGCAATGCGATACGGTACTGTTCCAGTGGTTCACAAAACCGGCGGATTAGCCGATACAGTTATTGATGAAAGCGAGCACCAAGGTGAAGGAACGGGCTTTACCTTTGGCACATATTCAAAGGATTCTTTTATCAGAGCTATTAAGAGAGCAATTAAACAGTATAATAACACCGATAAATGGTCGCAGATGGTAAATAGGGCTATGATTAAAGAGTATTCATGGGAAAGCTCTGCTTTAGAATATCTGTCGATATACAACGAAGCAATATCTGAAAATCACCGGAGAAAGCAAGAAGGAAGGACCTGACTTGAGAAAAAAAGAAAAAGCTGAAATTATACTACGAGAATTAAAATCCTTATATCCTGACGCAACATGCACTCTGGATTATAAAACTCCTTTAGAATTGCTTATAGCTACGCAGCTGGCGGCACAATGTACTGATGCAAGAGTTAATATTGTAACGAAGGAGCTTTTCAAAAAATATCGAAATGCCGAGGATTATGCCGGTGCCGATATTTCAGAGCTTGAACAGGATATTAAATCAACAGGTTTTTTTAGAAATAAAGCCAAGAATATAAAAGAATGTTGCATTAAGCTTTTGCGGGATTATGGAGGTACTGTACCTGACAATATGGAAGCTTTACTAAGCTTGCCCGGCGTAGGCAGAAAAACTGCCAATGTAATATTATCTACTGTTTTTTCAAAGCCCGGCGTTATTGTAGACACGCATTGTACAAGACTATCCAACCGCCTGGGGCTGACAAAATCACAGAATCCTGATATTATAGAACGCGATATAATGAAAATAATCCCAAAAAGTGAATGGGCGAATTTTTCGCATTATCTTGTTTACCATGGACGCGCAATTTGTCAGGCTAGAAAGCCTAAATGTGAAATTTGTAGCATTATGCCATATTGCGCATATGCAAATAAAAATATAAAATAGTAGTAATGAAAATGGGGGCTATAAATGAAAGTGGACAAAGAAATTTCATCTTCTATGCCTGATGATGTTATTTTTGCCTTGGATATAGGTACCCGTACCATTATAGGTGTGGTAGGTGTTCAAAAAGATGAACGCTTTTTTGTGCAAGCAGCCGAGATGATTGTTCATGAAAGCCGTGCCATGCTTGACGGTCAGATTCATGATATTGCTAAAGTTGCGCAAGGAGCAGCAAAAGTAAAGAATGCATTAGAAAAAAAAGTCGGATTTAAGCTTACCAGAGTATCTATTGCTGCTGCCGGCCGTGTTTTAAAAACATGCCAAATCAAGGTTGAACGTGACGTTGAAGAGGGAAAAGAAATAGATCAGCAATTTGTAAGTGCTCTTGAGATGGAGGGTATCCAAAAGGCGCAATCAGAGATAGAAAACAGTCTTCCTCCTTCTGAGAAAGATCAGTATTATTGTGTTGGGTACAGTGTGGTTACATATTATTTAAATAATTATGTTATTTCCACTCTGGCCGGGCATAAAGGTCACAAAGCCGGTGTTGAGATTTTGGCAACTTTTCTTCCCCAGACTGTGGTTGACAGTCTTTACACTGTTATGGAGAGGGTTAATCTGGAGGTTAACTTTATAACCCTGGAGCCTATTGCAGCACTTAATTTAGCTATTCCCAAGGACTTACGTCTTCTTAACTTGGCTTTGGTAGATATCGGAGCGGGGACATCAGATATTGCAATAACCAAATCAGGGACCATAATTGCCTACGCTATGGTTCCCATAGCGGGAGACGAAGTGACTGAAACCATTGCACAAAATTATCTTGTGGACTTTGAAACCGCGGAGAAAATCAAAGTTTCTCTTACAGGTAAAGAAAAAGACATATTTTTTACAGATATCCTTGATAATGAGGTAAGTACTAAAGCAGATGATATAATCGGTGTAACAAACCCTGTGATAGATAATCTTGCCCGCACTATTGCCGAAAAAATTCTGGAGCTCAACGGCGGGAAAACACCAAATGCAGTTTTTTTAGTCGGGGGAGGAAGCCAGTCAAGCGGCTTATGTGAAGCAATATCCATTGCAATAGGGTTGCCGAAGGACAGAGTTGCCATAAGAAACCGCAGTATAGCTAAAAATATTGATACCGATGAGTCCATAATAGATGGACCGGATTCAATTACGCCTTTAGGTATATTAGTTACAACTGCCATTACAAAGGGACAGGACTTTTATTATGTCACAGTAAATGGCAAGAAGATACGTATGTACAATGTAAGAAAAATGCTTGTATCCGATGCACTTATATTAGCGGGATTTAACCCGGATCAGCTTATATGCAGGTCAGGAAAAAGTCTAAAGTTTAAGTTAAATAAAAAGGACAGAACCATACGCGGAAGTATGGGCAAGCCTGCCGAAATATATTTAAATGACAAGGTATCAGGCCTTAATAATTTTATAGAACCCGGGGACAATCTTACTATCGCACCTGCCGAGAAAGGTCGAGATGGTACTATTCTTGCAAAGGATCTTGCTGAAGAATATGAGCCGATATATTTTAAATTTAATGACCAAACCGATACTATAAAACCGAAGGTATTAATTAATGATATAGAATCACCTTTGGATACTCCTATACAACATGGAGATAGGGTTGATATTATTAATGATTATACTCTTTTGGATATCGCAAAGCTTTTCGAATTAGACCCGCTAGTTTCAGAGTTTAGTGTAAACGGTGATTCTGCCGATATGGAAATAGTATTAAAGCCCGGAGATCAGATTTTAGTTGTTCCGCGAAAATACCAAAACGCATCTTCCGATGAGATTAAAAAGATATCTGAAATAGTTAATAATTCAGATAAAAAAGAATCTCAGACTACAGAAGAAGACTCAAAACCTGCAAGTATTCAGGATATTCTGAAGGAAGTGGAGCAAAAACTCGCAGAGAGAGACGGAATAAATGTTTATGTAAATGAAAAATCTGTTAACTTACCACCCAAAAAGACCGATTATTTGTTCATAGACCTGTTTAATTTCATTGACTTTGACCTTACATCACCAAAAGGTATTATTATGCTAAAACTTAACGAGAATGATGCTAATTATACCGATAAGATCAAATCCGGAGATAAGATTAGAATATTCTGGAAAGAATAGCAGGTATATAAAATACGGAGGAAGTGCTTGGAAACCATCTATAACGAGACCAATGAAAAAACGTATACAAATTATATGAAATATGAACACAACATCACTAAAATCGGATGGGTCATATTAGTTTTTCTGATTTTAGAAGATGTATTCGCAAAAACATTTTTGCTAAAGCAGCCTCTTGTTTTAAATATAATTATATTTCAAGGGTTATTGCTTTGTCTTTTTATTGCTTTAAGTGTATTTAAAGTGTCTCATGCAAGAAATACAGTTACAATGCAAAAAGGCAGGATATTTGAATTAATTAAGTCCTTGGAAATAATTGTAGTTGTCATATTTATAAGTACAATGTACCATAGTGCATTCTTCTATTTTGTGGCTTTATTGCCTATTACTTTTATCAGCTTAACAAAAGGATTTAAAAGAACAAGTCCTTATATATTACTAAGCCTTATAGTCCAGATACTATCTCAGTATATTGTATCAACATGGCTTACGAAAAGAGGCATAGGAAATCTCATTAGTGATGTTACATATCTCATAATAATTAGCATAGTACAGTATGTGCTTTTTACTCTTTTTTGCTACATATGGAGCGGGATATACAATGAGTATGCCAGAAGCGAGGAAGAAAATAATATATTAATTGATCGCTTAGGCGATAAATATGTTCAGTTGGAACAGGCAAAAAAAGAGATTCAGAGCCATTATGATAGGCAGATAGAGTCGAATAATCAGCTTGAAGAGGCAAATAACAAGCTAACATCAAGTCTGGCAGAGTTCTATACACTACAACAAATATCACAAGCCATTACCTCTATTTTTGACATGAATGAGCTATTAAAGTTTGTTAATGATGTTATTATAGGTGTTATGGGTGTTTCCCACTCAACAATAGCGCTGTGCTATGGACCGCAGAACAAGCTTAAGGTTCAGGTGTCAAGTATTTTTGATAAAAAGGATTTAGCAATTGTTTCAGATTATATAAACTGTGATATTCTGAAACCTTCTACAGAAGAAGGCCATTCAATGATTGATAACGCAGTGAATGAAGAAGATTATCCTTTTACAAAAGGGCGTAATATAGAAGCTATGATTTGTGTGCCTTTATTGGCAAAAGGTAGAGCCTTAGGCATTGTATTAATTGAACATAGCCTTAAAGATGCGTTTGATAATGAGAATATGAGGCTATTGGAGGTTATATCTCAACAGGTCAGTATTGCCATAGAAAATGCAAGATTATATCAGCAAATGCATGACTTGGCTACTCTGGACGGACTTACCGGAGCATATAACCGTTTGTTTTTCAACGATAAGCTTCAGGAAGAATATAAAAAAGCCCAAGAAAAGGGACATGATTTATCTTTTATAATATTAGATATCGACCATTTTAAGAAGTTTAACGATACATATGGTCACCTGTTCGGGGATCTGGTTCTTAAAAGCCTCTCTGCCTTTATTATGAAAACACTCAGAAAAGAAGATGTTTTTGCCAGATATGGCGGAGAAGAGTTTGTAATTTTAATGCCGTATACCACTTTGGAACAAGCCAAAGAAAAAGCTGAGGACCTTAGAATAGGTGTTTCTCAGCTTAACATTACCGACAGGGTTGTCTCGACATCAATTACTATAAGCATAGGGGTATCGACTTATCCAGAGACAGCTGGAAAATCCCAAGAGTTGATAAGCACGGCAGACGATGCGCTTTACGAGGCAAAACGGGCGGGCAGAAATCTTGTCCGTGTAGCCAAAGTAAGAAATTAACAAAAGGGACTGTTTTCGAAACAGTCCCTTTTTAAGTGGCATTATTCTTTTTAACCGATTAACTGTGCTTCGTTTTCCTCGACGATTTCTTTAACCTGATTCTCTTCGTCCGGTGTCAAAATCTTTTCCAGATTCAAAAGAAGAATCAGCTTTTCTTCTACCTTGGCTACACCCGATAAAAACCGCTTATCAAAATTTGTTAAGGTTGGAGGTGTCTCGACTATGTCTTCATCCTGGACCCGTACAATTTCGGAAACACTGTCTACAGTGAATCCTAAAAGATACTCATCCATTCTGATTACTAAAATTTTTGTATCTTCATCATTTTCCTTATCAGGCATATTAAAACGTTTTCTTAAATTAAATACTGTCATAACCTTACCGCGGAGGTTTATCAGCCCTTCAATAAAAGGTGGAGTATTAGGAACCTTGAATACCTCCTGAGGTTTTAAAATTTGGAAAATTTGTTTAATACCTATGCCAAAGGCTTCATCTGCAATATAAAACTTAACAAGCTGCTGAATGGCCATGAAAATCCCTCCAATTTAATACTATTTTAGTTTTACCCATAATATTTTCAGTTTAACAAATGTTTTAGCTTCTATAAGAACCATTTATTTTTACATAATCAAAAGAAAAATCACATGTCCATATTCTATCATTAATTTTACCACTATTAAAATCAAGGGTTACGATTATTTCATCTTTTTTTAAAATCTCTGAAGCTCTTTCTTCATCAAAGCTAAGCCCGGTACCGTTGTTGCATACCATTAAATCACCCAGATAAATATCAACTAAATTAGGATCAAAACTGGCACCAGAGTAACCCGCAGCGGTAAATATTCTACCCCAGTTGGCATCCTGCCCAAAAAAAGCAGTCTTTACCAAAGGAGACTTTGCTATAGCATTAAGGATAAGATGTGCCGATTCAATGTCCTCACAACCTTCTGCTCTTATTTCAATAAGTTTAGTAGCGCCTTCTCCGTCCTTGGCAAGCATTTTCGAGAGACTTATTGAAACCTCCAGCAAAGCTGAGACAAAGGCTTCATAGTCTGAATTCTCTGAACTGATGAGAGTATTTTCTCCTTGGCCGTTTGCCATAATTACCAGTTGATCACAAACGCTGGTATCACCGTCTATAGAAATACGGTTAAAAGACTTATCGGCAACATACCTTAAAGCCTTATCCAGCATTTCTCCAGATATGGCTGCATCAGTTGTAATAAGGGAAATCATTGTTGCCATATTTGGATGAATCATTCCCGAGCCCTTACACATACCGCCTATAGTAATTGTCGTACCACCTATTTCAAAGGATTTTGATGCTTCTTTGGAAAAAGTATCGGTGGTCATTATTGCTTGTGCTGCAAGAAGGCCGCCTTGATTTGACAAGGAATCAAAGGCAACATTAATTCCGTACTTTATTTTATCCATATTAAGGGGAAAACCGATAACCCCGGTAGATCCTAACAGAACTTGTTCAGGCTCGCATTTTATTAATGAAGAGGCGTAAAAGGCCATATCTGCCGCATCATTATCCCCTCTTGCACCTAAACATGCATTGGCACAGCCACTGTTTATGACCATAGCTCTCACATAACGGTCTTTTATTTTACTTTTAGTCCACATAAGAGAATGACCTTTTACTACATTTGTAGTAAAAATCCCCGCTGCAATGGCATCATTTTTCGAGATAATCATAGCCAAATCTTTATTGCCATTCTTTTTTAATCCACAGGCAACACCCGATGCCAAAAATCCTCTGGGCGCCGTTATTCCGTTATTAATCATAACTTTCCCTCCGTATTGTATTATTGTAACTGAATTAAATAAGATAGGCAATATTTTGAATATCTTTCTTTTGAAACCAAGGGGACAGTTCCTTCGGTTTGTTAGTTAAACAAACCAATAGAACCGATTTCATGATTCAAACCGCAGGGACCGTCCCCATTGGTCTTCATTGGTTTTAATACAGCTTTAGGTCATTTTAATTGAGATGATATTACTTGTGTGTTATTCTGGAAATACTGATTTTACTATGTGGATGGAGGGATTCCCTTGAAAATGGTATTTTTTTATGAAAAAGAAATCGGAAAGATAGGCATAGGAGAAGATAATGGCGCAATTACAGATATTTTCTTCGGTACTGAAATTGATCCGATTGATACCGAATTATGGGAGACACCTTTAATAAAGAAAGCATCAAAGCAGCTTGATGAGTATTTTCAAGGAACTAGAAAGAATTTTGATTTACCTATTTTCACAAAAGGAACACCCTTTCAACAGAGGGTTTGGGATGCCCTTAAAACAATACCATATGGAGAAACAAGGAGCTATAAAGATATTGCAGTCCAAATCGGAAAATCCAAGGCATGCCGTGCCGTCGGTATGGCCAATAATCGCAATCCGATATCCATTATCATCCCCTGTCATAGGGTGATAGGCTCAAAGGG
>CAYMLJ010000004.1:20976-36793 GCA_964391395.1 uncultured Ruminiclostridium sp. | reverse complement strand
TACCATGGAATTACTGGATCTTTTAGAACAGCTTGAAGATATCGTAGATAACGGAGTAAATATCCCGCTTTCAGGCGGAAAATGTCTTTTAGATAGAGAGTCTATATTAGAATTAGTTCAGGAGATACGTCTTAAGCTTCCTGACGATATTAAAGCGGCAAAGCGCATTGCAGATGAAAAACTGCGCATAATGGCCGAAGCCCAGCAAGAGGCAGAGAATATCATCAAGAATGCTGAATCTCGTATTGCGGCTTTAGTAGATGAAAATGAGATCACTAAAAAAGCATATGAACAGGCCGAGGTCATTATCTCAAACACAAAGAAGAATGCAAGAGAGATTCGGTTGGGAACCAGAGAATATGCTGATGGCATTCTAAACAAGGTTGAAGAAATTCTTGAAGATACTCTGGATGTGATTAAACTAAACCGCCAGGAATTGAAATAGATTAGAACCTCATCCATCGGCAATCTTTAAAAGATTTATTTATGGGGATAACAAATTGCTATCCCTTTTTATGAGTACCATGCATTTGATTATTAATATAGCTTGTATAGCTAATAATTAACCTACCAAGCCCTCGCCGAAATATCAGGGGGCTAATTTTTCAATTCGATAAAAAAGAAATATGCATGAGGTTCAGAGGATATATATTTTTACGCTTGCACACCATCAATCGATTGACATAATGTTTGTTTTAGAAGCTGTAAAATATTTTCTTGTTTTTTTTACTGTATATTTCATGTTAATAGCCTCGAATAAAAGAATCAATAGTTATATTTTTCTGTTATGTACAATAATAGATTCATACTATTTTAATAGGTGGAAGGAGTTTTAGCTTTAATTAAATGTCACACGGTTGACATTTATCTATTAGTTTCTTATAATATAAAATAAGACAAATAATTATGTTAGTATGGAGGCGCTTGATGAGTGACATTTTGATTAATAAAAACAATAATATTTTAGAGAAAATATCTCAAAAAACCTCTTGGACTCCCCAAAGCATTCAAGAAATGAATAGAATACCAAAAGGAGATATGCCTGGCGATATTATTAATATAGGCCTCAAACATATTCAAAAGGCACAATTAATTTTTCCTAAAATGCTTGATCTAATCATGCCGGTCCTTAAAAAGAATCCATTCCATCGTGCAGTTATAGCTGTATATGGAGGATCAGGCGCAGGGAAATCAGAGACGGCATCCTTACTTTCATATTTTCTAAATCAAATTGAATTAGGAAGCTATACCCTATCAGGAGATAATTATATTCATAGGATACCAAAATATAATGATGCTGAGAGATTAAGAATCTACAGACAAAATGGAATTAATGGGCTGATATCTAATGATGATTATTCTGTTGAGTTGCGAAATAAACTAAAAGAGCTACAAGAAAGCGGAAATGATACAAACCCCGATTTTATTAAAAGTTATCCATGGCTTTCAGTCTATCAGAATGCTGGTAAGAACGGACTTAGGCATTATCTTGGAACTAATAATGAAATTAATTATAACGAGCTTATTTCTATCATTAACATGTTCAAAAGCGGAGAGTCTAAAATATATCTTAAACGTATGGGAAGAGAAGAAACAGAATTATGGTATGATTTGCTGGATTTTAGCGACAAAAACATAATGATAATTGAGTGGACCCATGGAAACAATCATAACCTTCAGGGGGTAGACATCCCAATTCTTCTCAGTAGTACCCCTCAAGAAACCCTTGCCCATAGAAAAGCCCGAAATCGAGACAAAGGGGTTGATAGTTCATTTACAACTACAGTGCTTGGTTTAGAACAAGAACTATTAATGTCGCAGGCATCGAGGGCTAAACTGATTATATCACAGGATGGCGAAATATTATCGTACAAGCATTACGTCAGAATAATGATGCAGCAAGGGAGTGAGGAGTCTAATAATGAATATTAAAGATAAGATTCAGGAGAAATCTCTTATAAGATCTGGCCCTATGATAAATGCATATCCGGATAGTATAGGAGAAAAGCTGGAAGATATTATAAGACTTCTAAAAACACCCGAGCTAGAAAATACCTTTGATTCTTTTTACATATTACCAAGTATTTACAATACTGATTTAGACCGTGGTTTTTCAGTTATTGATTATGAATTAAATGAAAACTATGCTTCTTTAGAGGACCTGAAAGAACTAAAGAAAATTGGAATGGCGCTTAAGCTTGATATTGTCTTAAATCATTCATCTGTACTATCAAAACAGTTCCAAGACATCTTAAACAAAGGTGAAAATTCAAAATACAAGGATTTTTTTATTAATTGGAATGAATTTTGGGAAGGTTATGGCCAGATGACGGGAGAAGGCTATATACAGCCTGATGCCGAGTATATCAAGAATATGTTTTTCAGGAAACCCGGGCTTCCCATACTTGATGTTCGTTTGCCAGACGGTAAAAAAGTTCCTTACTGGAATACCTTCTATCAGGAAATAAAGTATGAAAAGGTTGACGCTCAGGATCTCATCAGAAATATGGATATTCAATACACTTCTGCAGTTATGTTGGCAGAACTAATAAATAAGTCACTGGAAGAAGGGGAAAAACCCTCAGAAATAAAATTAGGAAAATTCGTACGTTATAGAGAGAATGTTATTAAATTGCTTGAATCTAGGCGCAAATATCTGGGACAGATGGACCTTAATATTAAATCTCCATTAGTTTGGGAATTTTATGAGGAAACATTGAAAAAGCTTTTCGAATACGGGGCAGAGATAATAAGACTTGATGCTTTTGCGTATGGGTCGAAAGAACCCGGATTAAAAAACTTTTTGAATGATCCAGAAACATGGGACATCCTTGAACGTATTAAGGTATTAGCCAACAAATACAATCAAACACTGTTGCCTGAAATACATTCGAAATACGAAGATAAAACACACGAAAAGCTTGCACAAAAAGGTTATATAATATATGACTTCTTTTTACCCGGTTTGATTATTGATGTACTTGAAAGAAATAATAATGAGTATTTAATTAAATGGGTTACCGAAATTCAAGAAAAGAAATTTAAAGTTGTAAATATGCTTGGTTGCCATGACGGTATTCCGTTACTGGATTTAAAAGGACTCATACCTGATGATCAAATTGAAAATTTGATTAAAACTGTTGTGGATAGGGGCGGGTACGTAAAAGATATTCATGGTGAAAAAAATCTTTATTATCAGGTTAATGCTACTTATTATAGTGCATTGGGTGAGGACGACAGGAAACTCTTACTTGCCAGGGCAATCCAGATATTTATGCCAGGAAAGCCTCAAGTATGGTATCTTGACCTTTTTGCCGGAAAAAATGATTACAGCGCTGTTCAAAAAGCCGGACAGGGTGGACACAAGGAGATTAATCGTACCAACCTTACAGCGGAACAAATAAAAAATGGTCTTAAAAAGGATATTGTCCTTCAGCAACTCTATCTTTTAAAATTCAGAAATATCTTTCCTGCTTTTGGCTTCGGCGCCGAATTAAAAATTCTGGATTCTGAACCTTATATGCTAAAATTATGCTGGAAAAACAATGGTTGCGAGGCGCTTCTGATAGCCAATCTTAAAAATTACAACTTTACTATTAAAGGCATTGATAATGAAGGAAAAACTTTCTATCGATTCAACTCAGAATAATTGTTCGAGTAATAGTAAGAATAAAAAATTTTAATAAGGAGTCTTAACGATGAGATATGATGATATATTACCCGAATTAAGGCCTATGCTAATGAATTCGCCCAGGATAAATTTGAAAGAAGATCTTAATTGTTTTAGAAATCTTCCTGCTCCTGCCATTAAAAAATCTCCCCTTATATTAACTACTATTGATAGCATAAAGGGGCCCGAATCAGAATTACTAGTTAAAATTTATGAAAAAAAGGATAGGGGAGACAAACACTTGCCTGCTGTATTTTGGATACATGGGGGAGGGTATGTGATGGGGCACCCCGATGTAGATGATGGTATATGTGAAAAGTTTGTTCTTGATGCCAATTGTGTTGTAGTATCATTAGATTATCGACTTGCACCAGAGCACCCATACCCCGCTGCCATAGAGGATTGCTATTCAGGATTAAAGTGGATGGTTGATAATGCTGATACTTTGAAAATAGATACTTCTAAAATTGCTATAGCCGGACCCAGTGCCGGGGGAGGCTTGACTGCAGCCCTTGCTTTGCTGGCGCGTGACAGAGGTGGACCTGAAATCATTTTTCAAATGCCTTTGTATCCTATGATTGATGACCGCAATGATACCTTTTCTAGCCAAGAAATAACCGAGGAGTTTTTACCGAATGCATGGAATAGAGAGTCAAATGCGATTGCTTGGAAAATGTATTTGGGTGAAATCGGCCCAAACGATGTTCCTCAGTATGCTGCCGCTGCTCGTGCTATAGATCTATCAGAACTTCCGCCTACTTATACCTGTGTAGGGCAATTAGATCCTTTCAGAGATGAAACAATAACCTATATTACCCGGTTGGCTCAATCAGGTATACCGGTGGAATTTCATCTTTACCCCGGATGTTTTCATGGCTTTGATGCGTATTCAAACGATACAAAAATTAGCAGACAAGCTAGGGATGAATATGTAAGGGCTATGGCGAGAGCTCTTAACGAATAATCATATTTGGAAAACCCTTAAAATTGAAAGAATAAATTATAAGGCTTTGGTTTGGTTATACGGTAAACAAGCCATCGAATGAATTTTCTAGCGTGGCACATATTATGTAAAAGAGGGTAAACTTTATGAGAAAAGATGTTGTTAAAAAGATTTTTTTATTACCCGTTAAAGGCTTCAAAGCAGCCTTGCGTTTTTTCACCCGCATTAAATTCAGGAGGATAAGGACTAAACTAATTGCAGCTTTTATAGTTAGTATTATCCCGACGTTTATTTTGGGGAGTCTATCTTTCTATAATTCTAGGGATGCTTTAAAGGAGGTTGCAGTTGATAGCTCTATTTCGACCCTAACTCAGATCAATAATTATCTGGGCTTAGCCATGACAAATGTAGAAGATTTGTCAATACAAATAATGTCAAATAATGTTCTTCAAGATTATTTAAATTACAATGGAACAGATCAGTATGAGTATTATTCTCTACGAAAAGGTGCAGATGCATATATTAATTCACTGGTAATATCTAATAAATTAATCTCAAATATATACTTTGTCGGGAACAAAAGTAATGTAATGGGAGACAAAGGCTTTTTAAAAAATGAAAGCCTAACTACTGAATATCTTAAAAATGATGAGCATTACTTAAAGGTATTTGAAAGTAATCCCAAACCAATATGGTATGCAAATCATTCAAGTATCGATGCAAACCCTGAAAATCCTAATTACTCGATGAGTTTGATACGTGTTGTTAATAGCATTACTACAGATGAAGAAAAAGGTATATTAATAATTGATGTCAGAAAGGATGTGATACAAAATCTAGTTAATCAAGTCTCTTTGGGGGAAAATCTAGAATTACACTTGGTCAGCCCTGATAAAATTGACTTGACAAAAAACACGTTTGCCACAGAGTTACCCGATGAGAATAGAGAAGAAGTCCAAAGTATAACTTTAGAAGCTTTTTATCAAGAAATAACAAGCTCTGAGAAGGTGAGCGGAAATAAGAAGATTATGTATCAAGGGACAGAGTATTTGATGGAGTTTAGCAAAATAGACAATACCGGCTTTGTGTTAATAGGTTTAATATCTACGGCTGAGCTTTATGAAGCATCAAATAGAATAAAGAGCAATACGATTATTTTAACAATTTTAGCTATAACTATATCTGTATTAATAGGTATATTTATATCTAACAGTATGGGACGAACAATCAATCAAATCATAAAAGTTGCAGGTAAAGCAGCAACGGGCAATCTTACGGTCGATCCAAAATCAAAGCGTAGTGATGAGCTGGGAATATTAACAAAGAGCATTAGTTCTATGATTGCAAACATGAGAGCCTTGATCATACAAGCTTCAATAATAGCTACATCAGTTGACACAGCTGCCTCTACCTTAGCTCTTTCTTCTGGGGAGGTTTCATCCATATCTTCAGATATTACTAAATCAATACAGGAGATATCAATAGGCGCCTCATCCCAGGCCGAAGACGCTGAACAAAGCGCTGAGATAATGAATGAATTAGCGCAAAAGATAAATATAGTTGCTGAAAATTCAAATGCTATAGAATCTTTTTCAAAAGAAGCGATAAATCTTACCCAGAAAGGCCTTCAATCTGTTTCTGAGCTTGACCAGATAGCAAATGAAGCAACAACAATTACAAACGCAATAATTGAAGACATTAAATTGATGGATAATAACTCCCAATCGATAGGAAGGATTGTTAAAGTTATCAGTGATATTACTGATCAGACAAATCTTTTAGCTCTTAATGCGGCAATAGAGGCAGCACGAGCGGGTGAAGCCGGAAGGGGCTTCGCTGTAGTGGCAAATGAAGTAAAAAAATTGGCCGAGCAATCTTTAAATGCTACAAATGAAATTAAATCTATTATCACAGATACCCAAAACCAGACGAATCATGCAGTAAAAAGGGCTGAAATCTCTGATGAAATGCTGAAATTACAAAATAAATCACTTCAGAATTCAATTGAAGTGTTTAATTGCATTTATAACTCAATGGAGAAATTAGGCGGAAAAGTTGAAAATACTATAAGTGCAATTTTAGATATGGATAAGTATAAAGTGCAGACTCTGGGAGCAATTAAAAAAATCTCCACTGTTTCGGAGCTTACTGCTTGTTCATCGCAGGAATTAAGCGCATCTACAGAAGAACAGCTCGCATTTACTGAAGAACTTACTCAGCATGCACAGCAATTAAAAAATGCAGCACGTAACCTTATTGAAGCTATAAGCAAATTCAAAGTCGATTGACTTTAATAATGAGGGTGTAAAACGAAAAAAACAAATGTTAGAAAACCTGTGAGTAGATTTCCACTACCGGTTTATTAATGGAATACCAACAGAATATACTATCAAAACAAGTCTAATATTTGTCAGACGATTGACAGCTATTTAACTGCGTATAAACACTGTAATAATCAATGTGATTGGCCCAATAATAGAAGAAAAGAATAAAAAATATGTCAAATGGTTGACATCATTATAATTTTAGAGTAATATCAAATTGTGCCAAATAAATTTTAGTTCAGGTCGGCACAAATATATATTTAATTTAGGAGGAAAACTATGAAACGCGTACTATTGGCAATGGTTCTTGTATTAGTTATGATTAGCGTGTTATTTACAGCGTGTGGACAAGCGCCTGTCGTAACAGACCCAAGCTCAAGTGTTAAACCGTCAAGTTCAAATCCGGCAACGCCTGATGACAAGGAAAAACCTATTAAGCTTACATACTTTAATACTTCAGCAGAGGTTAACACAATGTTTGAAAAGATGTTTGTAAGATACAATGAGCTTAATCCAAATGTGACTATTGAATTAATACCCACAGGCATTGGAGAAGGGCAGCAAGAAAAACTACAATCACTTTTCGCATCGGGCAATGGGCCTACATTTATGAACATTGATCCAGCTAACGTAATAGAATACGAGGATAGATTATTAGAGATGACATTAGAAAATGCACCATGGCTGAGTCACGCTAGTGACGGAGCCATTGAGGGAGGAACATTTGGTGGCAAGATTCTAGGCGCTCCCTGGAGTGTTCAAGGCTATGGCCTGTTATACAATAAAAGAGTAGTTGACAATATATATAACGGTGCGTTTGATCCCACAACAATTAATACAAGAGATGCTTTAAAGGCATTTTTTGAGAAAATTGAAGCAGCCGGCGTGCCTGCAACAATGTTACATGGAGCAAATTGGTCGGTGGGCGGTCATTATCTAACACTTAGCTATGCGGTACAGGGTCCTGCAACTACTGATGGAACAGGATTCATAGATAAGATAAAAGCAGGGACTGCAAAAATTGAAGATAATGAAATATTCCAGGGTTATATGGATACCATGGACCTACTTGCAAAGCACAACTATAATAAGGCAGATCCGCTGGTAGGAGATTTCAATAAAGATATTCTTGCATTTGGTGAAGGAAAATGCGCAACTTTCTTCATGGGTGACTGGGCATGGACTTCAATGGTTACGTTAGAAAATGTGGACCAGGAATATGGTTTTATTCCGGTACCTTGGAGTAACGATCCTTCTAAGTATGGTAATTCAGAGGTTGTAATGGTATTACCTAAATTCCAAGTTATAGACAAATCTCAAAATACACCGGAACAGTCCCAGGCAGCACTAGATGCTCTAGGTTGGATGCTTAGTGAACCTGAAGGACAGCAATTCTTTATTGACGCAGGTTTCTTCATGCCTTATAAAAATGTTAGAACAGATGTGGAATATAATTCGATGACTTCGGCTATTGCAGACTATTCCAGACGGGGAAAAACTATCAACCTTGGTTGTTTCTCGTATATATCCGGCGATGCATGGACAGAAACAGGTAACTTAATGCTTAAGTATATTGCAAATGCAATAGATAGACAAGAATTGGCTCAAGGAATTAACGACTATTGGAAATCTGTTAATTAAAGAATTGTTTTAATATTGGGTGGATAGTGGTAAATAAACATTATCCACCCAATAATATGCTAATCTTACAGGAGAGCAACAATGAAATCAAAGAAAAAAGCACTTAATGATGCAGGAATATTCATTACTTTCATGGGCCCAAGCCTCCTTACATTTACTTGTGTCTTATTGATACCGTTTTTGTATGGTGTTTTATTAACATTTACCAACTACAATCCAATTAAAGGAACAAAGGATTTTGTGGGTTTTTACAACTACATTGCTATATTTTCCGACAAAGAGTTCTTAGCTCAATTTATAAAAACATTAGGGTATGTATTTTATTCAACTATTTTCTGCAATATATTAGCGTTTATTTTAGCTTATATATTAACTAGTAATATCAAGACTCAAAACTTTTTACGAAGTGGATTTTTCACCCCTAATTTAATAGGTGGTATTATATTGGGATATATTTGGAAATTTATCTTTGCCAATGTTATTACACAGATAGGAAATTCTTTAGAGTTCGAACCCTTGATGACTTCGCTTTTGACTCATCCCGACCGGGCCATTCTCGCCATGATTATTGTAACAGTATGGCAATATGCCGGATATCTCATGATGATCTATATCGCAGGGTTTGTTGGCATACCAAAAGAAATTCTGGAAGCATCTGAAATTGATGGAGCAAAAGGTATTAAAAAGCTTTTAAGAATAACGATACCTTCGATGGTACCTTCATTTATTATTTGTTTTTTTATTACTATTTCAAGAGGCTTTATGGCTTACGACCTTAACCTAGCGCTAACAAATGGTGCTCCGTATGGATCCACCCGTCTTGCATCGATGCATATATATCAAAAAGCATTCCAAGCAAATCAATATGCTACTGGGCAAGCAGAGGCGATCGTTTTATTTATTGTTGTTGCAATAGTGACTGTGTCTCAGGTTCTATTGACAAAAAAGTATGAGGTGGAAGCATGATTGGAAACAAAATAAGGGTATTATTGAAGTATTTTTTTACATATATTTTATTGATTCTTTTCATTATACCATTTTATTTGATGATAAATAATTCTTTCAAAACGACGCAACAGTTTATTGAAAGCCCTTTTTCGCTGCCAGGTAAAATAGATTTCAGTAATTATGCAGATGCCTTCAAAAAAATGAATTTTCTTGATGGCTTTGTAAACAGTTTAACTATAACATTTATTAGTGTCGCTTTGATTATTTTAACAGCTTCAATGGCTGCGTATTTTCTTGTTAGGATTAAATGGAAAATCAACAAAGTAATATTTGCAGTATTAGTAGCCTCCATGATCGTTCCTTTCCAAGCTGTAATGATACCACTTGTAAGCATTTATGGAAATATGAAATTATTGAATAATAAATGGATCCTAATATTAATGTATATAGGTTTCGGACAAGCTTTTGCTGTTTTCATTTTTCATGGGTTTATTAAGAATATACCAATTGAAATGGAAGAGGCTGCCTTAATTGACGGAGGTAATAGGATACAATCATTCTTTAAAATTGTGCTTCCATTACTTACACCGGTTATGGTGACAGTATTGATACTCGATATATTATGGATTTGGAATGACTACCTGCTACCCAGCCTTGTCTTACTTTCGCCGGCACAGCGAACCCTGCCTTTATCGACCTACAGCTTTTTCCAATCATACAGTGTTGACTATGCTCCCTTGATGGCTGGTGTTGTGTTAACCATTTTGCCTGTGCTTATCGCATATGTATTTGCACAAAAGCAAATAATAAAAGGTGTTGTGCAGGGTGCAATAAAATAGGCAGACAACAATATAGGTTGCATATTTCTAACGCTTACATATACTCGCATTTTATAAATCTATTAACAAATTATAATTAATATTTATCTTAAAAGTTTTAAAGCGCTTACTTCTAAGCGCTTATTGTTTATGTGTACCTATTACATGGATTATGTTGTCTCCCTTTCAATAAGAGTAACTGGGAAGGCTACACTCGATGGAATGGTTTTATTGTCTGTCTTAAAAATAATACTTTCAACAGCATACTGACATATTTCTTTTACAGATTGGTGTATTGTTGTAATTGTCGGACTACATAACGTACACAGATCAATATTGTCATATCCAACTATTTTAATTTGATCGGGAATTTTTATCCCTCTTTTGTTGCATATTCCTATCACCTGTGCGGCGATGATATCGTTTGAAGTAAAGATACCATCAACATCAGGATGGTTATCAAATATCATATTTATAATAGTTTCGTAATGCATTGAAAGGAATTGCTCCTCTGTCGCATCTATAACAACATAGGGAATCCCCTTTTTTTCACACACTTCTTTAAAACCATAATAACGCTTGTTACCATCCATATTAAGGTTAGTGCTTCCGCTAATATGAACAAGCTTTTTACATCCCTTAGCAATAAGGTGTTCTGCAGCAAGAACACCACCTTGATAGTTATCAGAGCATATAGATGGAATTGTTGGAGATATAATACGGTCAATTGAAATAACGGGAGCATCTATCGCAATGTTTTTATCTATGTTCTGTGTACGGCTCGCTATGATTACACCTGCTACTTTGTTAGCGTTTAACATATTAAAGTATTCTATTTCTTTTTTTGGTTCAAGATTTGAATTACAAAGAAGTAGTTTATACCCATTCTTTGAAACAAAATGCTCAACATAATCTATTATTTTACAGAAAAACATGTGGCTCGCTGAAGGAACTATCAAACCAATGAAGTCACTTTTTTTTAGAGAAAGAGCACGTGCTAATGCATTAGGCTGGTAGTTTAATTCTTTCATTGCCTGTTTTATTTTCTTTTTAGTTTTATCGCTAACATACCCTCTGCCATTTAACATTCTTGACACAGTAGTAACTGTTACCCCGCTTTTTTCTGCTACATCCTTCAGTGTACTCATCAAAAACTCCCTATAAATACATCATAATATATTAAACGGTAACATATTTTATGTTTGGTGTCAATTTTAGTGGCTATTAAATATTGAAATCATCTTATAATAACCATATACAGCTTATATTATTTCAATTAAACAATATTAATTTTTATGGGTATTTTAACCTTTTTTCTTTACCATTGATGGTCGATGTGGTTTTATAATTAGGGATAACATTATAACTAATAATATTACAGGTCGGGTCCACAAAAAATCAATACCGGATACAGCTTCCGTATCTGATGCGTGGATTGACATGGGCATAATATTTATTACCAAGAAAGCCGAGATTCCGGCTATAATACCGTGCAGTAACTTTCCAAAAAAGAAAAACCTATATTTACAGCCGGTGCCCTTCATTATTCCCATTACTTGAGTATGAACAGAGAATCCTGCAAACCCAAAAATGATTGATACAGCAGCCAACTGAACATTGAGCTGAATGCTTTTAAGACTATAAATGGCCTGTGCCCCGGATGTTATTTCCATGAATCCTTTTAACAGGGAAGTTAAGAACTCGGAATAGGCTGCGGTCTGGGAGCCTCCTGTGAATAATAAGCTAAAGCATCGGCCCAATATTAAAAACACTCCTAAAAGTGATAACAGCTCAGAAATAACAGCAAAAAACACAATATATCCTGAAACCTTTATGCATAATATCGCAGCCTCCTCAATTGATGCGGGGAGTAGAGCAGAGAGGCTTGTAGTATTTGCATCCCTTTTTATATATTCCTGATTATACCCTCTGCCTTTTTGTGCAGAATAATTATTGTCCTTTCTGCCGGAATCTAAAGAATTTGCCAGCTTTCCGGTTATTAGTGCGGCTATTAATCCCGAAACCCAGTGTATTAAAAGTAAAAAAACTCCCAACTTGATACTTTTGAATAAACCGGCACCTATTGTTCCTACAATGAAAAGAGGACTGCAGTTATTGGCTATAGGAAGAAGTTTAGCTGTTTGCCTGCTATTAAGAAGTTCCTGATCGAACATATCACGGGCCATTTTGGCACCGCTGGGATAACCACTCATAAACCCAAGCAGAATAACAAATATCGTATAATAGGGCAGATAAAAAACCCTTTCAATTAATCTTTTCAAAAATTTTGGGCATGGGAAAAGCGAAATATACGGAATGATAATCTTGGACAATACGAAAAAGGGAAACAAAGACGGAATTACAATATCTAGGCAAAGATAAATTGCGTTTCTTGCGACCTGTGAGGTCTCTTTTGCGAACAGACATAGGATGATAGCTAAAAAAGGAAACATATAAATAATTATTTGTTTAATGTTAAAGTTTTTATTCTTCATACTTTTCCTGTGAATACTATTGATATATAGAATACTTATTCAGCTTTTATGGCAAAGTTGCATTGAAACAGAACTAAATGATATAATATTGTAAATTATTTAATTGATCTGTTCTTATTAAAAAGAGGAAATAGGAGGTATTCAGATATGCCTGAGAAAAACATTGATGTTTTAGAACAGGAAAATATTGGCGAGATAAAGATCAGTGCCGATGTAATTACAGTTATAGCGCACACCGTTGCCAGCGAAATTGAGGGTGTGGCAGGTATGAACGCAAATCTATCTGAGAATATTTCCTCTGTTTTGGGCCGTAAAAATCCTACCAAAGGCGTTAAGGTAGAAATTGATGATAATGATGTAACCATTGATTTTTATATCTTGGTAGAATACGGAACCCGTATACCGGATGTAGCATGGAGAATACAGGAGCGTGTTAAGTCCTCGATTGAAAGCATGACAGGAATGAATGTCGCTTCCATAAATATTCATGTTCAGGGTATTAGCTTTGAGAAGATTAAAGAAGAAAAAAAGCTCGAAGAACCACCTAAGGTGAATTGAGGTTGCTTCATGTTTGGTTATGTTGAACCGGATAAGCCGGAACTGAAAATGCGTGAATATGACGTGTTTCGGGGATATTACTGCAGCTTGTGTAAGACTCTTGGGCGTTGTTACGGTCAGGTTTCACGACTCACGCTCAATTATGACCTTGCATTTCTCTATGTTCTTTTAGACTCAATGAACTCTCTTCCCATTGGCGGGAAAAGGCAAAGATGTATTGCCCATCCATTAAAAAAACGTTTTATTATATTTTCTAATAATTTTGCTGAATATACATCAGACATGAATATTATTTTAATGTATTATAATTTAAAGGATAAATGGAACGATGAAAAGAATGTAATGGGGGGAACCGGGGCTTTAGCATTAAAGAGGGCCTTTAAAAAAGCAAAAAAGAGACATCCCGAAAAATGTTCAGCAATAGAAAACCATTTAAAAGCTCTTTCTAACCTTGAAAAACAGGAATGCGATTCGGTGGATGAGGTTGCCGAAGAGTTTGCTGCAATTATGCGCGAGATTTTTGAATGTGAGATTATTGGTGATGAAAATGACAGAAAAGCCTTAGGCTGGATGGGCTACAACCTGGGTCGTTGGATTTACATCTTGGATGCTTATGATGATATTGAGAAGGACGTGAAGCATAATTCCTTTAATCCCTTGGTTACTCAGTATGACTTTAAAGGTGATGATGTGAATGCTTTTAAGGAATCGATAAGAGAAAAGGTAAATTTTACTTTAACTTATTCTCTTAGCGAAGTAGAAAAAGCGTATTCCCTTCTCGCTATTGAAAAGAATAATGGCATACTCGACAATATATTGTATTCAGGGTTAATTGTTAAAACAGATAAGGTGTTACAAGAAAGAGGTATAAAGAATGAAAAAGAATCCTTATAAGGTTTTAGGGATAAAAGAAGGTGCCAGTTACGATGAAATAAAGCGTGCATATCGTGAGCTAGCTAAGAAGTATCATCCTGACAGATATCAGAATAATCCCCTGTCAGATTTGGCCGACGAAAAAATGCGAGAGATAAACGAGGCCTATGATACGGTTATGAAGAATGCCGGCGGCAATTATCAATATCGACCGGATTATGAGCAGTCTTATGATAACAGTAATGCTTCAAAAGGATCATATGGGCAACAATATCAACAGCAGCAACAACAACAGAGATCAAGTTCTCAGTCTCAGTCGCAATCACAGTCGGGATATAATACTAAGTATCAGTATGGAAATGAAACGGATCTTGAAAACAGGGCAAGAATGTATATTAATGGCGGCAATTTAAACGAGGCACAGAAATTATTAGATAGAATGAAGAATAGAAATGCTACGTGGCACTATTTACAAGGTCTGATATTTTTGAGAAGAGGTTGGTATGACAGAGGGTATACAAACATTCAAAAGGCAGCAAATATGGATCCCGCCAATTTTGAATACCGAAATGCGTTGAATAACCTTAATCAGCAATCTACCGGATACAGGCAGAATAACTATTATAATAATAGCTATCACAGAAGCCCGGATATGTGTAATCTTTGTGTTAATCTCTGGTGTGCCGACAGCTGCTGTGAATGCTTAGGTGGAGATCTTATTGGCTGTTGCTAGGCAATAATTTAGAACGGGGTTTTTTGTTTGGAAAACAGTTCGGATATTAAAAACCAAAATAAAAGCTCAAAGGATAAAACGCGAAAAATTGCTCTGACAGGGATTTTATCGGCATTTATTGTTATAGTGTTATTCTTAGAATCAATTGTTCCGACGGGCAGATTAGGTTTTTATGTTTTGGCCGGATTTATCCTATCGGTTGTGATGCTGGAAGCCGGCGTTAAGTGGGCTTGGGCTGCTTATGTGGTAACATGTGCCTCAGGGCTCCTGCTTATTCCGGAAAAGCTCAATGTACTGCCTTATGTTTTGTTCTTTGGCATATATACAATATTAAAATTTCATATTGAATCGCTGCGAAAGCCATGGCTTGAGATATTGCTGAAATTTGCAGCTTTTAATCTCTTTCTGTGGCCCGCTTGGAGTATAGCAAAGGTTTTTATACCGCCATCATTAACTAAAGGCACTATGGTTATTATAGCGGGTATTGTTTTACAAGTGTTATTTGCAATATATGATATATTGTTTACGGCATGGATAAGGTTTTATTTTGAGAAAATTGCACCAAAGGTTCGAAAATCCTAATCCCATAGATTGCTATCACCTTATTTCGGACTGCGGCATTTAAGGTCGCAGCTTTGTAATGGTCATTCTGAGGCTGCAGGCCGAAGAATCATTTACTTATTTTCAAGATCCTTCACTGCGTTCAGGATGACAAATGTCAGCTACTACTGTAAACTTTAATATACGCAAGTTATAATTAAGAGGAGATTTTAATGAACGATAGAGCATTACGTGTTCTTGAATATGATAAAAT
>CAYMLJ010000004.1:0-20876 GCA_964391395.1 uncultured Ruminiclostridium sp. | reverse complement strand
AAGAGGAGATTTTAATGAACGATAGAGCATTACGTGTTCTTGAATATGATAAAATTATGAAAATGCTCAGCGAAAGAACGGTATCAAAGCTGGGAAGAACATATGTTGAGGATTTGAAGCCCGTTCCGGATTTTTATGAAGTACAAGACAGACTTAAGGAAACCAGCGATGCAGCGGCATATTTATGGCGAAAAGGAGGTGCTCCCTTTGGTGGAATCCATGATATAAAGGGAGCTCTGAAACGTGTTGAAATAGGGTCAGTTTTAAGTATATCCGAGCTATTGAAGGTTGGGGATGTCCTGCGTTGTGCAAGGGTTATCAAACAATTTCTCACTAATGATGTGCCTGCCGATTGGGAAGGTAACACAGCTTTGGAACTAGGGCGCCAAATAACAGGATTCAAGCAGGTTGAGGACGCCATATCCAACGCAATAATAAATGAGGAAGAAATATCTGATCGTGCCAGCCCTGAGCTGTTCTCCATAAGAAAGAGTATCAGACAAAAGCAGGATGGTATAAAAGATAAGCTGTCATCCATTATTCGTTCCAACGATTACAAAAAGATAATGCAGGATGCAGTCGTTACGATAAGGGGCGACCGTTATGTCATCCCAATAAAGCAGGAATATAAAAGCCAGGTCCCCGGGTTGATTCATGACATGTCAGCATCCGGAGCCACTGTGTTTGTAGAACCGCTATCAATAGTTGAAGCAAATAACGATATTAAGGCGCTTCTAATAAAAGAACAGCATGAAATTGAACGGATTTTGGCGGAGCTATCAGCCAAAGTAGCAGAAATCATAGTTGAGCTTGGCATTAATGTTGAAATACTGTCCAGGCTTGATTTCATGTTTGCAAAGGCAAAGTTATCCCGGGATATGAGCGGGATTTGCCCACATCTTACAAATAAAAGACAAATAAAAATAAAGCAAGGCCGCCACCCACTCCTGGACAAGCATAATGTTGTGCCAATCGACATTGAGCTGGGTAATGAGTTCACTACATTAGTAATTACAGGGCCCAACACCGGAGGTAAGACAGTCACCCTTAAAACGGTAGGGCTGTTTGTGCTGATGCTTCAAGCCGGTTTGCATATTCCCGCTAAAGAGGGCAGCGAATTTGGTATGTTTGGAAGCGTTTATGCCGATATAGGCGACGAACAAAGCATAGAACAATCCTTAAGTACTTTCTCGTCTCACATGAAAAACATAGTGCTTATTCTAAATGAAGCAGATGAAGAATCATTGGTTTTATTCGACGAACTCGGGGCAGGAACAGACCCGACAGAGGGAGCGGCATTGGCAATTGCTATTCTCGAAGGCCTTACAAAAAGAGGTATTTGCACTATGGCAACTACTCACTACAGTGAGCTGAAAATCTACGCCATGACAACAGAAAATGTCCAAAATGCATGCTGTGAGTTTGATGTTGAAACGCTTCGCCCAACTTACAGGCTTTTGGTGGGTGTTCCGGGAAAAAGTAATGCCTTTGCTATATCACAAAAGCTGGGTTTGGATGCCTATACAATTCATAAAGCCAAGGAGCATCTATCACAGGATAATATACGGTTTGAGGATGTTCTTTCGGATATCGAGAAGAACAGAACACAGGCCGAGAAGGAAAAAGATGCGGCGACCATACTTAAGCGGGAAATTGAAAGCTTAAAAATCGAAGCTAAAAAGGAAAAGGACAGGATTAATAAAGAGAAAAGCAATATTATTGCCAAGGCAAAGGAAGAAGCCCGAGCAATAGTAATGAATACAAGATATGAATCGGAGGAGCTTCTGGACCGATTAAAGGATCTTTATAAGCAAGGGATTGATGCGAATAATGAAAAGAGCCTTCAGGAAGCCAGAGCAGGGATTCGCAATTTGGATAATATAGAAGGCGGGTTGGTTGAGTCATTTGTTTCCCATGAATATCTTGAAGCTCCAAAGGATTTGAAACCCGGAGAGACTGTATTAATGCTCAATCTCAACCAAAAAGCGACTGTGCTTGATGAGCCTGATTCTGATGGACAGGTGACGGTACAGGCGGGTATAATGAAGGTCAAAGTCAATACCAAACAGCTTAAACGTGTAGATGAGCAAAAGGAGTCTCTTGACAAAATAAACAGGGTTCGGGTGGCAGGAGTAAAATCCTCGGCTGTAAAGCTTGAACTGGATTTACGGGGGCTCAATGTTGAGGAAGCCATTGACAGGGTGGACAAATACATTGATGATGCAGTTATAGCAGGACTACATGAGGTCTCAATTATTCATGGAAAAGGTACCGGAACACTAAGAAAAGCCATTCATATTCACTTTAAAGGTCATGCTCATGTGGCGGCGTACCGCTTGGGCAGTTACGGAGAAGGCGACACCGGTGTTACGGTAGTTGAACTTAAATAAGGAGCAAGCAAACATGCACGGATTAGGAACCATAGTAAATGCTATAGCAATAATTATAGGCGGGGTTTTTGGAATTGTTCTTAAAAAAGGCATCCCGGAACGATTTAAAACTACTATCATGCAGGCTATTGGCCTTGCAGTAATTATTGTGGGAATTTCAGGTACTCTACAGGGAGTATTTACAATCTCTGAACAAGGAAAACTTGACAGGAACTACATAACAGGAATGATATTGTGTCTTGTGATAGGAAGCCTCATAGGTGAAGCCCTTAAAATAGAGGAGGGGCTGGACAGAATGGGAAAGTGGTTTCAAAACCGCTTTGCAGGCAAGGAATCCAATTTTGCCAAAGGCTTTGTAACTGCAAGTCTGGTTTATGTTGTAGGTGCTATGGCCATCGTCGGCTCTTTGGAGGACGGACTTTACGGCAAAATTGATATTCTTCTTGCTAAGTCCATGCTTGACGGTATCAGTGCAATTGTGTTTTCAGCCACATTGGGAATAGGAGTCGTTTTTTCGAGTTTATCGGTATTAGTTTATCAAGGGGCAATTACTGCATTAGCCGGTGTTTTGAAACCTCTCTTGAGTGATATAGTAGTTTCACAAATGTCTTTGGTGGGAAGTGTCCTTATCTTAGCCATTGGCTTTAATCTTTTGGAAATTAAAAAATTTAAGGTCGGAAATATGCTTCCGGCGATTTTTATACCACTTCTATATTCATTTATTTATGGGATTATTGCACCTCTATTGTAATGAAAAATAGGAAAAACCGGATTTGCTCTGACAAGCATTTATCTGTATAATTATATAAGCACTTTAATGAGGTAAAGTTAGATTTTATATACGAGGAGAGACGACTATGAAGAAACTTTTATTAGGCAACGAGGCAATAGCCCGCGGTGTCTATGAGGCGGGGGTAACGGTAGCCACAGCTTATCCGGGAACGCCCAGTACCGAGATTACAGAAAATATCGCAAAATATGATGAGATTTATTCCGAATGGGCACCTAATGAGAAGGTGGCCCTTGAGGTAGCCATAGGAGCATCATTTGCCGGAGCAAGAGCCACATGTGCAATGAAGCATGTTGGCCTTAATGTAGCGGCTGATCCATTGTTTACAGCCTCATATACCGGTGTAAACGGGGGGTTGGTAGTTTTTGTAGCCGATGATCCGGGGATGCACAGCTCGCAGAATGAGCAAGATACGAGAATCATTGCAAGGGGTGCGAAAGTTCCTGTTTTAGAGCCATCTGACAGTGAGGAATGCAAGAATTTTACAAAGGAAGCATTTAAAATAAGTGAGGATTTTGATGCTCCTGTTATTGTAAGACTCACCACAAGAATTTCCCACTCTCAGGGTATTGTTGAGTTGCAGGACAGAGAAAATCATGAATTGAAGCCCTATGTTAAGAATCCGGCTAAATACGTAATGATGCCGGCAATGGCCAAGCGGAGACATGTTTCTGTAGAGGAACGTAAGGCAAGCTTAAAAGAGTATGCTGAAAACTCTTCACTAAATAAAATTGAATGGGGAGATAAGAAGATCGGGGTAATCACTGCCGGTATTGCTTATCAATACGCCAGAGAAGCCTTCGGAGATGTGTCATATCTTAAGCTTGGAATGGTTTATCCTTTACCGGAAAAGCTAATTAAAGAATTTGCATCCCAGGTGGAAACCCTCTACGTTATAGAAGAACTTGAGCCTTTTATAGAGAATCAGTGCCGCATAATGGGTCTGAAGGTAATAGGCAAGGATAAGCTCCCCGTTATAGGAGAGTATAGTGCCACATTAATTAAAGAAAAGATATTCGGAGAAACTATTGAAAAGCTAAATGATATACAGGATGAAGTTCCTGGAAGACCGCCGGTGTTATGTGCCGGATGTCCTCACAGAGCTACATATTATGTATTAAAAAAGCTTAAATTAACTGTCTCCGGAGATATCGGGTGTTATACCCTCGGTGCTCTTGCTCCGTTGGAATCGGTTGATACCTGCGTTTGTATGGGTGCCAGTATAGGAGTAGCCTTGGGTATGGAAAAAGCCAGGGGCGAGGAGCAAAGTAAGAAGACCGTTGCTGTAATAGGTGATTCTACGTTTATTCACTCAGGAATTACCGGCTTGATTGATATGGTCTACAACAATAGTAAGGGGACAGTCATTATACTGGACAATTCCATTACAGGTATGACAGGACACCAGCACAACCCGACAACCGGCTTTAACATAAAGGGCGAGCCGACAAAGCAGGTTGATTTGATTAAGCTGTGCAATGCTGTTGGTGTGGAAAGGGTAAAAGTATGTGATCCTTTTAATCTAAAAGAATTTGAGAAGATAGTCAAAGATGAAGTTGCAGCCGACGAGCTTTCGGTAATAATTGCCCAAAGGCCTTGCGCCCTCTTAAAACACGTTAAATTCGGCCCGGTTTTAACTATAAATCAGGATAAATGTACTAAATGCCGTATGTGTATGAAGCTAGGTTGCCCTGCAATTGTTGACAAGGGTGATCATATTGAGATAAATCCTACTCAATGTGTAGGCTGTGATCTATGTCCGAGAGTATGTAAGTTTGATGCAATAGAGAAGGCAGGTGGCCAGAATGAATAATACAAATATTATGATCGTAGGAGTAGGTGGCCAGGGAACATTGCTTACCAGCCGTATTTTGGGAGATGTAGCATTAAGCTCGGGCCTTGATGTCAAGGTTTCAGAGGTGCATGGTATGTCCCAGCGTGGTGGTAGTGTTGTAACATATGTGAGAATGGGTGAAAAAATCCATTCTCCCATTATTGAAAAAAATGAGGCCGATATTATTTTATGTTTTGAAAAGCTCGAAGCATTAAGATGGATTGATTATGCGAAAAAAGACGCTACAATAATAGTTAATACTCAAAGGATCGATCCTATGCCCGTTGTAATTGCCAAGGCTAAGTACCCTGAGAACATCATTGAAAAAATAAAAGCAAATTATGCAAAAGTGGTTGATGTTCCTGCACTTGATATGGCACAACAGTGCGGTAATATTAAGGCTGTTAATGTTGTAATGATTGGTGTAATGGCTCAATGCACAGAAATAGAAAAAGAAATTTGGTTAAAAGCTGTAGAAAAGACAGTGAAACCTCAGTTTGTTGACGTTAATATCAAAGCCTTTAATTTAGGATACGATTATGCAAGGAGTTGCTTCATTTAGCGCATACAGATGACAGATACATAAGAGTATTTTTGGAGGTAGGCATGAAAAATAAGCGGATTAGTAATATTATGGGGCTATTTTCCTTGGTTATTATTTTTGTTTTCTTTTCTTTTGTTCCGGGTTTAATAAACTCAAATGCGTTAACAAATAGAGATAATATAAATCAACCTAGGCCCCTTAATTCTGATGCCTCCAAATTAAACAAAGTAGAACGTTTTCCCATAATTGAAACACCGAATATGGAGCTTAAGCTTACAGAGAAGGTTGAAAGGTATAATGAACATGCAAACCAAATTAAAGAAACCTATTCTATAAAAATTAGGAATAGGATTATCGGCTATCTTATTTATGATTCATACGTTTTTAATAACGGTGATTTATACTATTATCTAAAATATGAGCCCGAAGGCATAAACCCCGTACCCATCAGCATTATGCTTCCATTCACCTTTGATGAATATGACTTAAGAACAATTGAGTATCCCGAAGGCCTGGATCAAACAAAATCAGTTATAAGGGTATATGAGGACCTAAAATCCAACCATGAGCTTCTAAATACCTTAGAGCCCGGTTCTGTATATATTGATTCAGATTATTTGAATGGCTTTTTCAGTTATAGCAGTATTTATGAGAGAGGTACTAATAATATCAGAAATGAATTGTATGAAAAGGCTGAAAATATTCAAATAAGCGGCGATGGTATTAAAATAACCCTTCCCGCAGCAGCAGATTCTTTTTCCGAGCAATGGGGAATTCTCTCAAAGGAAAAACTTATGGATTGGGAAGATGAAACAGCAATAGATGCTGTAAAAGTAGGTGATTTAAGCCGGGTGAGAAAATGGGGCGGTGACGGTCAGTATTACTTTTTACCCTCCGGATATGCGCCATATAGCTCCAACGGATTTTACAGAAATAGTGCGAATCATATTGGAAACAAATACCTTGGTATTGAGGGACGCTTCTTTGAAAACTACGCATATATCACTATTGATACGCTGACAAAGGCTCAGAATTCAGACGGATTTTGGGGAACCGATCCTATGGCTGTGGGATTATACAATAACTATAAAGTAGGTGCGGGTTTCTTTGACACAAGATGGGATACAGAGGCTGCGTTATCGCTACTTAGAGGTTATAGAGAATATAACGAACCACAATTTCTAAAAGCAGCCAATAAATATGTCGAATTCTACTGTGACTTTGCTGTTTCTAATGCCTATCTTACAAAAAACCAAGGGCTTTTAGTCTATGACTATGGTTTTAACGCGACACCGGGCATAAAAACCCATGTGTCCTTAAATCACCTGGTTAGCGAAATGAATTTTTTACTTGAGATGTATAACAGTACTGCAAAATATAAGTATCTTCAGGTAGCTAAGAGTATTTTAACAGGAATTGCCGATACGGCCGAAGAATGGGTTAACAAAGAGACCGGCGATCTGTTCTATGGCTATTACGGAGATGGTAAATATGATGTTGAGGACTATCCGACCCTTACGCTAAATGATTTACGTTATGCGCAGACATTAATAACAACTTTATACTCCAATGAAGATCCAAGTATAAAAATGCTTACAGAGATTAAGGAAGATTATTTAACGAAAAAAGGAATAGCTCACTGAAAGGAGTATAATTATGTTCAATAAAAAGCTTGTAGAAGGTCTTAAAAAGGGATCTATGATTAGAGCCATGTTTGAAGAGGGGGCTCGATTAAAAAAGTTATACGGAGAAGATAAGGTTTATGATTTCAGCCTTGGAAACCCTGAAGTTGAACCGCCTGTTGAAGTTATTGCTTCACTTAAAAAATATGTTAATAGCGAAGAGCCGGGATTGCATAAATACATGAATAATGCGGGCTTTCCTGATGTAAGGCAGAAGGTAGCCTCTTACCTACAAAAAAAGAGTGGTGTTTCTCTTGATGAGAATAATATAATCATGGTATGCGGAGCAGCTGCAGGTCTAAATGTAACTTTAAAGGCTCTTCTGAATCCGGGAGAGGAAGTCATTGTATTGGCACCGTTCTTTGTCGAGTATGGAACCTATATTGAGCAAGCAGGTGGCAAATCAGTTATTGTCAATACTATAAAGGATAGTTTTCAGATTGATGTTCAAGCAGTGGAGAATGCCATTACAGATAAGACAAAGGCAATTATCATTAATTCACCTAATAATCCTACCGGGGTTATATACAGCAGAGAATCATTGGAGCGGCTTAATAAAGTTTTAGAGAAAAAAGAATCAGAACTTTGGATTAATATTTTTGTTATCTCTGATGAACCCTATGTAAGTCTGGTTTATGACGGAATTGACGTACCGAATACTCTGTCAATATTTAAAAAGAGTATCTCTATAAACTCATTCAGTAAATCATTGGCTCTTCCGGGAGAAAGAATAGGATATATTGCAGCGAGCAGCAATATCCCTGATGTTGGAAATTTGATCTCGGTTATGGTCACTTTGAATCGTACTTTGGGCTTTGTAAATGCGCCTTCGCTTTTCCAGAAGGTCATTGCAGATAACCTTGAAGTAGCTGTAAACACCGGAAACTACAAGAAAAAACGTGATTTGCTTTATAATCATTTGACTAAATTAGGATTTAAGTGCATTAAGCCAGACGGAGCCTTCTATTTATTTGTAAAAGCACCTATTGATGATGATGTAGCTTTTTGTGCTTCAGCTGCAAAATATAATCTGTTAATTGTACCCGGCAGTGGCTTCAGAGGTCCGGGCTATGTAAGGATAGCTTATTGTGCAGATATGGGAATGATAGAAAGAAGCCTTGAAGCTTTTACAAAGCTGGCTAAGGAATATGGGCTGAGTTGATAATATTTTTACATATTGAGCAGAAAAGAATGGGTCTGTCTCAAAATAAACTGTCATCCTGAGCGAAGCGAAGGATCTTAATCAGAATTGCGTATAATAATGTGATTTTTAAAGAATCTGAGGCCATTATATGGCCTCAGAAAGACATGTTTCGTATTTTGAGACAGCCCCTTTTTGCATAAGTTTCTTACCAAGACGATTATAATGTAAAATGTTAACCTATGTGATATTATGGAATTAATATATTTTATACATATGACGAGTTTAGTTTGCAAGTTACGGACCAATTTTGAATGGCAGGTGTTGCGCATGATTAAGAATTTAAAAACAGCGACAAAAAAGACAGCATGCCTTTTTTTTGTGCTATTTTTGGTATTGGGCACTTTTAATATTTCAAATGCCTCAAGCGGGGAACAAGGTCTCTATACTACTGTCATTACCGTCGATGGCAAGAAAGCGGAAATTGACTTGACTTCCGGCGACACCACCTTATATGTACCGGCCGAAAAAATATATACTTTGCTGGGTGCAAGGTATAGCTGGGACTCTTTTAATAATCAGGCGATAATACAATACGGAGCGAAAAGCTTTACCATTAGTGAACAGGCCAACGAAATCAACATCAATGGCAAATTAGTACGATTAATAAGTAATCCGTTCATGAAAAACAATGCGCTTATGATACCTCTGATCTCTGCGGTTGAAAGCGTCGGCGGGGGTCTGGAATGGGATGAGGCGTCAAAAACATGGAAGGTATACAGCCGGAATTTACTTGAAGATACTGTAGACAAAATGGGGGACGGTACGCCCATTAAAGACAGGCTGGCCAAATATGAAAAATACTTTAATGACGGCAATTATATATTCTGGTCTTCTTTAAGGGATGGCGCATCTCTGTACCGTTCCGACTCTGATGGAAGTCACTCCGGAAGGATAATTGACACTGCAACGGAAGTAATCGGGATGGATACCGATTATGTGTATTTTATAGATATTTCTCAAGATAATTTTCTTTATCGAATAAAAAAAGATGGGACAGATCTTAAAAAATTATCGGATGATGCTATTGAATCGGCATGGCTTGAAGCAGAACGTATTCAGTTTTACAGTAAAAGCGACGGGCTTGCCCTGTATTCCATAACAAAGGATGGGAGTGAAAAAAGGGAAGAAACTGACGAAATTACCGTAATGAATAAGGACTGGGTGGTTAACGGAAACGTATCGGTTTCCGATAAAAATATTCTCTTAAAAGGCAATCTGATTATCAATACATCAGGCACGCTAACTCTGAATAACGTAAATCTTGTTATTGACTGCGGGAATGTAAACGTCACACCCGTTGAGAGAAGAATAGAAGCTGATTCATCGTCAATAACTATAAAAAACAGCCGGATTAGCTCAACTCATCCCGAAGGCGGAATTATATTCTCTGTAACTTCATCAAAGGTAAAAATAGAATCCAGCAAAATATCGGGTATGAAAGAACAGATGCAATTATTACAGTGTGACAGCCCAAAACTTACTAATAACTATATAATTGATTCGGTCGGAAATGGAGTAATTCAATCAAATAGGTCAAAAAATTTATTTTTTAAGGATAATGTAATAATTAATAAAACCCGGGGCGCAGTACCGTTTATTACAATACAGCTAGGCTGGACACAAGGTGCCGGTATTGCTGACAATGTGTTTGTGGATCAGGGAGAGTGCATATTCTTTACGCAACAGACAACAGGGAGCGCGGCAGTGAATAATTTAATTTTCGCTGATAATGAGATGATGTGTCTTTCACTAAGACACGAAGCAGGGAATAATACTTTTTACAATAATTTTATACAACTGAACTATGATGACGGATATCGTATTACAGACAGCTATAATAGCAATGGGATATTGTCGGACACTCTTGATGCCACATCTGTGTTTGAAAAGAACGTAATTAATAATGCCGCCAAAGCTATTAGCATACAAAATCTCAAAAATTGCATATATGATTCTAACAGGGTATGGCTGCAATTGATTGATAACAGGAATGACAGAACCGGAAACAAGTGCCTGGATATGAAATACTCGCACCATTGCGAAATTATTAATAATACTTTTACATCGTGGCTCGGGGAAAACGGAAGCGGTCTCCAATTGTTCTTATCCACCGACAACAGAATTGAAGGGAATTCAATAAAAGGCCAAAAATACGGTCTTGAATTATGGAATGCATCTGATTCAAATGTTTTATCCGGCAATCATATTACCGACTGCTCGAGTTATATAGTAATTGACAGATCAAACCGGAATAAAGCTATTCAAAACTCCTTTGTTTCAAATAAAAAAGTCAAGATATACTCTTACAATAATGGAGAAAATGAGTGGTCATCGAATTTTTATAGTAATTCATTAACCCAGGAACCTCATACTCTTTATGGGACGGGGAGCGATAAAACGCCCCTCAACCGGGCGAATGAGCTTATAGCAGCTCAGCGCCAATTTTCGCCAAAAAAGTTTATACCATACGATCCGAAGGACAGTAACAAAGGTAACCATTACGTTAATGACAGTGAGACATGGAAAGACGAAACAATTGATTGGGATTGGCATAATATGAGGGTTATAGATGGCGGTACGTTAACAATCGAAAACACAGTTGTTAAAGCACCTGTTTCATACAATTCTGAGCCTGAACTCATGGTAGAAAGCGGAGGAACACTGATTTTAAGAAACAGTAAAATCTTGGCTGATCCTTTCGGAATGCCATTTCACATATTAGTATCTGACGGAGCAACCATTATTGCAGAGAACTGCACATTTGAGTATATGCCTTCATTTGATATCATGAGCAGCGGAACTGCCATTAATAACTGCACATTTAACAACTGCTATGGCATTGATTTTTTTAATAGCTCTAATTTGACTATTCAGAACTGTAAAATTACGAATTCTTTCTTTGGCTTGTCAATCGGGGATACTGATAGCAGTAATATCAGCGGAAACGAAGAGGAAAATATTTCTATTAAGCTAGGCAATCCTGTTCAGGAGCCTGTGGCTGTAAACAATAAGAATACTGGGATAGAAAAAGATAAAAATCAAAAAATCGCTTATATAACAATTGACGACGGGCCTTCAAGAAGCATTACCCCGATTAATCTTGATACATTGAAGAAGTATGGAGTAAAGGCTACCTTCTTTGTATTGCGAAGAAACGATTTGGACGATATCTATAAAAGGATAATTGATGAAGGCCATGCGATAGGAAATCATTCCTATTCCCATGATTACAATTATCTTTATAATTCGCTTGAAAACTTTAAAAATGATGTGCTAAAAGCAAGGAATTTCATAAGCAATAAGTTTAATTATACAACGACAGTGTATAGATTTCCCGGGGGTTCAATGAGTCGAAGCAAAAACGTAATCAAAGCAAGAGCGGAGATATTGGCGAACTTGGGCTACAAATATTTCGACTGGAATGTCACTATGGCCGACACTGATCCGAACCTGAAAAAATATGGAACTGAGGAGCAAATAGTAAACTTGCTGGCTAATAATATTCTGAAAAATACCAAAGGTAAGAATAAACTGCTTATTCTAATGCACGATTCGGAAGGGAAAAAATATTCGGCAAAGGCGCTGCCTATAATTATTGAAGGCTTAAAAAAGCAGGGATATGAATTTGACGTTTTAACGAACTACTAAGGTTAGTTAAAAAATGATACATTTATGATGCATAAAAGAAGAAATCCTTTGATACAACAGTAGGTGATTAAATGAGAGAGGACAAAAATACAGAACCAAATTTTAAAAAAGTCAGAACAAGCACCTTGCTTCGGAGACTTTTCAAAGCTCCTGATTTAGAAGGATTTATGGTGAGAAATGCAGAGAATTTGCATACACCGATATTTAATGAATATATAAAAGAATTATGCTATATGACCAAACAAGTACCGGAACGAGTCATTAAAAATGCATCTATTGAGCGTACATACGGACACCAGCTTTTTAACGGTACCAGAAAACCTTCAAGAGATAAAGTAATTCAGCTTGCCTTTGGATTCGAGCTTGATGTGGAGGGGACACAACATTTATTGCGGATAGCACAGAAAAGCCCATTGTATCCAAGAATTAAGCGAGATGCAGCCATATTATACTGCTTAAATAACCATATTGATATTGCAGGAGTACAAAACTTACTCTACAATCTTGAACTCACCCTTTTAGGAGGAGATAGCTAAAATGGATGAATCTCTTGTAACAGAATTTGTTAAAAGCTTTGATGACAGCTATTTTCCTGAAAGCTTCAAAAATACATACGAGCCTATGGAATGTTTATCAAACAATCAAATGTGCGAAACCCTTCTTGTAAAGCATCGTAAAACCGGTGAATATTTTGTCACAAAGTGTTATTCGAATTCATTGAACCAGTCGGGCATATGTGAAAGTGTGATTTTAAAGGACATAAATCACCGGGGAATTCCAACTTTTGTTGAAGAAAATAAAAACGATGAGATGACTTGTGTAATAAGGGAGTATGTCGAAGGAACACCTCTTGATAAGCTGGTATATCAAAAACCCTTATCAGAGAGGCAAGTTATATCAATTTGCATACAATTGTGTGATATTCTGATTTGTATCCATCAACATAATCCTCCTGTGATACACCGGGATATAAAACCACAAAATATTATTGTCCAAAATGATGGTAATATAAAGCTTATAGATTTCGGCATCTCACGTACATATAGTGAAGAGGCGAAGAATGATACAGTGTATATAGGGACTGATAAATTTGCCCCACCTGAGCAATACGGATTTTCACAAACCGACTGCCGTTCAGATATATTTTCTGTGGGGGTTTTGTTAAACTGGCTCTTAACCGGTAGTACCGATGTAAGAGAGTCGTTGGGTACAATTGAAAATGAACGTTTAGCAAAGATCATCGGAAAGTGCACAGCCTTTGACCCTAAAGATCGTTATAGCTCAGCATCTAAATTAAAGACAGCTTTATTGTATTCGGATGGTTTTGTACATAGGGCAGTATTACGAATGCTTTATGGGTTAGTGCTTCTCCTTGCTATATTGTCGGCCGGATTTGCTATAGGTAGATACACTGATTTTACGCCGGCATTTATTGAAAAATCGGCTATAGAATTTGAAGAACCGCTTATTGAGCAGGCTGTACGTCTATCGCTTGCCAAGAAGGAGAACGAACCGATTTTAGAAGAAGATTTTTTAAAGATTACAAAGCTATATATTTGTGCTGATAAAGCAGCCAAAGATGCGCTAGAGCTTAATAAAATAAATGAAGCGGCAATGAGTGAGGGTGGAACTGTTACAGGCGGCATTAAATCACTTAATGATATTATTAAATTTGAAAATCTGCGTGAACTGGTCATAATAAGACAAAATATAAGTGATATCTCACCTCTTAATAAGCTCCAAAGGCTGGAACTTATTGATTTGAAACATAATCCGATTAAGGATGTGTCATCTTTGAAATCCCAGCAATTACTTCATTCGTTGTGCATATATGATACACATGTTTCTGATGTTTCAGAATTATCTGAATGCCCGCGTCTTATGAATCTGGATATCGGAAAAACAAATGTTGATACTTTTAATGATCTAAAAGGTCTTGATAACTTGCAAAGTCTTGGAATGCAGGATTCATCAATAAGAAGTCTTGAAGGCATTGAAGGGCATCCGAATTTAACAAATCTATACATGCCAAAAACGCATATTAAAGATTTATCGCCGCTTTTATCCTTAAAGAACCTGATGGAAGTTGTATTGGATGAGAGCCTTAGGATTGAAGCCGAAAAAACCTTTGAACAGGTTCATTTCAGCATTACTTTTCAATAAGTGACTATATCATAAATTTAACATGTATAATCATCGGGTGTGCAATATGCACACCTTTTAGACGATAGAAATTGTTACTATTATTATGACAATATATGCTAGAAAATTTACCATGAGAGGAGATCATTAATATGAAAAAAAAGATTAAATGCCTCATTTCTATTCTTATGATTTTAACAATCTGTATCACACTTGTATTACCGGTGGGGGCAGCCAAGCCTGCGGCGGCGGAAGCAGAAGCTCTGGCTTTAAGGCAGTTGAGGCTTTTCCTTGGTGTATCGACCCAAAAAATTGATTTTCAGCTTGACAAAGCACCTACCAGAACACAGGCTATTATCATGTTAATTCGTGTTTTAGGAAAAGAAGCTGAAGCATTAAGCGGAGATTGGACTCATCCATTTACAGATGTAGACCCTGTTGCTGATAAATACATAGGCTATGCATATCAAAACGGGTTAGCTTATGGAAACAAGGATAAGTTTGGAACCGACAACGCAACCTCGGACATGTATCTGACATTTGTATTGCGCGCACTCGGGTATGATGATACAAAAGGTGATTTTGTATGGACTGAGCCCGATGCACTTGCAAAGTCTGTTGGAATACTACCTGATGATATTGATACGAATAATTTCCTGCGTGCCGATGTTGTAAGGATTTCATGGGCAGCGCTAAGTGCAAGATTAAAGAACGGGACACAAGCATTAGCCGAAAAGTTAATAGCAGATGGGGTTTTTACCGGAGAAAACTACGATAATGCAAAGCATATAGCAGAAATTAACAAAGGAACTAATGTGTCCACGGTTGCCGAACTTAAGGCTGCTTTGGAAAATAAAGATACAACTTTGATAAATATTAATTCTGACTTGGAAATTACCAGTCCTATCGATATAGTGAGGGATGGGGGAGACGGTAATACTGTTAATATGGTACTTAATATAAAAGAGGGTGCCACATTGACTGTCAGCGAAGATTTTTCAATTGTTGGCGGCTATAATGTTGTAAATGACGGAACAATAATAATTAACGATACTTTTTTCAGGGCATTGGGAAGCTTTACAAATAACGGTGCCATAGTTGTGAAAGATGGCGGGGAATCAAGTTCTGCCATGACAAGTATATATAATTATGGTACTTTTACATTGGACAGTAATTCCACTATGCCAATAGACAGAGGATCACAATTTTTTAATCTCGGAACTATAACAAATAATGGATATATCTATGTTAAGGATGGCGGAAGTCTTAATAATGCAAAAGGTATTATTGTCAATAACAACGTTATTGATTTGTTCTCTTTCTTTGAAGGGAATATAGAGGATATTAAGGGAACCGGAACAGTTAATGATAATAGGGAATAAAGTGATTTCAATAGGGCTGTCTCAAAAACGAAATTTGTCATTTTGAGGCCATAAGATGGAACGTGTCATTCTGAATGAAGCAAAGCGGAATGAAGAATCTTAGTTTTAATACAAAGATCCTTCACTGCGTTCAGGATGACATGCCATCTACTGCCTTACCCAGGATGACATTCTTTTTTTGAGACAGCCCTTTATGAACAATGTTTATCAGTTATTGGAGATTTCAGGAACCGGAGCATTTCGCCGGGATATAGCTGGCATCAAATCGTAGGGGTACCAGTATTCCCCGGCCTTAACAAAAACATTTGTAATATTAAGTTCGAGTATGGCGGCAATAACTTTATAGCTCTTATTATTTGCATCATCCTGCCGGGAGATAACATCTTGATATGTTATGGTTGCACATACTTCCGAAACACTTGGAAAAATCTCATTGACACTATTTATTGTAGTGGATTTTAATGCACCGGCCTCGATCCAACCTCCGGGTTGTTCTTCTTTTGCAGGAAGAGTAGTTTCATCCATAGCTTGTGTCATTGTTTGTCGTAGCTCAGTTATGTATTTCTCGATTATATTTCTGTTGAAGGATATACTCCCCGGGACAGCTCTGGCAAGAGTATCTAAAGCATATTGTATGTTGCCGAATCGTTTGCTTACAGCATCATCACCTAAAAAGGAAACCTCCCACACCCATTTAAATGAATCCTCGGCTTTTTTCTTGCGACCTGAACGGAATATCTTTGAGAGACTGGAAAAACCGAATATCAGCATAACCGGAGCACCGAGATATGCTCCACCGTATCCGAAGAATAAAACACCGGGTCCTACAAATTTACTGATAACCCATCTGCCAAAAAACCATAGAAAAACTGCCGCAATAATACCAATGAAAAACCATTTGAAAGCATCCTTGACTTCTTCGGCGCTAACCGGTTTTTTTTCAAAAGAAACTGATGTAAGAGATTGTACTTCTTCCGATACAGGACGTCTGCTAGTAATATCAAACTGAACAGTCTGCGGTTTACCGCTTTTCGGGTAATAAAAATCTGTACTTGCCATAATAATCCCCCAAAAAAACTATTTTAATTTAATGATATTTATAGGATAATAATAGCAAATATGCAAAATAAAAAGGTGTGCAGTCTGCACACCAAAGGTATATTCAAACACAATATAATGTTAACTGAGGTATTAACTATGAGAAGGGGATGATGAGTATGAAAAGATTATTTTGTGTGTTTATACTTATTGCTATGATTTTTGTATTAGCAGCCTGCTCTAAGCCCGTTGTTGAAAATACTGTTGAACCAACACCTGAAACAACATCTGAAATAAAACCGGAAGCAATAGTTTTCAATGATCCTGTTCTGGAAAGCAAAATACGAGAAGCTGTCAACAAGCCCGAGGGCGAAGTGCCTGTTATCGATGCAGAAGCCGTTACATCTCTGAATCTTTCGGTTGAATGGCAGCCGCAGATACCTGAAGAAACTCAGATTAAAGATATCAGTGCGCTTAAATATTTCAAAAATCTTAAGGAGCTTGATCTGACTTTCAATTTAATTACAGATATAAGCCCCCTCGCAGAGCTTACCGGTTTAGAAAAACTGAACCTGGGAGGAAATCAGGTCAAGGATATAAGTCCATTATCAAAACTGACTAATATGGGTGAGTTGCAGATTTGGAGCAACTGGGGAATTAATGACATCAGCCCTTTGGCGGGTATGGTTCATTTATATTTTATTAATATTGGCGGAAATCAGATTTCTGATATCAGTGTTCTTGCAAATATGAAAGAACTTAGTAGTATTTTTATCAATAATAATCAGATTACTGACATTTCACCACTAGCGGGGCTTCGATTAGAAGGATTAAAGCTGAACGGCAATCCAATAACTGATTATAGTCCTATTAAGGATATATATCCCAATCTTGTCGAAAAGGATTTCGAAATAATTTTAGCCAATAATATTCCCGATGAACCTATAGTTATACCTGAACCACAATTTGAAACAGCATTACGCACCGCAATGAATATTCATGACAGGCCTATTACACAAAAGGATGCTTATTTGACTCAGGCGCTATTCATAACCTGTGAAAAAGTTCCCGGTGCGCAGTTTTCTGATATCAGTCCGCTATCGTATTTTGTAAATCTTACCTCACTTGAGTTTAACTCAAATCATATTAGTGATTTGAGCCCTTTAAGCGGTCTTACAAAGCTGAAGACTCTCAGAATAGGATTTAACAGGATAGTTGATATTAGTCCTTTGGCAGGATTGACGCAACTTGAACAATTGGATTTATGCGCCAATCAAATAAGTGATATTAGTGCAATTTCAGGAATGACAAACCTGTGGGATTTATCACTGTGGGGTAATCAGATTACAGATGTAAGTCCTATTGCCGGCTTAAAGAATTTGAAGCAATTGCAATTAAAAGAAAATCAGATTAGTGACTTCAGCCCGTTGAAGGATATATACAACAATTTGGAGACCAAGGATTTTGAAATAAATTAAACATAAAATGATGATGATAATACACATGAAAAAAGGCGGCCGCTTTGGCTGCCTTTTAATGTGTGCCGAGCACGACCTTCAAATGGCCGAAGAATACTTTTAAGATTCTGCACTTCACTGCGTTTCGTTGAGGATGACAGAAATAGAAATAGCCCACCCTTAAAAACTCTTAAGGATGGGCTATCTAAAAAGCTAACTCTTATCCTAGCATTTTTGCTAGATCTGCTTCCGGTGTGCTTATTGGTGTCAATCCGAATTTCTCAACTAATACATTAAGGATATTAGATGAGAAGAAAGCCGGGATTGTTGGGCCGATATAAATATTCTTTATCCCTAAGGCTAATAGTGTCAGTAGGACACAAACAGCCTTTTGCTCATACCATGAAAGAACCAGAGTAAGTGGCAGATCATTAACCCCGCAATTAAATGCGTTTGCCAAAGCCAATGCAACTTGAATTGCAGAGTAGGAGTCATTACATTGCCCCATGTCCATGATTCGGGGAAGTCCTCCTATGGTTCCGAGATCCAGGTCATTAAATCTAAATTTGCCGCAAGCAAGGGTTAATATTACGGTATCTTTAGGCGATTGAGCCACAAAATCGGTATAATAATTTCTTCCGGGCTTAGCGCCATCACAGCCGCCTACTAAGAAGAAGTGCTTAATTGCTCCGGATTTTACAGCGTCAATTACCTTATCAGCTACACCTAAAACCGTGTTTCTGGCAAAGCCCGTCATAAGTTCGGTGCCGCCGTTGATACCTGTCATAATTTTATCTTCTTTATATCCACCTAATTCAAGAGCCTTTTCGATTACGGCTGAAAAGTCCTTTGAACCGTCGGGCTTACTGTCAACATGAACAAGTCCGGGATAAGCCACTACTGCGGTTGTAAACACTCTGTCAGAGTAAGTATCCTTCGGCGGCATGAGGCAGTTTGTTGTAAACAGGAATGCGCCGGGAACTTCTTTAAATTCCTTCTGCTGGTTCTGCCAGGCCGTTCCAAAGTTACCCTTTAAATGTTTATACTTATTAAGCTCAGGATATCCGTGAGCAGGAAGCATTTCGCCATGGGTGTAAATATTAATGCCTTTTCCTTCAGTTTGTTCAAGAAGCATTTTAAGGTCAAGAAGATCATGACCGGTTACTACTATGAATGGGCCTTTTTCGACTATTGTTGTAACCTTAGTAGGTACGGGGTGGCCATAGGTTGATGTATTAGCATCATCCAATAGTTCCATACACCGTAGATTTATTTTTCCGAATTCCATGAGAAGGTCTAGCCATTGTTCAACAGAATATTCTTCCCCAAGGGCTCTCATACCTTTATGGAACCAATTGTTAACTTCCTGATCCTCTTTGCCCAAATGATATGCGTGATATGCATAAGCAGCCATACCGCGCATGCCAAGTAGTAAAGTAGAACGTAAGGAAACTATATCGGGATCGCCGGCCCACAGAGCCTCAAAAGGTAGATTTTCAGCTCCACCGAGTCGGTTTTTTTCATCGTCAACGCGTGATGTTAATGCAGTAACAGAATCGGGATCAAAACTAACATTTGTTATAGTGGTGAAAAGACCTTCCATCATAAGAATATCAGCTTCCTTGGAAGATTTTTTCTCCGCTGCCCGGGCTAGTCCTACAAGTGCACAGGTTAATTCATCCTGATTATTTGCAACGGTTTCATTTTTACCGCACACACCAGCTTTTGTACAGCCTTTCCCCCCAGCAGTTTGTTCACATTGGAAACAGAACATTGACATAAAATAGTACCTCTCTTTTCTTTGTAATTAATTGTATTTTTTAAACCATGACAAAAGCTCATATAGTGTATTACCACAATTAAAAGCATAATAAACTTTGAGCTGTTAATCCTTAATAATCTGACCATCGGTAGTTACTGTAATAACACTCCAAGGTATCATCTTCCCACTTTTGAGCAAAGCATTTTTAACAGCATTGGTAATACCTCCGCAGCAAGGTACTTCCATTCTAAGTACAGTAACACTCTTTATATTGTTATAGCTGAGGATTTTAGCAAGTTTTTCGGAATAGTCAACCTCATCAAGTTTTGGACAACCGATTATGGTTATCTTGTTACGAATAAAATCCTCATGAATATTGGCGTAAGCGAATGCTGTACAATCAGCGGCTACCAGTAAATGAGCATTTTGGAAATATGGCGCCTGTGGTGAAACCAGCTGAATTTGACAAGGCCATTGACGAAGCTGAGATTCAGGTTTTTCATTGTATCTTGCGGGCTCATTCGGAACATATGTTGCAGGCTTTCTCTCTATAGCTCTGGAATGAGAACCCGGACAACCGCAAGCCAAAGGCTTAACCGGTGCAGCTTTTTCTTCTGCCTCTTGTAACTTAGCTTTTTCTATATTAGCTTTAACAGCTTCTTCATTAAAAGCATCAGCTTCACGTTCTTCTATGGAAATTGCACCTGTGGGGCATTCGGGCAGGCATGCTCCCAAACCGTCACAATATGATTCTGAGATAAGCTTGGCCTTGCCGTCAATTAGTTGCAAAGCACCTTCATGGCATGCATTAATACAAATCCCACATCCATTACACTTATCTTCATCAATTTTTATAATATTTCTTTTCACTAAAACATACCTCCATTTCTTAGTTAAAGAATAAACCGATTTGTCTTTACTTCAATTATAGAGTGTTATATATAAAAAATCTGTTGCCATGGCAACAAAATTAATGCTTTTAGCAAAATTCCAACGGATTTAT
>CAYMLJ010000003.1:20062-39136 GCA_964391395.1 uncultured Ruminiclostridium sp. | reverse complement strand
GTACCGCAATCCTCTTCACGAATAATAACCTCTTGGGATACGTCAACCAAACGGCGTGTAAGATATCCCGAGTCGGCGGTACGAAGAGCCGTATCTGCCAAACCCTTTCTGGCTCCGTGAGTTGATATAAAGTACTCCAAGACGTTAAGTCCTTCACGGAAGTTTGACCGAATTGGAATTTCAATTGTCTCACCGGAGGTGTCTGACATAAGTCCGCGCATACCTCCCAATTGTCTTATCTGATTAATGTTACCGCGGGCACCTGACTGAGACATCATGTAGACAGGATTAAAAGGATCCAATGAGGCAATTAAGGCATTCTTGATATCCTCGGTTGTTTTGTTCCAAGCTGAAATAATGGCACTCTTACGCTCTTCCTTATTATACAAACCATTCTTGTAATGTCTCTCGATTTCATCAACTTTTTTATCGGTCTCGTCTAGATACCTCTGCTTGACTTCAGGTATAGTCATATCGGTAACACCAATGGTTACAGCACCCTTTGTTGAGTACTTAAAACCTAATGACTTAATTTTATCAAGAACCTCGGCTGTCTTATTAGTGCCGTTAATGCGAATACAACGCTCAATAACCTTACCCAGTTCCTTCTTGCCTATTAAGAAGTCTATTTCAAAATCAAACATAGTCTCTGGATTAGTTCTGTCTACATACCCTAGGTTCTGAGGTATAGCTGTGTTAAATATAATTTTGCCGACGGTAGTATCAACAAGCCTGCTTTTATTAACACCATCAACTTTTTTATTTACTCGTACCTTGATCCTGGCATTTAGACTGATTACAAAATTCTGATAAGCCATTATGGCTTCATCCGGGGTGCTGAAAATCTTACCCTCACCGATAACACCATTGGTTACATTTCCATCCGCATCATATTCAGCCTTCTTCTCGATGGTAAGGTAGTAGCTACCCAATACCATGTCCTGGGTAGGAACAGTAACAGGCTTACCATCTTGGGGTTTCAACAGGTTGTTAGCTGAAAGCATCAGAACACGTGCCTCAGTCTGGGCTTCGGCAGACAAAGGTACATGGACAGCCATTTGATCTCCGTCAAAGTCAGCATTGTACGCGGTACAAACCAAAGGATGGAGTTTAATAGCACGACCCTCTACCAATACAGGCTCAAATGCCTGAATGCCAAGTCTGTGCAATGTAGGCGCACGGTTCAAAAGAACAGGATGTCCTTTAATAACTTCTTCCAAAACGTCCCATACTTCAGGCTTTACACGTTCCACCATACGTTTAGCACTCTTTATATTATGAGCAAGTCCGCCTTCTACAAGCTTTTTCATAACAAAGGGCTTAAATAACTCCAATGCCATCTCCTTGGGAAGACCGCACTGGTAAATTTTTAGTTCAGGACCGACCACGATAACCGAACGTCCTGAGTAGTCAACACGCTTGCCTAGAAGATTTTGACGGAAACGTCCTTGTTTTCCCTTTAACATATCTGAAAGTGATTTAAGCGGGCGATTGCCAGGGCCAGTTACAGGACGGCCGCGGCGACCATTATCAATAAGAGCATCCACAGCTTCCTGCAGCATACGCTTTTCATTTCTGACAATTATCTCCGGAGCTCCTAAATCCAACAACCTCTTTAGACGGTTATTACGATTTATAACTCTTCTGTAAAGATCGTTTAAGTCAGATGTAGCAAAACGTCCACCGTCAAGCTGAACCATAGGGCGAAGCTCGGGAGGAATAACAGGAACTACATCTAGAATCATCCACTCCGGTTTGTTTTGGGATTCACGGAATGCTTCCACAACCTCAAGGCGTTTAATAGCACGAATTTTCTTTTGCCCGCTTGCACTTTCTACCTCTTCTCTGAGTTCTTTGGCTTGAGCATCAAGATCCATAGAAGAAAGCAGCTCTTTAACAGCTTCGGCACCCATTCCAGCTCTGAAATTGCTTCCGAACTTTTCGATGCTTTCGCGATATTCTTTTTCGTTTAATACCTGTTTATGAGCAAGTGGAGTGCTTCCGGGGTCAATGACGACATACGAAGCAAAGTAAAGTACTTTTTCAAGGGCTCTGGGTGACATGTCAAGCAAAAGGCCCATACGGCTTGGTATACCTTTAAAATACCAGATATGAGAAACCGGAGCCGCCAGCTCAATATGGCCCATACGCTCACGGCGCACTTTTGAACGTGTTACCTCAACTCCGCATCTGTCACAGATTATCCCCTTATATCTAACACGTTTATACTTACCGCAATGACACTCCCAATCCCTTGTAGGACCAAAAATCCTTTCACAGAATAAACCGTCGCGCTCGGGTTTTAAAGTCCTGTAGTTAATGGTTTCAGGCTTCTTAACCTCTCCTCTTGACCATTCACGGATTTTTTCCGGGGAGGCAAGACCTATTTTTATAGCATCAAAATTGTTTAATTCAAACATCGCCTGTCCACCTCCTATATTTCATCGTCGTCAGCAATATCTACATTATCATCTAAACCGAGAATATCGCCGACACTGTCTTCGTCAAGTTCTGTACCTTCCGAAAGATCGCTGATATCCAGAGAATCAATCTCAAACTCATCATCAATGATATTTTGTCCGTCTTCATCCTCAAGATCAATATATGACATGCTTTCATCTTCACGGCCTTCAATATTGACATCGAGCTCTTCCAAATCATCATAAACAGACTCTTTGATTTCGATCTCTTCACGTCTATCACTGAAGACTTTAACATCAAGGGCAAGGCTCTGAAGCTCCTTCATAAGAACCTTAAAGGATTCCGGAATACCGGGTTCAGGCACATTTTCACCCTTGACGATAGCTTCATAGGTTTTAACACGACCTACCACGTCATCGGATTTAACGGTCAGAACTTCTTGGAGTGAATAGGCTGCACCGTAGGCGGCGAGAGCCCAAACTTCCATCTCACCGAAACGCTGTCCGCCAAATTGAGCTTTTCCACCCAAAGGCTGCTGCGTTACCAGCGAGTAAGGTCCTGTTGAACGGGCATGAATCTTGTCATCAACCAAGTGGGCCAGCTTAAGATAATACATATAACCTACTGTTACACGGTTATCGAATGGCTCCCCGGTTCGGCCATCATACAACACTGTTTTGCCGTCTTCTGGGAGTCCTGCCTTTGCAAGAGTTTCAAAAATGTCCTCTTCTCTTGCTCCGTCAAATACGGGAGATGCAATCTTCCAGCCTAAAACCTTCGCAGCGTAGCCTAAATGCACCTCCAGCACCTGCCCGATATTCATACGGGAAGGAACACCCAGAGGATTCAGTACTATTTGTAAAGGAGTACCATCAGGTAAGAAAGGCATGTCCTCTATTGGCAGAATTCTTGAAATAACGCCCTTATTACCATGGCGTCCTGCCATTTTATCTCCTACAGAGATTTTTCTCTTTTGAGCAATATAAACACGCACAAGCTGATTTACTCCCGGAGGCAGCTCATCACCATTTTCACGGGTGAACACTTTAACATCGACAATAATACCTGTTTCACCATGAGGTACTCTCAATGATGTATCTCTAACTTCACGGGCTTTTTCGCCGAATATGGCACGAAGCAGTCTCTCTTCTGCTGTAAGCTCGGTTTCACCTTTTGGGGTAACCTTACCCACCAGAATGTCACCAGAACGGACCTCTGCGCCTATTCTGATAATTCCTCGTTCATCTAGATCCTTTAATGAATCCTCACCTACATTAGGGATGTCACGGGTAATTTCTTCAGGTCCCAATTTTGTATCTCGGGAATCTGATTCATACTCCTCAATATGAATGGAAGTATAAACGTCATCACGTACCAGCTCTTCTGAAATTAGAATAGCATCCTCATAATTGTATCCTTCCCAAGTCATAAAGCCTATCAAAACGTTTTTACCCAGTGCAATTTCACCGTTATCGGTAGAGGAGCCGTCGGCAAGAATATCCCCAACCTCAACCTTTTCTCCTCTTCTGACAATTGGTCTTTGGTTAATGCAGGTTCCTTGGTTAGAACGCTTATACTTTAACAATTTATATGAATCTTTTTGTCCTTTAGGAGTCTTAACAACAATTTCATCGGCTGTAACTTTTTCAACCACACCGGCGTTTTTAGCAACGATACAGACACCGGAATCCTTAGCGGCACGATACTCTATACCTGTACCGATTATAGGTGCCTGAGGCTTAATTAAGGGCACAGCCTGACGCTGCATGTTAGATCCCATCAGAGCACGGTTAGCATCGTCGTTCTCAAGAAACGGAATCATAGCCGTAGCCACTGAAACCAATTGTTTTGGCGAAACATCCATATAGTCGACCTTATTTTTGTCAACTTCAAGAATCTGTTCCTGCAATCGGCAGCCTACACGCTTGCTTGTAAAGTATCCATCTTTATCTAGAGGCTCGTTTGCCTCAGCAACTATATAGATATCTTCAACATCAGCGGTCATGTATTCAGTTATATCAGTAACACGTCCGGTTTCTTTGTCTACCTTACGGTAAGGTGTTTCAATAAAACCATAATCATTTATACGGGCAAATGTACTTAATGAACCTATCAAGCCGATATTAGGGCCTTCAGGGGTCTCAATTGGGCACATGCGACCGTAATGAGAGTAGTGAACGTCACGAACCTCGAAGCTGGCGCGATCACGGGAAAGTCCGCCGGGACCTAATGCGCTTAAACGACGCTTATGTGTAAGTTCGGCCAAGGGATTTGTCTGATCCATAAACTGGGACAACTGACTTGACCCAAAAAATTCCTTAATAGCGGCTGCTACCGGGCGAATGTTGATTAATGCTTGTGGTGTAACAGCATCAATATCCTGTATGGTCATTCTTTCTCTTACAACCCTTTCCATACGGGCAAGACCTATACGGAATTGATTCTGAAGAAGTTCCCCTACTGAGCGAAGCCGACGGTTACCCAAATGGTCAATGTCGTCGGTATGACCAACACCATGGTCCAGATTCAAAATATAATTGACAGATGCAACTATGTCTTCCTTAGTAATATTTTTTGGCATCAGAGCATCGCTGTTATCCTTTAGAACCGAAATAAGCTGAGCTTCCTTTGCTCCCTTGTTCGCCTCCAGAATTGATATAAGTACATCATAGCGAACCTTTTCATTGATTTCGGCTAACGCCGGATCAAAAGAAACATGGTCCTTAATGTCAACAGTCAGATTTCCTATAACTTTTACAGATCTACCCTCTACATCGACATTTACGGTATTTATGCCGGAATTCTGGATTTTCCACGCCATTGCCTCATTTATTTCTTCACCGGCTTTAACAAGAACCTTTTTATTATTTATATCCTTAATATCCTCAGCAGCAATCTGATTACGGATGCGATTAGCCAGAGACAGCTTTTTATTAAACTTATAACGCCCTACATTAGACAGATCATACCGCCTAGGGTCAAAGAATAAATTGTTCAATAAAGTAGAAGCGCTTTCTTCGGTGGGTGGCTCTCCGGGGCGTAAACGTTTGTATACTTCGAACAAGCCTTCTTCCCTGCTCTTAGTTCCGTCTTTTGTTATAGTGGCCTGCAGTTTCGGCTCTTCACCCAATAAATCGAGCAACTCCGCATCGGTACCAAACCCTAATGCACGCAAAAACTGTGTGATAGGCAGCTTTCTTGTTCTGTCAATCCTAACATAAATAACCTCTGCTGAATCTGTTTCATATTCAAGCCAGGCTCCTCTGTATGGAATTACAGTGTTTGAAAAGAGATTGTTTCCGTTCTTATCCTTCTCTTTAGCGTAATATACGCCGGGAGAACGAACTAGCTGGCTTACAATAACACGTTCTGCACCGTTGATTACAAAGGTACCTGTGTCGGTCATCAGAGGAAAATCTCCCATAAAGATTTCCTGCTCCTTAACCTCACCGGTCTCCTTATTGATAAGACGAACCTTAACCTTTAAAGGTGCGGAATAGGTTGTGTCTCTTTCTTTACACTCTTCAACCGAATACTTAATATTATCGGTTTCTAATGTGTAGCCGATGAATTCCATAATCAGATTACCTGTGTAATCCGTGATAGGGGATACATCTCTTAATACATCCTTTAAGCCCTCATTAAGAAACTGCCTGTATGAATTCTTTTGAATTTCAATCAGGTTTGGCATATCAAGGACTTCATTGATGCGAGCAAAACTCATCCTTTTTGTTCTGCCCATTTGAACTTCATGGACCATTAATAATCACCTCGTATGAACTGCATATTTTGGTGGAAAAGACATAAAAATATAGAAGGGGAAACGAATCCATTCTTGTTTTAATTAATTAAGTCAAGTTGTATACTTGTGTAAAAACTCCAAGATATCATTCTCCCGATCTACTATTTTATAATCTTAAAGATTATTGACATGTATTGTATCATTAATACAATTGTGCTATTATATTATCGAAATAATAGTAAAGATGCACAACAAAAAAAGCATAATACAATACCTGCATTTATAATAATGCAGTTTATAATTGTAACATAGGGGAATCCCAAAGTCAACCAATTGCATTGGTTTTTTATGAAAACATTTTATCAATTTTATTAAGTTTATATTTCTATTCAACTTTTATTTCGAATCTTTCAAATATTACTGGATTAAAAAACTGATCGGCATTAAAGGATGTTCTTCTAAACCTTACATACTCACGGGTATTTTTTGTTAACCAAAGCGGCACCTCAATTTTGAGTAAACTACAAACCTCTACAAGACTTTTTTCCAACCTATCTTGATAAGAGCCTTCGTTATCATCAATTTCAAAAACCTGCTCTGACAATATGGTCGTTCCTTTTATAAGCTTACCGACAGTACGCATATCATATCTCCCCTATTTTAGTAAAAGACCTCAACTAAATATAATCCGACCGGAGGTGCAGTTACGCCTATTGAATTACGCTTCTCGTTTCTTATAGCTTCCTCAATTATCCCGGGTCCATAACGTCCTTTACCTATATCTACCATGGTTCCGACCATAATTCTAACCATATTGTAAAGAAAACCGTCTCCCTTGGTATCGTATATCAAAAGTTCCCCGTCCCTATGCCATTGGGAATGAAAAATCGTTCTATCAAATGTTTTTAAACTATGGCCTGAAGCGCAATAGGCCTTAAATGAATGATGCCCTAAAAAATATTGGGCAGCTTTTTCCATTGCGTCAAAATCAAGTATTTCCCGGACATGCCATGCTCTATCAGCCCATAATGCTGATTTTTGAGGCCTATTAATAATTATATATCTATAATGTTTTCCTTTTGCAGAAAATCTTGCATGAAAATCGTCTTCTGCCTCCTTTGACGCTATTATGGAGACATTGTTGGGAAGATAGGAGTTTAAGGCCGGAGTAAATCTTTCAGCCGGTATGGATGAACTGGTCACAAAGCTGGCAACTTGGCCATATGCATGCACCCCTGCATCTGTTCTACCCGCTCCGTCCGGCATTATATCCTCTCCCGTAAGTTTTTTTATTGCTTTTGCCAGAACCTCCTGTACAGAAAGAGCATTTTCCTGATACTGCCACCCATGATATTTTGAGCCGTCATATTCAATTATTAGCTTTATCTTTCTCATTCTGATAACCTCAAACCAGCTGTGTCATTCTGTGCGCTAGTGAAGAATCTTTTCGTTAATATGAAAGATCCTTCGACTCCACTACGCTTCGCGCAGGATGCCATGGGGGTACCGCTCCGGTCAGATGGCAGTAAATATAATGGGTGCCAGGATTCTCGTTTCTCGCTTCTCATATCCCATCTCTCACTTCTATGTTTTACACCCTCTTGGAAATAAGTGCCGCTCCTACAATACCTGCATCATTTCCCATTTTAGCTGTAACAATTTGAGTATCCTTTAAGTCTCCAATAAAGAATGTTCTTCCTTTCATCTTCTCTCTTAGTGGACCCAGCAGGTTTTCTCCTTCTTTAGAAACTCCGCCGCCAATTGCAATAACATCGGGTTGGAAAATATTTACCATGTTAGCAAGGCCATCAGCTAAAATATCAATATAGCGGTCAACTACATTTATAGCTGTCTCATCACCCAACTTTGCGGCATCAAATGCAGTTTTGGCGTCTATCTTTTCTAAATCGCCATCTACAAGCTCTACAATCTTCGAGAATGGATTATTTACAGCTGCCGCTTTAGTTTGCCTGATGAGAGCTGTAGCCGAGGAATAAGCCTCCCAGCAGCCCTTTCTTCCACAGGTGCAAGCTTCTCCGTTTAAGTCTATAACTACATGTCCCAACTCAGCTCCCGCGCCGTTAGCGCCTATGTAAAGCTTATTATTAATAATAATACCACCGCCTATTCCGGTTCCGATGGTAATAAGCACAGCATAATCCAAACCTTTTGCCACTCCCGCAATACTTTCGGCAATAGCTGCACAGTTAGCATCGTTCTCTACAAAAACTGGTACCGATATAACCTTCTGGATTGCATCCCGAATAGCAACATATTTAAAGCTTAAATTAAAATTAGCAATTATTACGCCCTGATCTCTGTCCAGCGACCCGGGGCTTCCAATTCCTACACTACAGATTTCATTTTCAGAAAGGTTTGTATCATTTAGCAGCTTTTTAATTAGCATACATATATCGTTAACAATTTCTTCGCTTTTTCTTGTTCTGCCTGTAGGCATGCTATCCTTTTTGATAATTTTTCCGTTTTCATCTACGATTCCTGCCGCTATTTTTGTGCCGCCAAGGTCTATTCCGATATAATACATGATAACCTCCTTGAATAACTATGGTAGGGCTACAGTAATCTTATTTTAATTAGATTATATGATATAATAAGAACCCCACCCATTATCGCAATCAAAGATTGCGAATGGGTACCCGGGAACCTTGTTATATCACAATAATTGCTACCGCAACAATTATGATATAATAACCTTTAGATCATAGTCAAGTTTGTTATGATTATATAATAACCGAAAGGTGATCTTTATGATATACGGAAAAAATATAGTACTACGAACTGTTTACCCACATGAGGTTGAACATATTTATGAGCTTATAACCCATATTAACTCAAAGGGGATGTTTTGGCATCTAAATTTTCCTTCGGCAAATGATTTTGTTAAAGACTATAATCGTACCGGATTCTGGGGTATGGATGAAGGGCGTATGCTCATTGTGTCCCCTGATGGAGAATATATAGGTGAGCTTCTTTATTTTAAGGGTTTGGATTATCAATCCGGTTATGAGGTCGGTTATGAGCTTTTTGACCCCAAATTTGGAGGAAAGGGTTATATGAGCGAAGCTTTGATTTTATTTTGTGCCTATATGTTTTCTGTTCGTCCTATTAATCGCATTCAGGTAAACGCCATGGAAGGAAATCTCGCAAGCTCAAGAGTGGCTGAAAAATGCGGTTTTACTTATGAAGGCACCATGAGAAAAGCAACCTTCAACCAAGGAGAATACCATAACCTGCGACTTTATTCACTTCTGCGTGAAGAGTGCCCTTCGTTGGATGAATTAATTAAAAAGGCTTAAGCGCACAGGAACTGATATTTTGTGAATTAAATTGTAGTAAAAGGTTTAGAATATTTGCTGAGTTAGATTATTTGTGTCGGAAGGACTAAGAAATAATGATTCCCCAGCTTATAATAAGAACCTTTTTTTTATATCTTGTAGTTATAGTAACTATGCGTCTTATGGGGAAACGTCAGATAGGCGAACTTCAGCCATTCGAATTCGCTATAGCTGTAATGATTTCCGATCTTGCGGCAATCCCTCTGGCTGATGATGAAAAGGAGCTTCATCATGCTCTTATCCCAATTGCTGTTTTGATAGTATGCCAGATTTCAATCTCTTTTTTATCAATTAAAGGTGTACGAATAAGGGAGGTCATCTGCGGAAAACCGATACTCCTAATTCGAGACGGTAAAATGCTGGAAAAGAATATGCGTAAGGAGATGTATACTATAAACGACCTTTTGGAGCAATTAAGATTCAACAGTATTCAAAATGTAAGCGATGTTGAATATGGAATACTTGAAACTAACGGTCAGTTAAGCGTGCTGCTAAAAAGCAATAAACGAGCTGTGACACCTGAGGATCTTGATATGGATCTACCACCTGAAAATTTCAGCCGTGATATCATTGTCGACGGAAAACTTATCGGTAGAACTTTAGAGCGAATGCAGATAAAAAGAGAATGGGTCGACAACGCTTTAAAAGAATTTGGGGTAAATGATTATAGCCAAGTCTTTTACGCTTCGATCAATAATCAAATGACATTATTTGTTCAAAAAAAAGGAGAGTATCTAGAATAGCTCCGCTCTATTAGCCTGGACCTAACAGGCTTTCGACAATAACTTTCATAATCTCAAGCTCTATCTTTTTCACATTAATTTTGTCAATCATTTTGTTTATGCTCTCAGGGTATTCAATTGTAACTCTTGGTGGTTTTCTCTCCACAGATACCATTTCGTCAATGAATCTATTTTTGCCGTCATCATATGAAACCCTAACCCAAAAGTATGGGTCAAAGCTTTTGTTCTTAATTACCTCTGCCTTAATCTTTGTTTGCAATGTCAATCCCTCGCTTGTTAATAATATGCCACTATTAGTATTATCGTAGTTTTCATCTTAAATATTTATAACGACCTCACCCGTTATCCAAATCAAAGGAGATATGCCTCCGCCTGAAATTGTAATCTCTACCCGCCACCTAAGAGGTGGGGGTAATCTTTATTCTCGTTATATAAAGAACTTTAGCCTCTTTTGATGCTTTTATGTCTCAGAAAAAGAAGCGTCCACTGAAAACGACGCCAAGCAATGCTACTCCAGCAATGCTTACTAGAAGATCCAGCTTAGAATAGTGAATTTCTTTAAGCCTCGTTCTTCCTTTTCCTCCGCGATAACATCTTGATTCCATTGCTTCAGCTAATTCATCGGCTCTCTTGAAGGCACTAACAAAAAGAGGGACCAGGACAGGAATAAAACTTTTTATCCGTGAAAAAATACTGCCCGTATCAAAATTTGCCCCTCGAGATGCCTGCGCTTTCATTATCCGGTCGGTTTCCTCAAGTAAGGTGGGGATGAATCTCAGAGCAATTGACATCATCATAGCGATTTCATGAGCGGGGACGCCTATCCTCTCAAAGGGTTTCAAAAGCTTTTCTATTCCATCGGTCATTGTCATGGGCGTTGTTGTAATAGTCATCAGTGAGGCTGTAATTACTAATATTACCAACCTTAAAAACAATTTTATGGCCGCGAAAACTCCTTCGTAGGTTACCTTTACAGGTCCGATTTCAAAAATTGGGGTTCCACCGGTAAAGAATATATTTAGTATGGCCGTTATTGCCAGAATGAATAATAACGGCTTGACTCCTCTTATGGATTGTTTAATAGGAACACCGCTTATTAATAGAAGTATAAAGGTAAGAACACCCATCATTACATATTCTGGCCATGATTCTAATAAAAATGTAGCCACCATAAGTAAGGCAGTCCAGAATATTTTTGTTCTCGGATCAAGGCGATGGAGTATTGAATTGCCCGGAATATATTGTCCTAATGTAATATTGCCTATCATTATTCAACCCCCCCCGTATTGGCATTCACCATACCAATAATAGAGCTTCGTGCCTCATTCACTGTCAATACAGTCTGAGGAAGATCATAACCCGAGTTATGAAGACCTCTGAATAACTCACTGATTTTTGGGATATCCAGATTATAGTTTTTTAATTCCTCGTACCTCGAAAAAACATTAGGCGTAGTATCGCAAAAAGCCAGCCTGCCTTTGTTCATTACAGCTACTCGATCACAGAATCCCGCAATTTCTTCCATGTTATGGGATATAATAATTATAGTGGTTCCTTCCTGTTCGTTAAGCTTGGAAAGTATTTTAAAGACTTCCAAACTGCCTTGGGGGTCTAATCCTGCGGTTGGCTCATCAAGAATTAGTACCTTAGGTTCCATTACCAGAACACCGGCAATTGCCACTCTGCGCTTTTGTCCGCCCGATAGCTCAAAGGGCGATTTTTCAAGAAGGTCCGGAGAAATCCCCAAGAGATCAATGACATGAAAAACCCTCGGCTTCATCTCTTCAGCGTTCATACCCAGCCTTGTAAGTCCGAATATTATATCCTTATATACAGTTTCTTCAAACAACTGATGCTCGGGATATTGAAAAATAAGTCCTACTTTTTGTCTAAGCTCTTTAAGGTCTTTGCCTTCAGCCTTCAGTCCATCCACCTCAATTGTTCCTGAGGTAGCCTTTAAAATCCCGTTAAAGTGTTGAACCAACGTGGATTTCCCCGATCCGGTCTGCCCTATGATACCTAGGATCTCACCTTTGTTTACTGTGAGATTAATTTCGTTCAATGCCCTTTGTTCGAAGGCCGATCCTTCCATATAGACATGACTTAAGTCCCGAACCTTTATTATTGGTGCAGCATCAGAAACCATGGGGACGGTTCTTGCGGTTTCCTCCATCGCGCCACCAGAGACCGCAAGAACCGTCCCCGTGGTTTGTTTTATAAGTCCTTTTATGGTAATAGCCATATCTTCTAAATTCAAAGGAAGCTTGTCTATATTAACTCCGCTTTTTTTTAATTCATATGCCAAGGCCGTTATTTGAGGGACATCAAGTCCCGCTCTTCTTATTTGCTCGACATTCTCAAAAATCTGTTCTGGGGTTCCTGTTAATGCAAGCCTGCCGCCCTCCATAACCATGACCTGATCGGCCTCAACGGCCTCTTCCATATGGTGTGTAATAAGTGCGATTGTAATGCCTTTTTCCCGGTTCAGTTTTTTTAAAACATCCATTACCTCTTTACGCCCACGGGGATCAAGCATTGATGTGGCTTCATCAAGAACAATGCATTTCGGTTCCATTGCAAGTATCCCGGCAATGGCAATTCGTTGTTTCTGTCCGCCAGAAAGCATATGGGGTGAGTACTCACTGTATTCTTCCATATCAACCATTTTGAGCGATTCATCCACTCTCTTTCTAATCTCAGCCGGCGGAATTCCCAAATTTTCAGGACCAAAGGCCACATCCTCTTCAACTGTTGTAGCAACAATCTGATTATCCGGATTTTGGAATACTAATCCCAAGGTCTTTCTGACTTCCCATATCAATTCTTCGCTATGAGTATCAATGCTGTCAATAATAACGGTTCCCTTTCTGGGAATCAGAAGTCCGTTCAAAAGCCTAGCCAAAGTTGATTTGCCCGAACCGTTCCGCCCTAATACAACAACAAATTGACCTTGCTTTACTGACATGGAGACACCTTTAACAGCTTGTATAACAATGTCATCCTCATCTTGCGTCATATATTCATAATAAACATCATCTGTTTTTATCATCTTATTCATAAAAAGCCACCAAATCGTTTGCATGAATAGAAATATATTTAGCCTGATTTAACCGTGTCTCTAAGGTGATGTCAATCAGCGTAAGCGAAGCATGGATTGCATAGCTACTCGACTATAATCCTGGATGGATTTTCGAAGCGGCGCGATTGACTTATCCTAAAGGCACTAATTATTTCAAAGGGAATAGAAGAACCATCCCCTTGTTTCGCCTAAAACTGAATAATGGAGAACGGTACACTCCGCTCTCCATTATCATAAGCAAAAACTTCTCTGAATTAAACTAATTCAAGTACGACAACCTCGGCACCGTCGCCTCGTCTTGCTCCAAGCTTGTAAATACGGGTATAACCACCTTTTCTATCCTTGTACTTAGGAGCAATGTCAGTAAACAATTTGTTTGTCAGGCTTATGGTATTGCCGTTTTCATCTTTAACTCTATAGACCCAGTTCATAATGAGACGTCTTGCAGCTAATCTTGAGGGATCGTCAACCGTTTTAAGCTCGGTCTTAGTTTCTCTCTCAACAACTTCATACTTATTTCCGTTCTTTGAAGTGACGGACTTAAGTATTTTACGGCCTTTGCTATCTACTACCGGAGCACTGACTGTCACATTTTTAGGAGCTGTAAAATTATCACATTCTTTAACAGCTAGAGTGATCAACTTCTCAGCTATATTCTTAACTTCCTTTGCTCTGGTTTCGGTTGTCTCAATACGACCATACTGGATCAGAGAGGTTACCAGATTCTTTAAAATTGCCTTACGTTGGTCTGTAGGTCTTCCTAATTTCTTATTAGCAGGCATTTCGTTTCCTCCCCTTACGCATTACTATTAATCTTCATTAGTAGCAAGCTTTAAATCTAAAGCATCAAGCTTTTGTACTACTTCTTCAAGTGATTTACGTCCAAGATTCCTAACCTTCATCATTTCGTCCTCAGTTTTGCTTATAAGATCATCGACGGTATTTATACCGGCTCTCTTCAAGCAGTTATATGAACGAACCGACAGGTCAAGCTCTTCAATAGTCATCTCAAGAATCTTGTCCTTTGCGGGTTCTCCCTTTTCAACAAGAATCTCGGTATTCTTAGCTCTATCTGTTAAGTCTATAAATAGATTGAGATGATCGCTCAAGATTTTGGCACCTAGACTGATTGCTTCATCGGGTGCGATGGAACCATCTGTCCAGACCTCAATACTCAATTTATCGTAATCAGTTACTTGGCCGACACGTGTATCTTCTACAGAATAATTCACCTTGGTAACAGGTGTATATATAGAATCTACAGGTATTACACCTATAGGTTGATTAGGAAGCTTATTCTTTTCAGCTGATGCATATCCACGCCCGTGATTAACATTGATTTCCATAAAAAATCTGCTTGCGCCGCTAATTGTAGCTATATGCAGCTCCGGATTCAATATCTCAACATCTGAGTCGGCTTTGATATCAGCAGCCGTAATTTCACCTTCACCCTCGTAATCAATATACAGGGTCTTGGATTGCTCACTGAAAAGCTTCAAGCGAAGCCCTTTAATGTTGAGAATGATTTCGGTCATATCTTCAATCACGCCGGGTATGGTAGTAAACTCATGGAGTACACCATCAATCTTTATCGATGTAACGGCTGCACCCGGTAATGAGGAAACTAGAATCCTCCTTAAAGAGTTACCCAAAGTAGTGCCATAGCCTCTTTCCAAAGGTTCTATGACAAACTTTCCATATTTGCTATTCTCTTCACTTTCAGTACAATCAATCCTAGGCTTTTCCATTTCGATCATCAGTCAACCCTCCTTGGGTTATTTTTATATAAGGGTAATCGCTTTTGATTACTTGGAGTACAACTCAACAATGAGATGCTCCTGAACATTAAGGTCAATATCCTCTCTGGCCGGTAATGCGACAATCTTACCCTTAAGATTTTCCTGATCTACTTCAAGCCACTTCGGAACAATCTTTGCGCCTGTTATGTCAAGAATCTCTTTAAAGCGTACCGATTTTTTACCCTTTTCACTTACATCAACAGTATCTCCCACTTTAACGATGTAAGATGGAATATTAAGCTTCTTTCCGTTAACCGTAAAATGACCATGAGTAACAAGCTGGCGTGCTTCGGCTCTTGTTGTTCCAAATCCTAATCTGTAAACAACATTATCAAGTCTGCTTTCCAGTAATTGCAACAGGTTTTCACCTGTAACTCCCTTTTTACGGTTTGCGATTTCAAAATATTTCCTAAACTGGCTCTCTAATAAACCATAGAATCTCTTTGCCTTCTGCTTCTCACGAAGCTGAAGGCCGTATTCCGATATCTTCTTTCTCTGAGCGCCATGTTGACCCGGCGCATAAGGCCTTCTGCCAACTGCGCATTTATTTGTATAGCATCTTTCTCCCTTTAAGAAGAGTTTTTGCCCTTCCCGCCGGCAGAGTTTACACGATGCATCTGTATATCTTGCCATCTATCCTTACACCTCCATTAAACTCTTCTTCTCTTAGGCGGCCTGCAACCGTTATGAGGAATAGGGGTTACATCCTTAATAGAATTAACCTCTAGACCAGCCGCCTGGAGTGCACGGATTGCCGCCTCACGACCTGATCCTGGGCCTTTCACATAAACCGACACCGTCTTAAGACCGTGCTCCATAGCAGCCTTTGCAGCTGTCTCAGCAGCCTGCTGAGCAGCAAAAGGAGTGCTCTTTTTGGAGCCTCTAAATCCAAGTCCTCCTGAACTAGCCCATGAAAGGGCATTACCCTGGACGTCGGTTAAGGTCACGATGGTATTGTTAAAAGAAGAACGAATGTGGGCTGCGCCACGCTCGATATTTTTCTTTTCTTTCTTTTTTCTGGATCTTCTAACAACTTTAGCTGCTGCCATTTATATATCGACCTCCCGATTATTTCTTCTTGTTGGCAATAGTCTTTCTGGGACCCTTACGAGTTCTCGCATTGGTCTTTGTTCTCTGACCGCGAACCGGTAATCCCATCCTATGCCTAATTCCACGATAACACCTTATCTCTGTAAGGCGCTTTATGTTAAGTGCAACCTCTCTTCTGAGGTCACCCTCTACAGTGTATACCTTTTCAATTATATCTCGGAGCTTCGCGATCTCATCATCTGTAAGATCACGCACACGTGTATCCGGGCTGATCCCCGTTTTGTCCAAAATCTCATTGGAACGGGTTCTTCCTATCCCGAAGATATACGTAAGGCCGATTTCTACTCTTTTTTCTCTTGGCAAGTCAACACCTGCAATACGAGCCAAATTACTACACCTCCGATTGGTATTTGTCTAACCTAATAATTTTTTTTATTATTTTCTATATAAAACTCTCCTACAATGTCATGACAATGCTTTGTCAGACCAGCCGCTTTTCAGAGAATTTGTAAGCAATACTTAAGTATGCAACCGGCAAGAACAATAAGTTGCCGGCTGCGAGCATATTACTAAATTGGACGACCCTCTTGGACCCGCAAGCATTCTATGATTTCGCAAGCGGGTGAGGTTCTTTTCTTATCCTTGTCTTTGCTTATGTTTCGGGTTCGCGCAGATGACCATAACGCGTCTGTTTCGGCGAATAATCTTGCACTTTTCACAAATCTTCTTAACTGATGGTTTAACCTTCATGATTGACCCTCCTGTCCTTAATGGCTTCCTAATTGCTTGAAACCTATTTACCTCTCCAAGTAATACGTCCGCGGGAAAGATCATATGTTGACATTTCAACAGTTACCTTATCACCCGGAAGAATACGGATGTAATTCATTCTGAGTTTACCCGATATATGCGCCAAAATTACATGACCATTTTCAAGCTGAACTTTAAAAGTCGCATTTGGAAGTGCTTCCAACACCGATCCTTCCAGTTCAATTACATCTTCCTTTGACAAATCTATACCCCCCTCGCGTTATTGGATGTTATTCGTTGTAACTATTTATAGCTCTCTGAAGATCAGCATCAAGCAGCTTTTTCTTCGTAGTAACTATCATGTTAATTTCTTCAGCAATCTTATTGGTTATATTAAGGTGCTTAAGTTTCTTCTTTTTAGGGTTACCGGCCGGCCTTAATTCACCATCTGCTACCAAAACATGCTGATTATCATATAAATCAATAATAATAAATAATCTGTCTTTGTCCCTGCCTGATTTTGACCAGACATAACGGCCTATTATGGTATCCAAGTATTCTTCCCCTATCTTAATTATTATTAAGCCGGTTATAGACGAAAAATGCTTTGCCTGACACTTTGCGGCTTTTCATCTATACAATATCTAAGTAGCCACAACTGCGCCGATTATATATTGTATAACAAATTCAATTCTATTTCAAGATTCTTGACTTATTTCGTATAAATTAATATAATCTGGTCAATATTTCCGGACCATTTGGTGTAACCGCCAATGTGTTTTCATGGTGAGCTGAAAGCTTACCGTCAGCTGTGACCACCGTCCACTTATCATCTAAAACATTTACGCGCCAAGTTCCTATATTAATCATAGGCTCCACAGCTAGGGTCATACCGTTAGACAATCTTACACCCTTCTCACGAGTTACGTAATTGGGAATCTGCGGTTCCTCATGCATTTCTGTTCCTATACCGTGTCCTACATAATCTCTGACAACTGTATAGCCTTTTCCCTCTGCATATTCCTGCACAGCAATCGAGATATCTCTTATCCTATTACCTTCGACTACTTTCTCCATACCGCGATTAAAAGATTCTTCGGTATGAAAAATCAGATCTCTAGCTTCCTCGGAAACCTCACCAATCGCAAAGGTTCTTGCTGCATCTCCATGGTAACCGTCCAGAATTGCTCCCACATCAATACTGATAATGTCGCCTTCCTTAAGCACTGTATTATCGGGAATACCATGTATTACAACATCATTAACTGAAGCACATATCGAACCGGGGAAATCCCTCCCGCCATAAGCAGACGGAAAACCCTTGAACGATGGTATAGCACCCGCTTTGGTGATTATTTTTTCTGCTTCTTTATCAAGCTCAATAGTTGTTATCCCCGGCTTAATCAATTCAGCCATTTTTTGGTGGACTAACGCAACAATTTCGCCTGCTCGCCTCATTTTATCCAATTCGCGCTGAGATTTAACAAAAATCATTTTATGCCTCTAAGTCAATCTGTTTATTCTTTAGGCTATCTAATATTTCCCGTGTGGTAACTTCTATCGGTTTTGATCCGTCAAAATCTAAAATTAATCCTTTTTTCTGATAATAATCGACCAACGGGCTGGTTTGCTCGTGATAAGTCTTTAATCTTTCTATTATAGTCTCTTCCTTATCATCGTCTCGTATGTAAAGAGGTCTATTACAGACATCACAAATTCCTTCAACCTTAGGCGGGTTATTATCAATATGGTATGTTCTGCCACAGGAGCACATTCTTCTACCTGATAGCCTCTTTATTATTATACTGTCTTCCACAGTGATGTTAATCACCACTTCAACCTTTTTACCGACCTTTTTAAGCATCTCATCGAACATTATGGCTTGAGGAATTGTTCTGGGGAAACCATCCATAATAAACCCTGTTTCGCAATCCGCTTCATTTAGCCTGCTTGCTACTATATCGTTGGTTACATCATCCGGAACAAGCTTTCCTAAGTCAATATAGCTTTTTGCTAATAACCCAAGAGAAGTACCGCTTTTTATATTAGCTCTGAAAATATCCCCCGTTGAAATATGGGGTATTTTTAGAGTTGTCGACAAAACTGTTGCCTGTGTTCCTTTGCCTGCTCCCGG
>CAYMLJ010000003.1:18497-19962 GCA_964391395.1 uncultured Ruminiclostridium sp. | reverse complement strand
ATCTCATATCTATATGGTCAAAAAGCGGATGGTATAAAAATCATCCGCTTAGTACCATCATTCTTATTCAAGAAAACCTTTATAATGTCTCATCATAAGCTGTGATTCAATTTGTTTTGCCGTTTCCAGAGCCACACCTACCATAATCAGCAATGAAGTTCCGCCGAACCCCATCCGTACCCCGGTAATAAGCTCTAATATACTTGGCATTATAGTAATCAACGCAAGGAAAAATGCTCCGAACCAAGTGATGCGGTTTAGCACCTTAGTAATGTAATCACTTGTCGGTTTACCCGGTCTGATACCCGGGATAAAGCCGCCATTCTTACGCACATTATTTGCAACTTCTATCGGATTAAATGCCATCATAGTATAGAAAAATGTGAAGAACATAACAAGTAATGCCATTACCAGCATATACAACGGATTACCGCTGAAATCTCTCAAGCTGATAAGAAACTTACTTGTGGTATTTGGTGCAGTAAATCCAATAATAGTAGGAATAAATGACAAAATGGACATTGCAAAGATTACCGGCATAACACCTGCCAAATTAACCTTCATTGGTATATGAGTGCTTTGTCCGCCATACATCTTACGTCCTACTACACGTTTTGCGTACTGAACCGGTATTCTTCTCTCTGCTTGGGTAACATAAATTACAAAAACAATTACCGCAATAAATACCAGTACAATTGCCAGTACAATAAGCACGCCTACCGCGAGACGATCTGCCGATGCATAGGTCTTGATTATGTTATAGAGAGTATTAAACGCAACAGGTCCTCTGGATATAATGTTAACAAATATAATCAGCGAAATCCCGTTTCCTATTCCATACTCATTTATCTGTTCTCCCAACCACATTATAAAAGCTGTGCCCGCAGTTAGAGAAAGAGTAATGGTTAGAAAAGATAATACACCGGGTCTTGATATTGCGTTGCCAAAACCGATATACATAAAGGTTGCCTGCAGGAAACCTAATATTACGGCACCATATCTTACCCATTGAGCAAGCTTCTTTCTTCCTTCCTCGCCTTCCTTCTGCATTCTCTCTAATGCGGGAATAGCAACGGTAAGAAGTTGAATAATAATTGAAGCATTAATATATGGTGTTATCGACATTGCAAATATACTGGCGTTTTCAAAAGCGCCGCCGCCTATAATGTTCATATAACCAAAAAGTCCGCCTTGCTGGCCAATCATGCCGGCAAGCACGCTTTTATCCATGCCGGGGATAGGGACGTAAACGCCTAAACGGTATACCAACAATAACAGAAATGTTGCAATTAGCTTCTTTCTTATGTCAACAACACGCCAAGCACTTTTAATAGGAGCGAAGATACTCTCCATCCTAAATCACCTCAGCCTTTCCCCCTAAAGCTTCTATCTTTTCGGAAGCAGTCTTTGTAAATCTTGCAGCCTTGACAGTAAGCTTCTTAGTAAGGTTACCGTTTCCGAGAAC
>CAYMLJ010000003.1:11178-18397 GCA_964391395.1 uncultured Ruminiclostridium sp. | reverse complement strand
GACCTCTACCTTTACGCTTTGGAGCCTGTTTGGGTGCTCCAGGTTTTAATTCGAACAAGTTCACTGGTTGCACCTCCTTTATATTTCTTCAACTTGAACCAAATGTGATACTTTATTAATCATACCACGAATTTGGGCATTGTCTTTTTGCTCGACACTCTGCCCTATTTTATGAAGACCAAGAGCAACCACAGTAGCCTTCTGATCTTCTTTAGATGCTATTGTACTCTTTTTTAATGTGATTTTTAAATTGCCCATGAAAGCTACCTCCTAACCTAAAATATCCTCAACGGTTTTACCTCTTAGCTTCGCTATCATTTCTACTGTCCTTAACTGTGCAAGACCTTTCATCGTAGCACGTACCATGTTGGTAGGATTATTTGAACCCAAAGATTTAGTATAAATATCATTAATTCCTGCCAATTCTAAGACTGCTCTGACCGGTCCGCCGGCTATAACACCGGTACCTTCTTTAGCAGGCTTCAGCAATACTTTGCCTGCACCGTAAACTCCAATTGCCTCATGAGGAATAGTGCTTCCAACCTTTGGAATATAGATTAAATTTTTCTTTGCATCCTCTATCCCTTTACGAATGGCATTGGGAATTTCTGTAGCTTTTCCGCTACCCACTCCCACATGACCATTTTCATCTCCAACCACAACTAATGTGCTGAATCTGAAGTTTCTGCCACCCTTAACAACCTTAGTAACACGACCGATATTCACAACCTTTTCTTTAAGGTCTAGAGTACTTGGATCAATTTTCTGCAATTTGTTCCCCTCCTTTTACTTTAGGATGTGATCAGAACTCAAGTCCGGCTTCTCTGGCGCCGTCTGCAAGTTCCTTGACTCTTCCGTGATAAATATAGCCACCTCTATCGAATATTACCTGTTTAATACCCTTTTCGACTGCTTTTGTTCCAATTAGCTTTCCTACTTCTTTTGCGGCTTCTTTATTACCGCAGTTATCAAGCTTTCCTTTGAGAGCCTCATCCAAAGAGGATGCTGCAACCAGAGTGGTGCTGCTAACATCATCGATAATCTGGGCATATATGTGTTTTGAACTCCTAAATATATTGAGACGCGGGGTCTCGGCAGTGCCGCTTATTTTTTTGCGAACTCGTGCATGCTTACGGAGCCTTATACTATTCTTTTCAATACGCTTAATCATCTAACACTCACTCCTTTCTCTTAACCTTTACCCTTAGCGCCGGTCTTACCTTCCTTACGGATAATAATCTCGTCGGAATATTTAATCCCCTTGCCCTTATATGGTTCGGGTGGACGCTTTTTGCGAATTTGAGCGGCAACTTCACCAACAAGCTGTTTATCGGCACCCTTTACCTGAATAGCATTAGGAGAAGGAACTTCAATGGTAATGCCATTGGGCTCTTCAATTTCAACCGGGTGAGAATAACCGATAGTCAGAACGAGCTTTTTGCCTTGTTTCTGTGCTCTGAAGCCTACACCGACAATTTCCAGATTTTTTTCAAATCCGTTTGATACACCGGTCACCATATTATTGATAAGTGCTCGAGTAAGGCCATGCAGAGATCTGTTTTCTTTCTGATCATTGGGACGCTTAACTGTTATTGTGTTGCCTTCTTTTTCAATAATCATGTTCTTATGAAAGCTTGAGCTTAAAGACCCTTTTGGTCCTTTAACTGTCATATCGTGGCCATCAAGCTTTACATCCACGCCTGCCGGTATTACAATCGGCATTTTTCCTATACGTGACATAGATTTAACCTCCAGTCCTTATATTGTGAGTGTTTTTACGCTGTGCGATAAAACACTTTTTTCAGGAACTTTTAATTTCGTAATATTAGCTTTATTAAATAACAATACCAAATAAATTTGAAATCATTTTCAAATTGTATCCTACCGGGAAAACAAGCTTCTAAGTAGGCTTATTCAGGGTTTTACCATACAAATGCAAGTACTTCTCCGCCAATTCCGAGCTTTCTTGCATCCTTATCAGTCATAACCCCCTGAGATGTTGATACAATAGCAACACCTAATCCGCCGAGAACCTTCGGAATTTCATCCTTCTGAGCAAAAACCCTCAAACCGGGCTTGCTGATTCTCTTAATTCCGGTAATAATGTTTTTCTTGTTTTCTACATACTTAAGAGTTATTCTGATAATTCCCTGCTTCTTATCGTCTATTTCAATAAAATCTTTGATATAACCCTCTTCAAGCAAAATTTTCGCAATCTGCTTCTTTAGGTTTGATGCCGGAACATCTACAGTCTGATGTTTCGAACTTGCAGCGTTCCTTATTCTTGTAAGCATATCTGCAATTACGTCAGTTGCATGCATTATTACAGACCTCCTTTCGCTCCTGTTACCAGCTTGCCTTCTTTACACCTGGTATTTGGCCCTTATATGCTAAGTCTCTGAAGCAAAGACGGCAAATGCCGAACTTCCTCATATACGCGTGAGGTCTGCCGCAGAGCTTGCAGCGATTATAATACCTGGTGGAAAACTTCGGCGCTTTTTGCTGCTTTAGAATCATGGACTTTTTAGCCATATCAATTACCTCCTTTAGCTCTTTTTGAACGGCATTCCGAGAAGTAACAACAATTCCTTCGCTTCTTCATCGGTATGGGCAGTTGTAACAAATGTAATATCCATTCCACGGATTCTGTCTACCTTATCATACTCGATTTCCGGGAAAATCAATTGTTCCTTTACGCCCATTGAAAAGTTGCCTCTGCCGTCAAAGGAATCAGCGTTAATTCCTCTGAAGTCTCTTACTCTTGGAAGAGCTACATTAAATAATTTGTCAACAAACTCATACATACGATTACCGCGAAGAGTGGTTTTGCATCCAATATTCATGCCCTCACGGAGCTTAAATGCCGCAACCGACTTCTTTGCTTTCGTGACAACCGCTTTCTGTCCCGATATTGTTGCCATCTCGTTTGCTGCTGTTTCAATGGCTTTCGGGTTTTCTTTAACTTCCCCTACGCCCATATTGAGTACTACTTTAACAAGCTTAGGAATCTGCATTGGTGTTTTATAATTAAACTTAGACTGCAGAGCCTGCACAACTTCATTTTTATACTTGTCAAGCAATCTTGGCATGTCTCGTCAACCTCCTTAAGGATTTACTCCTTATCTTCTCCGATAATGTCTATTACTTCTTCGCATTTCTTGCATACTCTTGCCTTAGAACCATCGTCCATAAGCTTTTTGCCAACCTTAGTCGGTTTTCCGCATTTCTTGCAAATCAACATTACCTTATCAACATAAATAGGTGCTTCTTGATGAATCATTCCACCTTCATTAAACCCCTTGTTAGGATTTGGCTTAACATGCTTTGTTACGATATTTACGCCCTCTACGAGAACCTTACCATCCGACGGAATAACCGAAAGAACTTTTCCTTTCTTACCGCCATCCTTGCCATTTAAGATGTAAACCATATCACCCTTTTTGACATGTGTTTTGGCCATTTTGTCAAGCCTCCTTCCTTACAGCACTTCCGGAGCAAGAGAGATTATCTTCATGTAGTCTTTTTCTCTCAATTCTCTGGCTACCGGACCAAATATACGGGTTCCTCTTGGGTTTCCGTCATCCTTCAGAATAACGGCTGCGTTTTCATCAAAACGGATAGAAGAGCCATCTGCTCTTTTTAATCCTTTTACGCTACGCACTATAACGGCTTTGACAACCTCGCCCTTTTTAACAACACCGCCGGGTGTTGCATTTTTAACCGAACAAACTATTACATCGCCGATATTAGCATATTTTCTTTTACTGCCACCCAGGACTTTAATACAGTATAATTCCTTGGCGCCAGTGTTATCAGCAGATTTCAAACGGCTTTCTGCCTGAATCATATCCCAACGCCTCCTTTACTTCGCTTTCTCTACAATCTGGACCAGTCTCCATCTCTTATCCTTACTGATAGGTCTGGTTTCCATAACTTGTACTTGATCGCCGATATTACATTCATTATTTTCATCATGTGCCTTGAGTTTGTAAGTCCTCTTTATAATCTTTTTTAATAAAGGGTGCTTAACACTATCCTCTACAGCCACAACAATAGTTTTATCCATTTTATCACTTATGACTTTACCAACCATGGTTTTTCTTATACCTCTGTCAGCCACGCGGAACAAACCTCCTTCCGGTTAAAACGGCTTCAAGCCCTCTTAATTCCTCTTAATTCCAAGTTCCATTTCACGAATTATTGTTTTTACTCGTGCGATATTTTTCTTACAGTCCTTAAGCTTTATAGGATTCTCAAGCTGGCTTGTAGCATGCTGGAATCTAAGCTTAAACAACTCGGTCTTCAGTTCAACGAGCTCTTGGTCAAGCTCTTCGCGTGTCTTTTCCTTAAGTTCTTTCAGTTCAGACGCCTTCATTCTCAACACCTACCTCTTCCCCGCGTGAAATCACTTTACACTTTACGGGCAATTTGTGGGCTGCAAGCCTCAATGCTTCTCTCGCTTGTTCCTCGGGTACCCCCGCAATTTCAAAGAGAACACGTCCCGGCTTAACAACCGCCACCCAGTATTCAGGAGAACCTTTACCGGAACCCATACGGGTTTCTGCAGGTTTCTTTGTTACCGGTTTATCAGGGAAAATCTTAATCCAAACATTTCCGCCTCTTTTAGTAAAACGAGTCATGGCAATACGGGCAGCTTCAATCTGATTGCTGGTAATCCAAGCCGGATCCACAGCTTGTAAACCAAATTCACCGTCCGATACAACGTTACCACGCGTTGCCTTACCGGTCATACGACCTCTGTGAACTCTTCTATATTTGACTCTCTTAGGCATTAACATATTATTTGTCTCCCCCTTCCTTTTTCTCCTTCTTTTTGGCGGGAAGAACTTCACCCTTATAAATCCAGACTTTAATACCTATCTTGCCATATGTGGTATTTGCTTCAGCAAAACCATAGTCAATATCGGCACGTAGTGTCTGAAGAGGGATCGTACCTTCTGCATAATGTTCTATTCTTGCTATTTCAGCTCCGCCGAGTCTTCCGGATGCTTGAGTTTTAATACCTTTTGCACCGAACTTCATAGTCCTTGACATAGCCTGCTTCATAGCCCGACGGAAGGAAACACGTTTCTCCAACTGAGCTGCAATATTCTCTGCAACCAACTGTGAAACCATATCAGCATTTTTGATTTCTGTTATATTAAGAAGTATACTCTTACCGGTCATTTTTTCTAGCTCTACACGGAGAGCTTCAATTCCGGACCCCTGCTTTCCGATAACTATACCGGGCTTAGCAGTGTGAATATTAATCTTAATCTTGTTTGCTGCGCGTTCGATTTCAATTCTTGCAATTCCTGCGATATAAAGCTTCTTTTTAATAAATTTACGTAGCTTCACATCCTCAACCAGGAAGCTGCTGAAATCCTTAACTCCGGCATACCATTTTGTATCCCAGTCTTTAATGATTCCTATTCTAAGTCCATGCGGATTTACTTTTTGGCCCATCTTACAACCTCCTATTTAGCCCTTTCCTTAAGTACCAGTGTTATATGGCTGGTCCTCTTTCTTATACGGAACGCCCTTCCCTGTGCCCTTGGCATAATTCTCTTTAGGGTTGGTCCCTGTTCAGCATATACCTCAGATACAAAGAGGTTATCTCTGTTGAGCTGATTGTTGTTAACCGCGTTTGCCTCTGCAGATTTAAGCAGTTTATAAAGAACCTCTGATGCATTTCTAGGCATATACTTTAATATACCGTAAGCCTCATCAATGCCTTTATTACGAATTAAATCAATAACCAGTTTGGCTTTTCTGGATGAGACCCTTACATGCTTAACAATAGCTTTTCCTTCATCTTTACCGATTCCCAGAACTTTTCGTTCTTTCTTTGTAAGAATCGGAAGCTTGTCTGCTTTTCTGCGGGTCTTCCCATATTGTTCAAGAAGCTCCTCCTTCTTTTCAAGGAGCTCGTCTTTTGACATTACTTTCTTGCCCAAGTCATTTCCTCCTTCCGATTAAGAGTTTCTTAATTCTTGAGTCTGCTGGTTTTTTCTCCCCTGCTGTGTCCTCTGTATAAACGGGTGGGAGAGAACTCACCTAGCTTATGACCGACCATATCTTCAGATATAAATACCGGAACATGTTTGCGTCCATCGTGAACAGCAATGGTATGTCCAACCATCTGCGGAAAGATGGTAGAGGCTCGAGACCAAGTTTTTAAAACTTTTTTCTCGTTTTTTTCGTTCATTTCATCAATTCTCTTCAGCAGTTTCGCATCAACGTAGGGTCCCTTTTTAACTGATCTACTCACGGTATCAACCTCCTTCTTCCATCTTATTTAGTATTACGTTTCTTAACGATTAGACTATTGCTTGGTTTATTCTTCTTGCGGGTCTTATAGCCAAGTGTAGGCTTACCCCAAGGTGTAACAGGACTTGGCATACCAACAGGAGATTTACCTTCACCACCGCCATGAGGGTGATCGCTAGGATTCATTACAACACCTCGAACAGTTGGTCTTATACCCATCCAGCGCTTTCTTCCTGCCTTACCGATAGAGATATTCTCATGCTCAATATTGCCGACCTGACCGATTGTAGCCTTGCAGCGTATATCGATTTTTCTGACTTCGCCCGAAGGAAGTCTGACCTGAGCATAGGAACCCTCTTTAGCCATCAACTGAGCTTCGTTCCCTGCAGATCTTACAAGCTGGCCGCCCTTACCGGGTTTTAGCTCAACATTATGAATTACGGTACCCAGAGGAATGAATTCCAAAGGAAGCGCGTTACCGGGCTTAATATCGGAATGTTCTCCTGAATAAACATTATCGCCTACATTAAGACCATTTGGTGCAAGAATATATCTTCTTTCACCATCTGCATAAATCAGAAGTGCGATATTGGCAGATCTGTTAGGATCATACTCTATTGCGGAAACCTTTCCAGGGATTCCGTCCTTATCTCGCTTAAAGTCAATAATTCTGTACTTCTGTTTTGCTCCGCCGCCGCGATGACGAACGGTAATCCTTCCGTAGGAGTTTCTTCCACCGCTTCTGCTAAGCGGAGCCAGAAGGCTCTTTTCCGGTGCCTTCTTAGTAATCTCCTCAAATGTAGATACAGTCATGAATCTTCTTGCAGGAGATGTCGGATTGTACTTTTTTGTTGGCATTTCTTCCACTCCTTTATCTATTTGCCGAATATATCGTTCTCAGGCTGACTGTGAGTCCTATATTTCCGATATATCGGTTAACAACTAAATT
>CAYMLJ010000003.1:0-11078 GCA_964391395.1 uncultured Ruminiclostridium sp. | reverse complement strand
TTATTGGGCTACTCCGAATTCTTCAATAGAAGTCTTATACTTCTTGGAAGTTGCAACAGTCTTTCCGCCCTTTGTTGCGTATGAAACAGGCTTAGGATCAGTGTCGATTTTAACCATAGCTTTTTTGAAAGATGCGGTCTTACCGACATGAACTCCTTGGCGCTTTTCCTTACCTTCATAAATAACAGTGTTGACAGACAAAACCTTAACTCCAAAAAGCTTTTCAACAGCCTGCTTAACTTGTGTCTTTGTAGCCTTTTTGTCAACTATGAAAGTGTACTTGCCTTCTGTAATATCCATATTTGTTTTCTCGGTAATGTACGGACGAATGAGAATATCCTCTGAAAACTTCATTATGCGTACACCTCCTCAATCTTGGATACAGCATCCTTTGTTACGATAAACTTGTTATACTTTAATATATCGTAGGTATTGATGCTATTTGTTGTTGCTGTCTTAACGCTCTCTATATTCCTTGCCGATAATACTACATTCTTATCTACCTCGGGAAGTACTATTAAAGCAGAAGAATCAATCTTAAGATTATTAAGAACATTAACCATTTCTTTGGTCTTTATGGCTTCGAGTTTAAGATCATCCAGTACGATGATATTGTTCTCGATAACCTTGCTGGTAAGAGCACTTTTAAGCGCAAGTCTCTTAACCTTCTTAGGCAGTGTATAGCTGTAGCTTCTGGGCTTCGGTCCCAAAGCGATACCGCCGCCTACCCATTGTGCGGAACGGATACTACCGTGACGGGCACGGCCTGTGCCTTTTTGTCTCCATGGCTTTTTGCCGCCGCCGCGGACCTCTGTTTTTGTCTTGGTAGATTGTGTTCCCTGTCTTGCGTTGGCAAGTGAGTTCACTACTGCGCTATGCATTGCAACTTTATTTACTTCTACCGCAAAAATATTATCATTTAAATCCATATCGCCGACCTTCTGGCCGCTTATATTGTAAACATCTACTTTTGGCATTTACGTTTCCTCCTTCCGAATCAGTTCTTCTATTTCGCCTTAACCGAATTCTTAATCACAAGGAGGCCGCCTTTTGCACCGGGAACTGCACCTTTTACAAGGAGTAGACCTCTCTCTGCGTCAACTTTGACTACTGCGAGATTCTGAACCGTTACCTTTTCAGACCCCATGTGACCGGGCATTTTTTTACCTTTGAAAATACGGCTCGGGCTGGAGTTTGCACCTAAGGAACCAATCCCTCTGTGATATCCGGAACCGTGGCTCATTCGTCCTCGAGCAGTACCAAATCTTTTAGTTGTACCTTGGTAGCCTTTGCCTTTTGAAATACCGGAGACATCAATTTTATCACCGTCTTCAAACAAATCTTCAACCTTAAAAACTTTTCCCACTTCATATCCGGAGATGTCGTCCAACTTAAATTCTCTCGTTACTCTTTTGGGAGAAACGTTAGCTTTTTCAAACTGGCCCTTCATAGGCTTATTCGCCTTTCTATCGGGGATGTCCTCAAAACCGAATTTCACTGCATTATATCCATCAATTTCTACGGTTTTCTTCTGAATAACCGACATAGGACCTGCAAGAACAACGGTTACGGGAATCATTATTCCATCTTCGGTAAAGACTTGTGTCATACCAATTTTTCTGCCTAGTATGCATTTTTTCATGTTTTATAATACCTCCTGTCATTGGTTCGGCTCTTACCGAACTTAACAATTAATCCCTCTTATAACTTGATTTCTATATCTACGCCGGCCGGAAGATCCAGTCTCATAAGAGCGTCCACGGTTTTTGGTGTAGGCATAAGAATATCAATAAGTCTTTTGTGAGTCTTCATCTCGAACTGCTCACGAGAATCCTTATACTTGTGAGGAGCTCTCAATATTGTCATGATTTCCTTTCTTGTAGGTAGCGGAACCGGCCCGGAAACCTTAGCGCCTGTTCTCTTAGCTGTCTCGACAATCTTTTCTGCAGATTGATCGATAACCTGATGATCAAAAGCTTTTAGCCTTATTCTGATCTTCTGTTTGTTCGCCATACATAAGCCTCCTTGAGTTAGAATTTGCTGGCGCAACAAGCTTTTCATGTACCACACTGCCGGGTGTTTCATGTTTTGCCATACAAAAAGCCCATAGGTTATACACCTGGGGCCACGATACAAATACACATAAACATCTACATGTATGATGTACAATGACTTGTCGCCCGGTTTCTTTGAATCGGACATTCTCCGCCGCAGTTCCCAGTTTGTTTCACCTGCCATCTGCGGTTTCATCGTATGCCATGTCACAGCAAGGGATATTATATAACATTGACTTTATGAATGCAAGAGTTTTTTTAGCGGTTTTTTTCGACGGTCTTTTGTGTCTTTTGTGTTTAAGGTCGATTATAACACTTCTACCTTGTGATTTTTCCCATCATCAAGTAAATCAATTCTGCTACCGGAAATTTTTTCTCCGTTTAAAACTACTTCTCGTTCAGATTTCTCACTATCGTTTTCTACCGCAATTTTAATAGTATATGTGGAAGATTTGTGCTTGTAGTAAACCGTGTATTCACCAAAACCCGGTGGAGTAGCGGGATCTAATACTAACTGTCCACCTTCTTTTCTTATCCCCAGAAACCAGTTTACCAGCCCTTGATACATCCATCCTGCCGACCCAGTATACCAACTCCATCCGCCTCTGCCCACATAGTGTTGATTATACCAAATATCTGCTGTCATAACATAGGGTTCTTTGCCATATTTCAGGGCATCCCTCTTATTTGCTGTGCTCAATACTGGGTTAAGCATAGAAAAGAGGGAATAGGCCTTATTTGTATCGCCAGCCATAGCAGCAGAAATAGCTAGCCAAATCGCTCCGTGTGTGTACTGTCCACCATTCTCTCTGATTCCGGGATAGTATCCCTTGATGTATCCGGGATTTTTCTCTGTTTTATTAAAGGGGGGAGTCAAAAGCAATGATATCCCTTCTTCTTCCACGACAAGGTATTGCCATGCCGATTGGAGCGCTTTTGTAGCCCTCTCCCTATCTGCCGCTCCCGAAATTATACTCCATGATTGACTAATTGAATCTATTTTGCACTCATCGTTCTCCTTTGATCCAATTTTTTCGTAATCGTCATAAAGAGCCCGGAGATACCATTCACCATCCCAGCCATGCTCTTCTATAGCAGATTTAATATTTTGCTTCATTTGCTCTAGTGTAGTTACAAACTCGTTATCGCCTCTATAAATACTTAAGGGTATGAACTCCTTGATAATCGCATATATAAACCATCCCAGCCATACACTTTCCCCGGTTCCATTAATTCCTACCTCGTTCATTCCGTCATTCCAATCGCCACCTCCTATAAGGGGTAATCCATGTATACCGAATCCGGTACGGAGTATGGCTTTTTTACAATGCTCGTATATATCCTCATTTAATACAGAAACCTCGGGGGTAAACATGACTTCGTGTTGCTCCTCTTCAAGCAACTGTCCTTTAATGTAGTTTACTTTTTCCTCAAGTATGGAAAAATCGCCGGTGAATTTTATATATGCGGCCACAGTATAAGGAAGCCATAAAAGATCATCGGTAATCCTGGTTCGAACCCCGATTCCTGTCGGAGGGTGCCACCAATGTTGCACATCCCCTTCTTCAAACTGTCTTCCGGCTGATATTATAATCTGTTTCTTTAAAAAGTCGGGGTTGACAAATAGAAGCGAAAGTCCGTCCTGGAGCTGATCTCTGAATCCGTATGCACCACCGCATTGATAAAATGCCGCTCTGGCATTCAATCTACATGATATGGTCTGATAGGTGAGCCATCCGTTTACCAGTATATCGATGGCTCTATCACATGTTTCAACTCTAATTGTACCTAACAAGTCATTCCAGTAACTCTTAACCCGTACCAACTCGTTATTGACCTCTGTCAAATCCCTATACTTTTGGCGGAGCGTGTTTATTTCATCCCGATTATCGCTTTGCCCCATTCCAAATATAATTGTCTTTGTCTCTCCCGGTTTAATGGCTACTAATACCTGGATGGCTCCACAAGGGTCATAGCATGCCCCGGTATTGCATGAGAGCTTCTTTTCAAGACCAAGAGGGTTTTGGATTGAACCTTTAAGGCCCAATACTGCTTGTCTGTCGCCAGTGTATCCTATTATCATTTCACTTGAAAAAATAAAGGATTCATGTTTTCTGAAGTGATAACTGTATACGCTTTTTGCTGATAAATACTCGTATTCATTATTATATGTTGTTACTATATATGGGTTTGTATAATCCCGTTCAAAACCTAATACCCATTCCGAGTAATAGGTTAGACTTAGGTATCGTTCTCTTTTAGTAGTATTTTTAAGCTTAAGTTCCAAAAGCTTAACCGGCTCGTCGATAGGAGTAAAGGCAGTAAGCTCTTGAGCAATGCCCTCCTCCTCGTGATAGAATATAGAATATCCTAATCCGTGCCTTACCCTGTAAGTTCCTCTGTCACTTCTACCAAGGGATACCGGGGTAAATATTTTTCCGTTAATCTCATCTCTGATATATATTGCTTCGGAAGCCTTGTCGGTTACCGGATCATTGGACCATGGAGTTATTTTATTTTCACGGCTATTGTTAGCCCAAGTAAACCCTGCTCCCGATTCAGATATAAAAAAACCGAGTTTTTTATTGGCAATAACATTAATCCAAGGAAAAGGAGGTTTAACATTATTCTCAAGCAATATTTCGTATTCTTTTCCGTTATTAACAAAACCACCAAAACCATTAAAAAACTCATATCCGCCGTTTGTCTTCGGGTTATTGTTTAATAGTGCATTTATATTATTCAACTTAAATTCATCCTCCTTGCCCATTAATCTTCAACAACGCTTATTAAGCCGGTTTTTATATTCCTGAAATAAATGCCTGTATTGGCAGATATGACAACACGAGAAACCGTAAAGAGTAAATCTATCTCTGCCGGAGTCATTTGATACGAATGTAATACAAAAATGCTGGGTCTTTCTCTATCTTCATCATGTATCTTTAGTGAACTTGTCATCTCGTTGAGTAAATTTGTAAGTTCTTGCATATAGCCATGTTTGGCCTCGCTAAGAATTATCAAATCCACATTGACCCTGTTTATCCTCATGTATTCGAATGCTTTTAATACTTCCCTGATTATTGCTATTTCTTTAGTTGAACTTACCCTTAGCAACATTATGGAATTGTCCCCGGACACACCGAACCTCCACAGGAAGCTTTGATTTTTCCAATTGCGCCAAATGCTTTCAACGGGGCCTCTATATGCCCCCACCGAGTAATAAATCGGGCTTATCAGATTCTGAAACGCACTCAGTTGCTTGCCGGTGATGCTCAGATATTTAATTTCCATCAGGCTCTGCTGTCTGAATTTTTCAATAATATTATCCGCCATATACTCCACGCTGAATTTATCACTTATTTTCAAAGCCTCATCCTTCGTCTCACAGACTCCGGTAATAATTGTAATTGACGTGCTTTGTTCGGCCTTAAGACAAATATTGACCCTAAGGCTCATGATGGGATCACTTGAAAAACCCGTACTGTTGGAAAGCGATATACTGTCGGTTACAGCAACAGGGTTTTGAAGGGTGTTGTTTCTTCCTATAAATCGCATTCTATCATTTTCATACTCAATACTATTAACCGGCTCTATTTCAGTTTTTATCATATGCATGACATATGTCCCTTGGCTGCTTCTACCGCCACGTCTTCTCGAAAGAAAGACTGCCCCTTCATCCAAATACTCGCTTTCGATAAATAGCTTGTTAAACGCCGGATGCCCAACCTCGGCTGAATAGCTGTCTGCCACAACTTCTAAGTAGCTGGTTATTTCAAGATGCTTTTCTTCATTCCCATAGTTTTTGAGCGTTACTTTTCGAATTTCAAGATTATCGTCAGGAGACATACTCACAACGGTATGCGTCCCAACATCCCCATCCCTTCTAATAAACTCAGTTTGATGGGGGGAAAATATGACACGATATTTGTCGGGTTCTGTTTTCGTTGGTTTATAAGCTGTGCTCCATAGTCTGTTTTCTTTGACGTCTTTAATATAAGTATAGTTGCCGGTATCTGCATAAACATCGGCTCTCCATCTATATAGCATCATACCTTTACAATTACTGAATCCGTCTCCGTCAGATGTTAACAGGAGTGAATAGTTTCCGTTTGAGATATAATTTACTGCAGGTATCCGGGGAGCTACGCCATTTACGTACCGGGTACTTAAAGCATCCTCCACGAAGTTTTCCCTTTTGTTTATACTGATGGTATAGCCTTTTCTGGTAATTGATATAAAATATGTCTGGCGTTTTTCCTCCAGTAAAATCTCAGAGGCTCTAACAATAGGTTCTCTATGAAAACGTGAACGCATAACCCCGTCATTCAAATAGTTATTTATGGCGACAAAACTCATTCCTTGGTGATGTGCCATATAAGACTTAACAATACAATAGGGATTCATTTCTACAGGATCAGGAGCTTCAAAATCAATAGCCTCATAATAGCCATATTGACCAAAAGCCTCGAGTTGTTTTAGCTTGGCTAAATTTTCAATAGCAGCTTTATCTGCCCACTCCAAAGCTAACATGGTGGCATAGGGGGTAATTACACAGCTTTTTCCATATGCTGGTTGAAGTCTTAACCCCTGAACCCCAAAGGCCCGGTACTGATAATTTCCATCCATGTCAAACCGATAATATTGAGATTCTGATATCCCCCAGGGAATTTTCATCTGTTTAGCATACTTCATTTGTTGTAGCACCGCTGCCTTGGATGATTCATGAAGCACCGATCCCTCGAAGCTTTTTAGTAATAGATGCGGCATAAGATATTCAAACATCGTTCCGCTCCAGGAGACGAGTGCAGGAATACCTTTAACAAGAACAAGGGGGCGCCCCAACTTATGCCAGTGCTTTACTGGAATGTCTCCTCTGGCTATCGTCAAAAAACTTGTCAACAAAGCTTCTGATGCCATAAGATCATAGCATCCCTCATCAGCTTTTTGCGATGCTGTATTATATCCTATGCAAAAGAGCTTCCTCTTCTTATTGTAAAGAAAATCAAACTCTGCTTTATCAAACATTTTGTCTATGGTTACAGCTAAGCCTTTTATTCTATCTATTATTGCCTTAGCATAGTTATTTCCCGTTTGAGCCACTTCGAGTAAAGTTGTCTTAGTAGAAAAAGGTGTATCTAAAATAGCAAAATCCAGAATTTCTCTTTCAATTAAGTTTATTTGCCGTGTAAGCTCCCCGATAACACGCTTATCTTCCTCACTAACATTCTCTATGTTAAGATTCTCTCTCAATACAATCATGGCAGATAAAAAATCTTTGATTGTTTTATAATTATCCTTAATCCCAACTCCGGTATTACTGAGGATAAGCATATTTTTAATTTCGGTCATCATGGCATCAGTAATAATGGGGGTATTTATTTGCTCCATAAGACCGTTCTTAAATGCTATCAAATCTCCAAAGAAATTTCCGCTATCTACCGTGGATATATACTTTGGGTTAAGGACCTCTAATGTTTTGATATCATACCAATTGTATAAATGGCCCTTATATTTTGGCATAACAGCTACGGTATAGAGGACGTTTTCAGCATAGTCAATAATAGCGCTTAAGGTTTCAAATCCAAAGTCCCTAGCAGATAAAACCGAAAGCAACTGTAGCCCAATATTGGTGGGAGACGTTCTAAATGCAACCTTTTTTTTGTTGCCTATCTGATAGTTATCAGGGCAAAGCCAGTTATTATCCCTAGTTGTGAATACGGTAAAGTAACGCCATATCCTTCTGGCGATATCAATGAGCATCTCTTCTGTTGACAGGACGGTTTTTTTGTTCTTGCCGTTACCCGGCCGGCTAATAGAATAAGCCATAAGAAACGATAGGCACCAACTTATAGCAATAAAGCCATAGAGAACTTGTGCATGTATTCCGGCACTCCTTGATAGTGCTAATAAAAGTATACCGGGGATGATGGTATGCCACATATGAACAAAATAGCTATTTAGTGAGTCACCTGTCGATTTTTCTACTGAATCGGCTGATTTCCACATCAGTAGATGCTTCTTACTTAAAAATAGCCTAAATAGGGTTCTCACTATTGCATCACAGGCAATATACGCTTTTGAAGGAACAAAAGAAATATCAAGGAAGGCCCTCCCGACAATAATACTTATTTCTTCAGCCAGCTTTGAATGCACAAGCGCTAGTTTAGGCCTTCGAATCTTGTGAAGAATAATACTGCATAGTAAAAAAATTAAATCCCAGCAACCATGAAAAAACAGTATAGGAATACACAAGTAAAATATTTTTGGGAACATTACAAGATTCAGAAAAATGAAAAGAATTTTACTAATCGGTACAAGGCTTGCCCGCATATTGTCAAATATTTTCCATTTTGAAAGAAAACTCATTTCTCCTTTAAAGAGCCAAGGCAAAAGTTGCCAGTCCCCTCTGATCCATCGATGTTCCCTCTTATCAAAGGAAATAACGCTCCCGGGGAAGCTCTCCATGATATTTACATTACTTGCGAATGCGGTCTTTGCATAACAACTTTCCAATAAATCGTGGCTTAAAATGCTGTTTTCAGGTATTACTTTATTAAGTAGTTTATGAAAGGCTTTAACATTGTAAATACCCTTTCCTACAAAAGAACTTTCTCTGAATAAATCTTGGTATATGTCGGATGTAACAAAGGAATAATTAGCCACTCCCGTTTGGCCGCCATAAATTCTTGGGAATATACTCCTTTGTTTCTCTGAAGCATGATTTCTGACAGAGGGCTGTATAATAACGTATCCCCCTTTTATTTTGCCGGTCTTTGAATCAATTACAACATGGTTGAGGGGATGGTCTATTATTCCCACAAGCTTTGAAGCACTGTCACGAGCAAGGTCTGAATCCGCATCAAGGGTTATGACGTATTTATAAGTATCTAGTAATTCCTCATCACACAACATAGTATCAAAAGTAGTATTTTCAGATGCAACCCCATTTAAAATGGCATTAAACTCCTCCAACTTTCCTCGTTTCCTCTCCCATCCCATATAGCATCCTTCTGAGGGGTTCCATTTCCGGTACCTGATAAACAGAGAAAAACGCTGATAATTAGACGGATACTTTTTGTTCAGCTCATTTAAGTGGTCTATTAAGGCCTCACGAATCTCATAATCTTCAGGCATATATTTTTTTACTGCATCCGCATAATCTACCAGCAAAGCAAAGTGAAGATTAGTTTGCTTATTTGCCAGATAGTGGTTGTGAAGTCTATTAAGATACTCAACCCCCTGTTCCGCAGAGGATACCAGTACAGGCATTACAATAAAAGTCCTGGCGCAGTCTGGTATTTCTTCCATATAGTCAAGGGATGGTATTCTTTTTACTTTAATAATTCGCAACAACAAGCTATTAGTAATTTTAAGTGCTATATCCATAATCAGCGGGAGGAGCACTGCAACTAACAAAATATATCTATAAAGCTCCGTCTCACCAGCTCTTTTTATTATTAGAACTATAAAATAACTAAGGGCTAATATTGCCGACAATACTGTAAAAAAGTAAGCAACTTTACCCCCTCGTTTTTTGTCAAGCTTCATCGATGGTTTCTTATATAAAATTTTTGCTTTGAGAATCGGAAGACCTTTACCTATAAGGTATGTTCCAACATGATGAGAACAATCCAAATCATCACTACCTTGCTCGGCAAGACTCAGGCATTCCTGAGCTATAGTCCTCTCCAAGGTATTGTGCTTAAATGAGATCTTTTCTATTACTGACCTATAAAAAGACCTGCTTTCTGAATCCATTTTTGGATATATACCGCTCGGATCTTCGGCCAATATATGCTCCAAAACCGAGAGTTCTTCACACAACATTTCATCATCAATCTGGTTAATCTCTCTCAAACTTTCAATGGGAGTACGAATATTTGACTCAAGCCGTGCTTCTCTCTTGCCCTCTTCTATAAATATTTCTGACAGAGCGAAGGGCTTTCCCGAAGAACGAAAGTGATGCTGAATATATCTTTGTATCACTTCTTCTTCCACTGACATATTTTTTAAAAGATATAAAACATGAGAATGGAATGTGATATTATCGCAACAATCCTCAGATATATCATTTAGAAGCGGAGCTATATCAAAAAAATTATGTTTCTCGGTCAGATTTTCCTGTATAAATTCTTCTGCCCTCGATTTAATCTTAATGACGCCAACTATTTCTTCCGCAACTTCTATGATACGTTCTAAAATACAATGACCGATTATCTCAGGAAGTGCCCATAGTTCTTTCTCTGTTAGTGGTAGCTCTTTCTGATATGCTTCTATCATACGAATTATGTTATTTTCGTTTAAATATCCTCCTGCAATATAAACCATCTTCTTGGCAAGAACGTATACTCTCGGGTGTCTGCGATACTCTCCCGTTTTTAGGATTGGAAGGGCTACATACCCGGTCCCTGTAGTTTTAATCTTTTTAATCTCACGATAGAGCATTTGAAAGTTATCAAATAGCCAACGTGCTGAAGGAACTAACTCTAATAGTTCTGAAGAAATGCCTGAAATACTTATACGAATCTGGTTGAGTTGTTTATATGCTTTCTGGTTATTGTTACCCAGAACAAAATTATATTTCATCCATTTGACGTCTTTATGCCCGCTAGCTAGCTCGTACATATGTTGTTCCCATTCCCTTGGTCCAATTCCTTCCCTTATTCTCCCCGTTTGAGTCGGAAAATGTGCTCTTTTTATTCTATGTACAATAAACAAGAAACATAAGAGCAAAATAATAATAGCCATTATTATATAAAAATAAGGGTTTGACTGAAACAATATGAAAAAACTAGATAAAACAATGCTAAAGTTTAAGAACATTCGCCTGTTGCCCTCCTAAAATGATATTTATGATATTTATTATTAAATAAAACAAACAAAGTCTACCTAATATAGTCACTCTGCTGATTATTCGACGATAAATGCATTCTATAGTTGGAAACTGTTCAATAAAATGATATGCTGTAATAATATATTCTATTATAGCATAAAATTACTTTTTGTCATAACTAATTGAATTAT
>CAYMLJ010000002.1:0-41630 GCA_964391395.1 uncultured Ruminiclostridium sp. | reverse complement strand
GGGACCGTCCCCTTGACACTTGTCGAGTTAATCGGGATTACCTAACTGTATCCCTATATTCTGAGGGCGTTATACCCTCATACTTTTTAAATAGCTTTGAAAAATAATGAGCATCGGATATTCCCACCAGTTCAGCTACCTCATAAGTTTTGAACCGTAGATCCTTTAGTAGTTCCTTTGCCTTTGTGATCCGTATTTCATTTAAATAATCGACAAAATTTTTACCCAATTCTTTTTTAAAAAGTCTACTTATGTAATAGGTGCTAACAAATGTGTGTTCGGCTATTTCATTTAGGCTTATCTGTTCATTGTAATTCTCATCAATAAACTCCATGGCTCTTTGCATAATCAGTTTAATACCTCTATTGTTATAAATATTTACTTTGGAAACCACACTAAGTGCAATTTCCTCCAATATAACATTAAGCTCTTTTAAGTTGTCGGATTTTTCAATCATCCTTATTAAGCTGCTGATATCCTTACTTAGCAACCCTTTGGGGTTATTCTCCACACCCACAGAAACCCTAATGTTATTGATTAAAGTTACCGTTGCACAGTAGAAATTTTTGAGGCTGTCCCTGTTAATACTGCCGGCACAACAGTCAATATAATCGGTTATATCTTTGAGTCTCTTATTTACAAGTATCTCATTACCGGATTTAATACCGTCTGATAGTAACTTTTTATAATTTTCAAGAAGCGAGGTATCTTCGCTTCTGAAAAAGGAATGAAGGTCCTTATAGCAGATGATAGAGTTATTCCCAATATAGAACTTATGCTCCAAAGCCTCCATACATTCTTTCAACTTTGTTGAAAGCTGCATGGCTCCATGACCTTCCGAGCTTATTCCTATTGTTATGGTAAAGCAAAAACAATTAGCAATAATATCCTGAAGATATGTACACTTTTTCTGTATCAAATCAATATGACTACCACGTGAATCAGGATGCTTTACAATAAATGCTATTCTTTTGTCGTCAAGAGTTACGCTAATTATCTTGAAATCCTCTGAAACCGTTTCTTCAAAGGTATTGATTATCCCAAACTGGTAAAGATGGGAGCTATACGGATCATCACGTTCATTATTTTCACCGGTATCACTATCATTTTCTACTACTAGAAGTGTAAAATTGGCAACCTCTAGCCCAAAAAGCGACATTTTTGCTTTTATCAGTTCTTCATTCGTATTAATTCCACTTAGAACATCAAAAAGAAGTCTTTCTCTCAGTACCGGAAGGTTTTGCTTGTATAGCTCCTTAAGCTTTTCTATCTCTTCGGTCCTGTCCCGCTGAAATTTAAGCTCCTTAATAGCTCTTTTTACAACATCGATAAGTTCTTCTATTTTCGAGGGTTTTAAAATAAAGTCAAATGCCCCGAGTTTAATTGCTTCTTGAGCATAGTCAAAATCCCTGTACCCTGTGAGTATTATAATCTTACTGTCAGCGACATTATCCTTGATTTCCTTTATCATGGAAAGTCCATCTACTTCAGGCATTTTTATGTCTGTAAAAACAATATCCGGGCAATGGGACCTTATCAATTCAGCACCTTCAACACCGTCAGCAGCTTCGGCGCAGATTTCGCAATCATACTGCTTCCAGTCGATTATATTTCTTAACCCTTTTCTGATGATAGGCTCATCATCTATTATAATTACTTTAAACACCCGGATCCCTCCTTGAATCAGATTTTGAATAAGGAATATGTACAATTACTTTGGTATATTCGCCCGGAACACTTTCCAGTCTTAATGTATATTCCTCTCCATACAGAAGTTTAATCCTTCTGTTGACATTCTCAATACCTATGCTTTTCTTGCCATTGCTCTCCATACTTCTAAAATATGTCTCGTTATCCATGGAAAGCTTATCATTAATTATTTCAAGCTCGTCCTTCTCAATTCCCAATCCATTATCGACCACCTCAATTAATACTTCGTCGCCTGAAATTTGAGCATTCAGCTTGATAACTCCTTTATTTCTACTCCTTTCCAAGCCATGGTATACCGCATTTTCAATGAGGGGCTGTATCAGCAACCTGGGGATTTTAATATCCATAACCTCGCTCTGAATATTCTTTTCGAGAGTTATTCGATCCTCAAATCTCTTTTTTAGAATTAAAATATAATTATCTATGTAGGTGAATTCCTCTTCAATAGTTATCAGCCTATCGTCCCTGCCTATACTTATTTCCATCAGAGAAGACAAAGCCGAAACAGTTTCACTGATTTCAGGGACATTATTCAGTTGGGCCATCCAGTTTATCGACTCCAGTGTATTAAAAAGAAAATGCGGATTAATCTGAGACTGGAGAGCTTTGATTTCAGCATCCTTCCTTGTAAGTTGTTCTCTATAGATACGATTAACAAGGTGGTCGATTTCCTTTGTCATTTCATTGAAGGTCTTACTTAAGAAACCTAGTTCATCCCCTCTGTCCTCATCCATATTTACTACCCACTGTCCTTTTTGAATCTTTTTCATTCCTTTTACAAGCCTGTTTATAGGGCTAATAAGATCAAACGATATGAAAAGACCAAATACCGACAAAAGGCTAACTGAGAGTATGCTCAATAAAATTATCCAGTTTCTTAAAAGATTTATTTCTCTATATAATTGGTTTAAGGATACATAAGTAATAATCCGCCACGACGGTTCCTGCATTGAGACATAGGAAACCAGCGCTTCCTCCTTTTTGTCAATAAATGCTCCTCTAGAATCTGTTATAATGTTTTGTATTTCAGGCTCAAAAAGGTAATCAATGCTTTGATCCCGGCTGGCAATAACCTCATTGGCCGATGATATAACAGCAATCTTAGGAATATCAACAGTGGACAAATCATTGAATAATGTTAGGAGGTGGTCTTTTTTAAACATAATTACCATAAGACCAATTTCCCTAAAATTATCCTTATTATATATAGTTCTGGCAAAGTATACGTTTTCAGCCAACTTGTCCTTTGCTTCAGCAAACCATACCGCTTTCCCCATATTGCTGCGAGCCGTAATATATATATCCTCTCTAACATCACTGATTGCTTCTTTAATACTTATCTTACGGCTGTTGTTGTCTGCCGAATAGAATTCTTCGTTAGACGAAATCAAACATATTGATTGTATTTCCTCTCTGGAAAAAACAATTTTTTTCAGTGTGTTGTTTATTTCAGTTTTGTTTTCGTATTCTATTAAGGGGGGTATATAGGTATTATTATTGCTGATTATATCATATATCTTTTTATCATAAAGAAAATCCTGTGAAACCATAATCAGGTTATTTACATAGTCATTCAGTCTCAGCTCAATTGTGTGAAGAATGTTCTGGGTATATTCTACAGATTTTTTGTAGATAATGTCAGAGGAAATTTTATAACTCATAAACCCTATTAGGATAAGAGGTATGGTTACCTGAATATAAAAAATAAGAAGTATCTTCCTCTTAATTGACAGGTTTTTATATATTCTTGCCAGTTTACCCTTAATACTTTTCATATCTTCTCCCGGTACTACTCCAGACCCTTTGCCTTATACTCTTCCTTAACTTGATCCCAAACCTGTTCCGGTGTTTTCTCACCGACAAGCACGTAAGGAAACTCCTCGACAATAGTACCCTCCCATATTGATCTGTCTACAAAACTGTCGGGTGGGCCAATCAATTCATCGGCAGCATTCAATAACGCTTTTTCGTTGACTCTCAACCTTCCTTTGTAGGTATTGAGTCTTTCTGAGTCAACATTACTTAACATCCCTGTTCTTTTGGCAAAAATCTCTGCGCTTTCTTTTGATGTTAGAGCTTTTAACAACTTGATAGATGCATTATTTCGGGCCTCATCAACAGATGCGGATTTGCTCATATGAAAGGAACCGCATCCAAAACCATATATCAGGGCAGATTCGCTGGTGACTCCTTCTCTGATATAGGGAAACGGCACAATATCAACAGTTGTATCACCGTCTGGAAAACGGCCGATGAACCATGATCCCTGAACAATCATAGCGGCCTTTTTGTTTATAAATAGGTCATCCCTTTCCCTGCTGCTGATTTTGAATGCATCGGATGGGAAAGCTTCCATCTGGTAAAGCTCTTTGACATATTCCATAGCCTCAACATAGCAACTATTTGGAATTCCGTTTATAAACGGTCTCTCCACATTCTCTCTTCCACCTAAACGTGCGACAATATTCTGATAGAGATAGGTTCCTTCGGCTGTTGAATTATAGGCAATGGGTATTACTCCATTTTTCCTAAAATCAATTACAGCCTGCTTTAAATCTCCATATGTTCTGGGTACCTTGACATTGTATTTTACAAACATATCTCTGTTTATAAACAAACACTCATATATAATTTCAAGGGGTAATCCATAGATCCTATCGTTATAGGTAGTAAACTGCCATTCGTTTTCACCGAAGGTGTCCTTCCAAGCCTTGTCCTCCTCCAACAGGTATGTTATATCCGCAACCTTCCCGGCCTCAACCAAAGCTCTGATATCCGACCCCGGCCATAATCCAAAAACATCGGGATTATAACCTGATGCGAAATCAGTTTTCAGCTTATGCAAAAAGTCCTCTCCATACATTGATTCATTAATAACTTCGATATCGGGGTTGTCTTCCATAAAACCGTTTAGTACCTGCTGCAGAGGATCGGCTTTGGTATCGACACCTCCCCAGCTACTAATAAATCGTAGATTAATTTTTGATGGGACCTCAGTTTCATCTGTTAAACTTACGGGTTTTATTCTGTCAACAGATTTGCATGACACAAGGGTCGTGACAAGAACTGCCATGATTAAGCACGTTATGACAACTTTTTTTATTAAAGCCATACTTAATATACCTCGTTTGTACAAGCATGGTTGTTGTATCTATTATACTTTATTTGGGTTTTATTTCATATAGTAAAAAATTGCGCATATAAAATTGTCCAATTTATTCTACCAAACAGACAGGTAGCTTTTCTTAGATTATAAAGTGGCCGATAAGACAGAGAACCGTAAGACAGAGAACCGTCCCCTGTCTATTACCCTGTCTATCAATATTCTTTTACCATACGTGCTCTTAAATAGCCTCTATCAGTTTCAATGGCTTCCGCATAAAAGCCTATTCCATAATAGAAGCGCATAAGAACATCATGCTTTGAAGATGTATGAAGAGTAACCTTTGTTACACCCATTTCCTTAAGATATGTATCCACTTCATTCATAAGGGATTTTCCTATTCCGGTGTTTTGACTATTATAGTCTACCGCGAATCTGCTAAGATATGCTTCATCACCCTTAATACCTAGCTTTACCGTTCCCACTATATTATTATTAATGATAGCAATAAAAACAACCTTTGTTTGTATTTCCTTTAAAATATCCTCCACAGTTTCATAGAGGGCTTCCAGATTTGTTTGACCTGTTATTCTGCTGTATTCGTTAAATGCCTTTTGGATTATAGAAAAAACAGCAGGCGCATCCTCTGCGGTCGCGCGCCTGATAATTAACGGATTAGACATTTTATCACCCCATGAGTTTTACAAGTACAGATTTTTGAGCGTGGAGCCTATTCTCGGCCTCTTCGAATACAACAGATTGAGGACCGTCAATAACATCTACGGTTACTTCATAGCCTCTGTAGGCAGGTAGACAATGCATAAAAATCGCATCATCCTTTGCCATTTGCATAAGCTCTTTATTTACTTGAAAGGGCATAAAGATTTTGAGTCTTTGTTCTTTTTCCGATTCCATTCCCATACTGACCCATGTATCGGTATAAATCACGTCGGCATCTTTTACTGCATCTATAGGATCATAACCATTTATCACAATGGCTCCTGTTTCGGCCGCAGCATCTTTTGCAAGCTTAACAGATTCTTCATCGCATTCATAGCCTTTGGGCGTAGCAACCGAAATGTTCATGCCTACCTTAGCGCATCCTATCATAAGTGAGTTGGCTACATTATTGCCATCCCCTACATAAGCTAATTTCAACCCACGAAGATCGCCCTTGTATTCTTTGATTGTTTGAAGATCGGCGAGAATTTGGCAGGGATGCTGGCTGTCGGTCAGACCGTTAATAATAGGTATGCTCCCGTAAGCAGCCAATTCTTCTACATCGCTTTGTTTATATGTCCTTATCATAATTCCATCTAAATATCTGGACAGAGTCTTTGCCGTATCAGGAACAGTTTCTCCTCTGCCAAGCTGAATATCATTTGAGCTTAAGAACATGGAGTACCCGCCTAATTGATACATACCGACTTCGAAAGATACTCTGGTTCTGGTGGAAGACTTGCTGAAAATCAAACCGAGAGATTTACCCTTCAAAAGATGATTATGTCTTATGCCGTTTTTATTTTCAAATTTAAGCTTTTCAGCCAGTTTCAAGGTTTCATTTATCTCTTCACCGGTCCATTGACTTAAACATAATAAATGCTTCATCTTAAATACCACCGCTTTCAATAAGATGTGTATTATTATACATATAAATGTATAATAATGCAATACTATTTTTCATACATAATTTCAAATATATCCTTAGGGATAGTATAAATATCATTCTCATCATCTTTCCTTACTACTAGATAATCGCCGGGCTTTCCAAGCATGTATGTATCCCTGTCCCATAAGGTAAATACTTTTACGGTCTCTGACAATGGTTTTGCATAAATATTAACCTCTCCGTTAGATACACATTTTTTAGCATAAGGCTGTAAGTCAACAATGCGTCCTGTATTTTTATTGCGAATATGGGGAAAGTATTGGGTCTCAATCTCATAAGGCTCGTCTATGATTTTATATCCCATAAGAAATTTATCCTTTGATACAGGGTGAACATCTCCCTTTATTCCTATTACAATATAAATATTATCATCAGAGATCAAATCATCCATGTCACATTGCAGTGTTCTTATTATTATTGGCGTTCCCTTCTCAAATACATCGGTGCATTTTACATACCCTTGTAATAAAGGACGTTTCTTATATATTTCCATAGTAGTTATATCAGGCTTGTCTAATGCACAATCAATAACTGTGAAGCTGCCAAAATACTTTGTCAGTTGAGTAAGTAAGTATTCGTCAGCATTAATTGCAGGGTATCGGCGAATAAACTCACTCTTGCTTATAAAACCGCCGCCTTTGTCATTGTGCCCTCCGCCTGAACCGATTCCTTCAGAAACATATTCTGCTAACTCAGAGGCCATAATTTCTTTAACACAGCTGCGAACAGAAAATTTTATTCCTGTTTCTATTTCATGATACACAATACATACATCAATAGAATCAACTTGAATAGCTAAATCGCTTATAAACCCGAGTATATTGGGATCGCATGGTTGGGTTTTTATAATAGAAAACCTATTGGCTGAATTGTATGAGCTTCTTAGTAGAGCTATTCCCGCTATCTCCAACTCGTGCATGGTTAAATTTGAATTTTTATGTTTTCGGATAAGCTCGGAATCATGATCCAAAATATCTTTCATATCCCTATCGGAGGGATGATGTAGCTCTGTAAAGCCATTGGTGTCTATAAGCAATCCGTAATAGAGTGCTGTGGCAACATTAGGGTGTTCATTAACTTTGAAACCTTCTTCCTCCAACATCTGCCATACCAGTGTTGAGCAGCTACCTAAATAGTACCTTATTTCGCTTAGAGGAACATCAGTAATCTCTTGCTGGTGATGGTCTATTATTGCTACATTATCAGCTTTAAATCTCTTTACATTACCTGCACCATATTGGCAATCTACAGTTATCAGCAGCCCGGAAACTTCAATATTATCTACATATTCAAGAGGTATAGATAATTCCTTTACCAAGATTACCAGATTAGATTTTGTCATCTTAGCTCTGCCGCTGTATATTAGTCGAACTTGCTTTTTGTTCTCTTTAAAAAAAGTATATAGGGCAAATCCTGAGGCGATAGTATCTGCATCTGGGTTGTCGTGGCATTGAATAGTGATTTCTTCGTAATTTAGTAATTCTTTTAATGTCATATAACATTGTCCTTTGCATGCATTTAATTTTGTCAATTATGTTTATGTTACCATAATAATTGTTTAGTTGGAATAATCAAGATACAATACTTGACACACAGATTTTTAAACATTAATCTGTTATTAATATGGATAATGAGGAAATAAGATGAATTTATACAAATATGATGCTTTTATCAGTTATCGCCATACAGAGCCCGATAAAGCCATTGCTGAAAGGCTTCACCGGTTACTTGAGACATTTAAAATACCAAAAAGTATTGTAAAATCATCAGGCAAAAAGCGAATCAACAGAGTCTTTAGAGATCAGGACGAATTGCCTACATCTTCTAATCTTGCTGAAAATATTACAATAGCATTGGAGGCCTCTGATTATTTAATAGTCATTTGCTCTCCCAGAACACCTCAGTCTCAATGGGTATTAAAAGAAATCGAGACCTTTAAAAAGCTTCATGGTCAGAATAAAATCCTTGCACTACTAATCGAGGGCGAGCCAAATGAATCCTTTCCGGAACAACTGCGTTTTATAAACAAAACCCAGACTATGGAGGATGGTTCAATTATAGAATCCATCGTTGAGGTGGAGCCACTAGCTGCAGACATTAGGGCTGTGTCCGAAAAAGAGATGTTTAAGAAGCTTAAAACAGAGATTCTGCGTCTACTTTCGCCAATGCTTAATTGCAGCTATGATGACCTTAAGCAACGTCACAGGGAGAGATTGATAAAGGCTGTGCTTACAGCTTCCATATCATTATCTGCATTTTTTTTAGCTTTTGGATCTTTTAGTACATATCAGGCCTTTATTATAAATCAGAAATCACAGGAAATCAGTAAGAAATCCGAAGAGATTAATCAAAAATCTGATGAAATAAATCAGAAAAACATAGAAATTACAGCCCAAATAAAAGAAACCCAAATAGGCCAATCAAGGTATCTTGCTGACATATCAAACAGGTATTTCGAAGGCGGGGATAGATACAGAGCTATTTTAGCTGCACAAGCAGCTCTTCCTAAGGATATGGCAAATCCTGAAAGGCCTTATGTACATGAAGCGGAATATGCAATGTCAAAAGCACTGTCGGTTTATGAAGCAGATTACTACTTTGACGGAGATATAGTACTAGATCATGATATGGATGCTAACTACCTCGATATAAGCCCTGATGGCAAAACATTATTGACCAACTGTAAAAACGGCTATATTTATTTTTGGAATATCGAAGACGGAAAGCCGCTTGGTAAAGTGTTTACTAATAAAGGCTTTCCTGTGGATGGGGATATTCTTTTTATTGATAATAACACAATTATAGCCGTAGCATTATCTGAATCGAATTATGACAATTACATCACTTGTGTGGATATCTATGGCAATTCTATATGGCAGATTACCGATTACGCATCAAATATGACATATTCGGCACATAAAAATATTCTTGCCTATTATAGCCTGGGGAAAATAAGCTTTGTTGATGTAAGTTCCGGCAGCGTTTTAAATACTATTGATGTTGATTGCTTAATGACCACTGCGTCTGATTCAACCGATCTGATTAAATACGTATCATGCATGACTTTTAGTAAAAACAGTGAGTTTCTTGCTGTCGGCACTTCTGTCGGAAAGGCTTTCGTGTTTGATATGGAATCATACTCTTTAATTAACACATATAAAACAAATTATGATAATATATCTGATATAGATTATTCTGAAGATGGTTCTCTTGCCATTATTTCTAACTTTTTTGGTGAAGAACTCGGTCTGCTTGATCCGGGAAAAGGTTCCCTTGAAGTATTTTCTCCCGATGGTAAAAAATCTTCCATTATGTTCCCGGATTCATATATCGAAAAAGCCACATTCTTCTCCTCATATCCAACAAAACTGGCCTTGGTGGAAGGCGAAAAAATTAAAGTGGTCGATATAAAAACAGGTGTTATAGAAACTACATTTATCCATGGTGATTCAGTGTCCGATTATCAAATAATTAATGATATTATTATTTCATCCTCCTACGACGGAACAATAAGATTTTGGTTAATGAACATTACTAATGATATAACTGATTACCGCATAAGCCGGGACGAATCAATTTATCAGGTAGCTCATTCAAAGGGTAAACTTATTTTTTCATTATGGAACTCAAAAAAAGTATATATATATAAACCTATAGTCAATGAAAATACTAAACATCTGGAAGGCCACAATAAAGCAATACATAATGCTGTTTTATCACAAGACGGTAAGCTTGCTGTTTCTTATACATATGACAACAGCGAGCTTTACCTTTGGGATTTAACAAATAATAAACTTTTACTCTCAGCAAACTATAACGACACTATTTCAAAAGTTATATTTGTTGATGAGAATAGTATAATCCTAGTAGCTTTTACATCAGGAAGCTTAAAAGCAATTAAAACCTCTGACTTTACTGTTTTATCTGAAATTCAGTCACAATCTTATTTTGACTTTTGTACAAATATTGACCTATCACTTTTAGCTATACCCTCATATGAAGAAATAACGATTTACTCTATTCCGGATTTAAAGATTATTGATGTTATTGATTATAGCAGTATTGATTATTGCGCTTTTATAGGTGATGATAAGCTATTCTTTATTAATATAAATAATATGGCAAGCATTATCGATATAAAGTCAAAGAATATGATTTTCAATATTGAGGACAAAGACATTACAAACGGTGTTATTAGTAATGACGGGAAAACCTGTGTACTTTCATACAAAAATAAAAGTATAAAAATTTATGACATTGAAAATACCTTTAATGAAAAAGTTTCACTGGATAATCTTATCGCCGAGGAATCTGTTTTGCTTCTCAGCCCTGATAAAAAACTATTATTCGTTCAGTTTGTTGATGAAAGCATTTCAATATTTGATACCATTAACGGTAATTTAATAAAAACAATTGAAAAGGAGCAATTCCCAACTCCGCTAAAAAAGGTGGTATTCAGCAAAAACAATGATAAAATAGCACTAATAGGCCTTTCATATACACATATACTTGATGCTGCCACATTAAAGACCCTTGCATCTGCAAATATTTCTGATATAAATGAAGATTTTTCTACTACTATAACAACAGGAAGCGGTTCTACCACGCTATATATTATGCCATACTATACAACACAAATGCTGCTGGATGAAGCGAACAGGCAACTAAACGGCAGAACTCTTACAGAAAAAGAAAAGGCTGAGATGTTCATCAATTAATAGCTCCCTGAGATTCGATAGTTATTTTTACATCAACATTGAATTCAATATTAGGGTATACTAAAAGCCGCTATTTAAAGCGGCTAAAGTGTTGTTTTATTTATAGCGCATCTCCATTTTTATCAAAAAGCGGCAGATGTTCCAAGAAAATAATATCATCTCTTTTATTAGCGTCGCCTTCGGCTAATATGGTCATTCGTCCGGCTACTATGCCCCCTGATTCCTGTACAAGCTTTTCAACAGCCTTGACCGATTCACCGGTGCTTATAACATCATCCACAATCAGAACTCTCTTCCCATTCATGTATTCGGCATCATCTCTGTCTATAAAAAGTGCTTGCCTTTTTTCAGTTGTTATAGATTGCACCTCAACATTGACAACATCTTTCATATAAAGCTTGGCGGATTTCCTTGCCAAAAGATATTTATTCAAGCCTGCTTGTTTCGTCATTTCATAAACAAGCGGGATACCTTTACTCTCGGCTGTAATCATAACATCATACTCCGGAGCTTTTTTGAGTAATTCTTCTGCACATGCAACAGTAAGCTCAACATCTCCAAACAATATGAATGCTCCAATATACAAATCTTTATTGATAGGGCAGAGAGGAAGCTGCCTTGTCAATCCCGCAATTTTAATTTCATAGTATTCTCTCATTTTTATATCCATTCCTTTCGCTTCGCTCAAGGCACAAAACGTAATGAAATTGGTGCCTTTGAGCTTCGTTTGCTTTATAATCGATCCCATAGGGATATCCGGTACACTACAAATCACGGGGAGGTGAGTGGGCCGTCTGTTTTTCAGATGACCGTATTTTTATATGTGTAGATCGCCTTTTCAAGCACAAATAAGTGTACCTTTGAGTACGTAACCTTATCTTTGTTTAAACAATCTCGTTTAAATGTTAGGCGTTCAGTCAATGCCGTTTCTCCCTATAATTTTTTTGAACTTCTAGTTCGGAAAGGAGTCCCTATGGCTTTAAAAATCGTGTACAAAATTTGTTGTGGGATTGATGTTCACAAAACCTTTGTTGTTGCCTGCATCGCTTCCACTAATAATCAAGGTATTACTACCTACAAGAGCCATCGCTTTTCTACCTACACGAAAGGTTTGAAAGAGCTGTTACAATGGCTACTTGAAACTAATTGCAAGGATGTATGTATGGAGTCTACTGGTAAGTACTGGATCCCAGTGTACAACGTCCTGGAAAAGGACTGTTTTATTGTACTTGCACATCCTAAGTATGTTAAGGCTATCCGTGGTAAAAAGACTGACAAGAAGGATGCTAAATGGATTGCTGACCTGTTTAAGCATGATCTTGTTGCCGGTAGCTTTATGCCCCCTGCCGATATTCGTCAGCTACGTGACCTTATGCGCTATCGTTACAAGCTAACCTGTTTTATGTCCAGCGAAAAGAATCGACTCCAAAACTGTCTCACGGTTTCCAACATTCAGTTGGGAAACGTTGTGTCGGATACTTTTGGAAAAAGCTCTCAAAAAATTCTCGATAAGATTCTTGAAAATCCTCTGGATACTTCTTTTGACATTAAACCTTTAATTCATGGTTCCATGATGAATAAACTTCCTGAACTGGAACTCGCCATTGACGGTTATATTACACCGGAACAGGCTGGGAAATTAAAGATTGTCAGAAAGCATTGCGAGGACTTAGGATCCCGGAAAGAAGAGCTAGAAAAACTGATTCTTGCGCTCGCCAAGCCCTATCAGCAAGAACTCGACCTAATCCTAACCGCTCCATCGTTTAAAAACATCTTTTCTGCGATTAGTATAATCTCAGAAATCGGTGTCAATATGGAGGCTTTTCCTTCGGCGAAACACTTATGCTCATGGGCAGGTCTTACCCCTACCAACAATGAAAGTGCAGGGAAGAAAAAATCCGTCCGGGTTTCCAAAGCCGGATGCTACATCAAGCCACTTTTGGTGCAATGCGCCAACTCTGTGGTGAAGAGTGAAAAGCACCCAGAAATACGCAACCGCTACCTTCGTCTTAGAAAACGCCGCGGCCACAAGAAAGCAATCATTGCAATAGCAAGGATGCTTCTAACAGCATTATACAACATGTTAAAGAAAAAAGAATCATACAATGCCGAACTTTACAGAAACGCAGATACTCTTCCTGCCGACAGAATAATTACAATAGAGCAGGCTATATTAATGGCAAGATTTCAAGGTTACAGGATTAAGTCAGCAACTGCATAACCTTAACGTATTCAATTTTCAATCTTCAAGTTTTTGACCAGCATATGGTGGTCTATTTGGTTTGCCCTCTAATCTTATTAGGTGATTTACTATTCTTTTTCAACCTTGTCCCTCCGCTGTTAATTATCTCTACACTCACTTATTGTACCAAATTTGTTTACCCTGTCAATTAAAGGTTTGCATTATTTCGGCAGCCTTTTGATTTTTTATGTAGAGATCGGACGATTGAGCCGTATTATTAATATTGATCTTTCAATCGGTTCGGTTGTAGGAATAGGCACTATGATATCAGCAACGTTAATGTCAAAGGGCTTTATGTCCCCAATACCGGCAATGATGCCTTATACTTCGTAAACGTATGTCTTTTATGCCATAGCTAAAAAGAAGTGTCTCTTGTAGCTTTTCTGCTTTTGACCAGAAAGCTTTTAATATTAAAAAAAATGTGATATGGTAATGGATATAAAAAACCATATGCAGGAGGAAATATGCTATGAAACGTTCTGAAATCAATCATATATTACGGGAAATGGAATCTTTTATTCGAACTATGGGATATAATCTTCCTCCTTTTGCATTCTGGACCCCTTCACAATGGGAGAAGACCGGGCATGATTGTGATGAGATTCGTGACAATATGCTTGGCTGGGACATTACCGATTACGGACATGGCAAATTTGATGAAATTGGTCTCGTACTTTTCACTTTGAGAAATGGGAATCAGCATAATAAGAAATATGAAAAACCCTATGCGGAGAAACTACTAGTATCAAAAGAGAATCAAATCTGCCCTAATCATTTTCACTGGTATAAAATGGAGGATATTATTAACCGAGGGGGCGGCAATCTAATGGTTCAGGTCTGGAATTCGGACAATAATGGGGATATTCTGGACACACCTGTAATAGTCAATCTTGATGGCTGCTGCAGCACAGTTCCTGCCGCTACTATTATCCGTCTAACCCCGGGCATGAGTATCACTCTTCCCAAGAGGCAATATCATTCTTTCTGGGCTGAAGAAGGATATGGCCCGGTTCTGATAGGAGAGGTCTCTATGGTTAATGATGATAACACAGACAATCGTTTCTATGAAGAACATGGCCGTTTCCCTGATATTGAGGAGGATGAAGCCCCGCTGTATCTGCTCTGTAACGAATATCCAAAAGCAAAGGAATGAATTTTATGAATGAGAAATTTGATATAGCTACCCTGGGAGAAATCCTGATTGATTTCACCGAAAGCGGTAGTTCTAAAGCAGGCATGCGCCTTTTTGAGCAAAACCCTGGTGGTGCAGTTGCAAATGTCCTTTGTACCGCCGCCAAACTTGGAAAAAAACTTCTTTTATCGGGAAAGTCGGCGACGACATGCATGGCTTATTTCTACGTGATACTCTTAAAAATGCCGGTGTTGACACAAGCGGAATGGTTATAGGGAAAGATGTTTTCACCACACTTGCATTTGTTTCTCTATCAAAAAACGGTGAACGCACTTTCAGCTTTGCGAGAAAGCCCGGTGCGGATACACAGCTTTCGATATCTGAGGTAAACAAACAAATACTTCAAAACACAGCAATATTTCATATTGGATCTCTGTCAATGACTGATGAACCGTCCAGAAGTGCTACTCTCTATGCTATTGCTGAAGCTAAAAAAGCCGGGGCAATTATCTCATATGACCCAAATTACCGTCCATCCCTATGTATAAGCCGCGAACAAGCAATTGAGCAAATGAGGTCCATCCTTTCCCTTGTCGATATCATAAAAATCTCCGATGAAGAAACTGAGCTTCTCACGGGTATGCGGCGTCCTGAAGATGCTGCTGCTGAATTGATTAAGATGGGAATTTTTTGTGTTACTGTCACTTTAGGCAAAAACGGTGCCCTTGTCTGTACAAAGGATGGCATGGCTACGGTTCCTACTTTTGAAGCTAAAGTAGTTGATACCACTGGTGCTGGCGATTCTTTTTGGGGATCATTTTTATATTGTCTTATAGAAAGTGGCTTGGAGCCCTCTGAGCTGAAATTAGAAAATGTCGCTAATTTTGCCCGATTTAGCAATGCTGCAGCTACCATCTGTGTGGGGAAAAGAGGCGCAATTCCTGCAATGCCCAGCCTAGATGAAGTAAAAAAACTGTTGGGGTAAATAAGTATTATGTATGCAAAGGCGCCCCTGATGGAACAAATATTTTATGTATAACACGTAAGACCGCTTCTTAGAAGCGGCTCTTTTTTTATTAATTTTTGTTCCTCTGCTGCTAATTATCTATAAACTCATTTTTTTAGCAAATTTGTTTATCCTGACAAGGTTTGCACTATTTTTACCAAATTAATATTTTGTTAATTTTAAGCCTCTCTTTCTAATATACTGTTATGAAAGTAGGGGTACTATGAAAAGGTGCATCCTTATTGCTACAATGCTCATTTTTCTTACCATTATTAAATCAAGTGGATTGAGCAATAGGAATCTTTTTGTTGAACAAGCTATCAGCCCTACTTATGCTTATGCTTATGCCTTGCCACCTGAAATGGAGTCTACACCCAAACCTATACCTGGAACTTCATTAACTCCTAGTTTATACCCTAATCCTTCACCTTCAGCTATGTTCTCAGCTGCACCTACGCCTGCCCCTACGCCCTCAGCTGCACCTACACCCTCGTCTGTAGCCACGCCTACTCCTATACCTGCACCATCAGCTGCAACTACACCTACTTCTACGCCTTCAGCTACACCTATGCCATCATCTGTAGCGACGCCTACCCCTACGCCTTTAACTACTCCTACACCTGCACCGTCATCTACACCTACGCCTTTACCTCCGGCTCCAACCCCTAATTCTGTTATACTGAATCCCTCAGCAACGTTGGGCCCCTTAGTTGACATTCTGCCGCCAAACAATGTCGATAGTCCCGAAGGCCAAAATTTTCGATATGATATGAATAATATTATTAGCAAGGCCGAAAAGGTGTCCGGGATATCCAGTATATACGGATTATTCATAATGGATCTTCAAACAAATTATTCTTATGGCGTAAACGAAAGCCTTACCCGAATAGATGAAACTGACAATGTTCCCGAGGGATACTTTAACAGCGCTTCAGTTATAAAGCTATATCAAGGTTACATTTTTTGTGACATGATGCGAAACGGAGAACTTGATACAGAAAAGAAATGGTACGATAAAGTAACAGGAAGAAAGTTCAAGCTTATGCCTATGGTAAAATCAATGATAAGCTACAGTGATAATAATTACTCAAATGCATGTTTAAGAATAGTGGACAATACGCTTAGCAATGCAGTTTTAAATCGTTTGGGTATAAAAAATAGTCGTCTTTATGGAGAAATGGCAGGAGCCATCGGTTATAGCCAAAAAAATAATATTGATAAATACGGTACGGCAAAGCGATGTGCCCGTTTAACTCCTATGGATACAGCATTAATACTCTATAATATATTTATTAACAAGGATTCCGATTTTTACATGAAAGAACTTAATGATGCCTTATTGAAGAATGTATATAACTCGCGCATTCCCGTAGGAGTCAACCGTATTTCTTCAAAGTACCCAATTGCACATAAAACGGGAACAAATTCAGGCCGGGGTATATACAATGACGCAGGAATTGTTTATGCCAAGACTCCATTTATTCTTGTTGTCTTTACTCAAAATACTACAGAAAAAGCAGGTAACTCTTTTATTAGAAGTATATCCGAGCAAGTAACATTGTATTATGAAAACAAATAATCAGTCTAATTTTTTGCTTAAATCTTCATATTTCTTTAAAATACGTTCGGCCTCATCTTCCACAGCAATAATGGGCTGAAAATTGTTTATATCTGTGCGTGACGATATACTTGCAGGTATAATCCTACATTCGGTTCCGGTAATTTCATTTTTTGTTACGTCAAAAGTAATCAATTGCTGAAATATGATGGTATCCTTATCCTGAGGATTCATTTTCCCTCCGTAACAAAAATTCCCCAAGCTGTAAACAATATTCTTCCCCTTATAATTCTCTATACCCTGTAGCACATGAGGATGATGCCCTATAACTAAATCCACTCCATTATCAACGGCGAACCGGGCCATATTCTTTTGCTGTGTATTGGGTTTGTAGCTATACATATCGCCCCAATGATAATTTGCAATAATAAAGCTAACCCCCTGTTCCCGCAGTTCTTTAACATGCTTAACCAAAAGCTGGTTAGACTTATTTTCACTGGCCCAGCCTTTGTATCCTAAAAAACCTATTTTAGCACCTTTTATTTCTTTAATAAGATATGTATCTTCATTTGTGAAATCAATTTCCCATTCATTTAATGTTTTTACAGTTTCGTTATATCCGCTCTGCAAATAGTCCAGAGTATGATTATTTGCCAGTGTAACACCCTCTATGCTGCCTTTTTTTAAAACCTCGCAGTATTCGGGAGGCCCTCTGTAACGAAATTCTTTTTTTGCCTTCTTAGTTTGGTTTGTAAAAACTCCTTCAAGATTGATAAATGTATAATCATCATTATTAAATACACTGCTTACACCTTGAAAAAAGTATGCCGGCTCATCTATATCGCTATACACTTTATCAAAAGTATGGCCTGTATAGCTTTCATCAGTGCCAATTGTGCAATCGCCGGTAAAAGATAGAGTTATAGTTTCAATTTCTGGCTGTTCTTTCAAAGATGCTTCTTCAGTGCTGACTAATGTTAAATCAATTAAGAATAAGGGTTCTTCCGACGAAATTTGCGTAGCTCTAATCTCAATTTTATTTTGATTATTTTCTACCGGAAATGAAGAAATCTTAAAAGGAAAATATGATAATGTCAATATAACAATAAGAAATCTGTTCATAATTCACGTCTGATAAATAATTCCTATTGATATATATAGTCTGTTTCCCAATTAAAAGTACATTTCCGACATAAAAAGGCAGATATCTAATCTGCCTTACTAGGTTATGTGCCTTGACTTTTCTTATTCGACTTCTACAATAACTGCATCTGGAGCATTCTTTTTGACTGATTCGATACCATTTAAGCAAGCTGCTTTTGTTGTATATGCTTCGCCGGTTGCGATTGTTTGGCCATTAGATGCCTTTAATCTAAAACGAAATTCCCCTGCTTTGTCCTTATAAATTTCAAATTTTCCTGCCATAGTAATGACTCCTTTCGAAATAAACTAAATTAATAATCACTTAATTTAAACATACCACATCTATAAATTAATTAACAACACTATATAAATTTTATTTATTAACACACTATTCCACCGTAACACTTTTTGCAAGATTTCTCGGCTTATCCACATCGTTTCCTTTCATTACCGATACATAATACGCAAAAAGCTGCATCGGGGCAACGGCTACTGCCGGTGCTAAGATGTTATCCATGTCCGGTATTGTTATGACAGCATCTGCTATTTCTTTAATATCTTCTTCTTTATTTTTAGTAGTTATTGCTAACACAACAGCACCTCTGGCCTTTATTTCCCGGATATTGCTGATCATTTTATCAATCAAGTAATCCTGGGTCAAAGGACATATTACCAAAGTTCCCTCCTCAATTAACGCAATGGTGCCATGCTTCAATTCTCCGCCTGCATAGGCCTCCGAATGTATGTAGGAAATTTCTTTTAGCTTTAAAGAACCCTCCATTGAAAGCGCATAATCCATACTTCTGCCAATAAAAAATACACTTTTAGCATTAAAATGCTCATAAGCAAACTTCTGAATTAACTCTCTTTCTCCCAGAACCGCCTCAACCTGCTGTGGTAACTTTTGAAGCTCAATGATATGATCTTGGTAAGTCTCTTCGTTTAACTCACCTTTTTGCTTGGCAAGTTTTAACGCAAAAAGATACAGCGCTGCGAGCTGGGTATTATATGCCTTTGTCGATGCTACCGCTATTTCAGGCCCTGCCCAGGTATATAGAACATCATCGGCTTCTCTTGCTATGGAGCTTCCCACAATATTGACAATGGCAATGATTCTTGAGCCTCTTTTCTTAGCCTCTCGCATAGCCATAAGAGTATCCAGAGTCTCTCCCGATTGACTGATAACAACGGTAAGCTGTCTTTCATTGATTATAGGATTACGGTAACGAAATTCGGAGGCTACATCCACTTCAACCGGTGTTCGTGCAAGCTTTTCAATAACGTATTTACCGACAACTCCTGCATGATAAGCCGTTCCGCAAGCAATTATATTGATTTTTTCACAATTTATTATTAATTCATCGGGGATATTGAATTTGTCCAAAATGATTTGATTATTCTGAATTCTTGGGCTTAATGTCGCTTTAATTGCACCCGGCTCCTCACAAATCTCCTTCATCATAAAGTGTTCATATCCGCCTTTTTCAGCCGATGTTATGTCCCAGTCCACATGAAATACATCCCTATGTACCCTCTCTCCCAAGAGGTTGAATATCTCCGCGCCATTTGAGGTAATGCTTACAACTTCCTTATCCTCAAGAATATAAATATCTCGAGTGTATTCTAAAATTGCCGGGATATCCGAAGCTATGAAGTTCTCCTTTTCACCTAAACCGACAATTAAGGGACTGTCTTTCCTTGCAGCTATAAATCTATCGGGATATTCAGAGCAAATTACCCCAAGAGCATAGGCACCTTCAACATCATTCATGGTATTCATTACCGCTTTAAGCAAGTCCCCTTTGTAATTATAATCTATCAGATGGGCAATAACCTCTGTATCTGTCTCAGATACAAAATCATATCCCTTTCCCGTGAGAAAGCCTTTAAGCTGCATATAGTTTTCAATAATTCCGTTATGTACAACTGCAATATTGCCATTATTGCTGATGTGTGGATGAGAATTAATATCATTGGGCTCTCCGTGGGTTGCCCATCTGGTATGGCCAATACCCAAATGACCGTTTAGCTTTATATTGCAAAGCTTTTCTTCAAGGCTGGTCAAGCGCCCCTTAGCTTTGACAACTGATATCTGATTGTCATTAAGTATGGCAATTCCTGCTGAATCATATCCTCTGTATTCCAGCTTTTTAAGTCCGTTGACAAGAACAGGTGTAACATCTCTTTCGCCTATATATCCAACAATTCCGCACATAAAAAATACTCCTCCAAACTTTTTTAGGTAAAGATCTTAAGACCATCAAAAATACAAATATCTCATTTGATATCCATCTTTGGTGCTCTTACTGAAACAAACATAACCGCTCTATATAAGCAGCTCTTGTTGTCATATTAAATTATTAATACTATGAATTAAAAGAAATGCATAAGTCCACTTAACACTTTCTGTCTCTATCGTCACCGACAGACTTTGTTGGTGTTTTTACGATGGTGGGTCACCGGAGGGTTTCCGCCGAATATTTCGATAACCTCCCTCTCCTCGTCAACTAAGATTAATCTTAGTCCCGGCGCTTGCTATTCTGTCTTTACAATAATGCTCCTTTCCGACAGATACTTTGCATTTCATTTCTATTATATTCTAATGGGTTAATTCTGACTATTCAAGTCTTTAAAATAATAAGGCAGGATATTTTAAAAAACTCCTGCCAGCAAAACCTGATGTTATAACCAATAAAGGCTAGGCTAGACGCTCTTCGATAATCTTTACCAGTTCAATTGCTTTGTTTGTAATGTATTCTTGTTCTCTACCCTCTATCATTACTCTTACCAGTGGCTCTGTTCCTGAAGGCCTAATCAAAACACGACCTTCTCCATGGAAGGTTTCTTCCAGTTCACTACATTTTTTTGCAATGACAGCATCATCAAGGTAGCTATACTTTTTACCATTACTCACCTTGGCGTTTTTAAGAACCTGGGGGAATATTTGCATAACACTTGCCAACTCAGAAAGCTTTTTACCCGACTCCTTCATTATGGCTAAAAGCTGCAATGCTGTTACAAGACCATCTCCTGTAGTATTAAAATTACGAATGATAATATGCCCGGATTGCTCTCCTCCGATAATATAGTCTCCTTCAAGCATTTTTTCAAGAACATAACGGTCTCCAACAGACGTCTTAACTAAATTAATCCCGTTTTCTCTGGCCATTATATCAAAGCCAAGATTACTCATAACTGTAGCCACGATAGTATTGTTCTTAAGAAGGTTATTCTTTTTAAGGTAAAGCCCGATTATAGCCATTACCTTATCGCCATCCACAAACTCTCCATTTTCATCTATAAAAAGCACTCTGTCAGCGTCACCATCAAATGCTATCCCTATATCACAGCCATTTTCCCTAGTAAAACTCTTTAGCATATTAAGATGGGTTGACCCGCAATCCTTATTTATATTTAGACCGTCAGGGTCGTTATTGATAACTAAAAGCTCTGCGCCCAGCTTACGGACAGCCGTTGGTGAGGTAACATATGATGCACCGTTTGCACAATCCATGGCTATTTTCAGACCCTTAAAATTTCCTTTTATAGTACTTGTGGCAAATTCAACATAGTCATCTATAGCCGTAACAAGCTCAGAAGTAATGCCTACGTCTATTCCTTGAGGACTGGGTATTGTCTCGGTATTATTTAAAATTATGTCCTCAATCCTATCTTCCATTGCATCTGATAGCTTATACCCCTCAGAATTAAAAAATTTAATTCCATTAAATTCGGCGGGATTATGCGAAGCCGAAATAACAACCCCCGCGTCAAATCTATGTTCACGCACTAAATGGGCTATTGCCGGAGTCGGGATGAACCCGGCCAATACGGCTTCGGCTCCCGCCGAACAAATTCCTGCAACTAAAGCCTTTTCCAGCATATCTCCGGATCTACGAGTATCCTTACCTACCAGGATTCTGGGCATATGTAAAGATTCGCTTGCTAATACATAGGCACCCGCCCTACCTAAATTATATGCGATTTCTCCTGTTAATTCTGTGTTGGCAACACCTCTGACACCGTCTGTTCCAAATAGTTTTCCCATATTAAAACCTCCATTAGTTACACAAAAAAGGACTCCCCTCAAAGAGCCCGGATAGTGGGGAACACCGGATCTCTACCGGCAACTTCTACCTTATTAAGATAGCACAATCCGGTATAAGCCGCTCCCCCAACATTAATATGTTATGATGATTTAATATGTTTGTCAATTATTTATTACATCCGATTCGCCGACTAAAACATCCTCTAAAGCTGCTCCGGGAGGAACCATAGGCCAAACCTTCAGATCCTTGTCTATCTCGCAGTTTATAACTACAGGACGATTTAAGCTTAATGCTTCAGTAATTATTCTCTCGGTGTCCTCTTTTTTAGTCAGATTAAAACCGCATGCACCAAAGGCTTCTGCTAGCTTGACAAAATCAGTTCCTCTATCCAATGTTGTATGGGAAAACCTCTTGTCATAGAACATATTCTGCCATTGTCTTACCATACCTAAAGCATGATTATTCATAATTACCACAATAATAGGCAGGTTATATTCTACTGCTGTGGCAAGCTCGTTTAGATTCATTCTGAAGCTGCCGTCGCCAGCAATATTAAATACTCTTTTATCGGGTCTTGCAATCTGAGCCCCCATTGAAGCTCCCAATCCAAAGCCCATTGTACCCAATCCACCCGAGGTTATAAGTGTACGAGGCTTTGTAAACTTATAGTATTGGGCTGTCCAAATTTGATGCTGACCGACTTCGGTTGATAAAATAGCATCTCCCTGAGTAATTTCATAAATTTTGTCCAGTATAAATTGAGGAGTCAAATCCTCCGAGTCTTTGCTTAACGGGTATTTTTCTATCAATTCTTTTATAAAGCTAAGCCATTGGCTTCTATCACGGGTTTCAATACTTTTGTTTATACGGCTGAGAACTTTTTTTACATCGCCTATTATATGGCATTCAGATTTGATGTTTTTATTGACCTCTGCAGCATCAATATCAATATGAAGAATCTTTGCACAGGGTGCAAAGCGCTCAAGCTTGCTTATAACGCGGTCACTGAAACGGGCTCCTATTGCCACAAGAAGATCACATTCGGTAACTGCCATATTCGAAGCCTTTGTTCCGTGCATTCCTACCATACCTGTATAAAGCTCATGGGTTGCAGGGAAAGCTCCCATTCCCATAAGACTTAATGTGACAGGGGCACGTAGTTTTTCCACCAGTTCAAAAAGCTCTTCGCATGCATCTGATGTAGATACACCCCCGCCTGCGTATATTATTGGTCTGTCACTGTTGTTTAAGAGTTTTATGGCACCTGTAACAGCATTATCATTTATATACTCGACAGACCTTTCAATTACTTCGGCTCCTTTTTTCACATATTCGGTCTTTTGGGCAGTAATATCCTTTGGAATATCTATAAGTACAGGTCCGGGTCTGCCCTCTTTGGCAATTCTAAAGGCTTTCCTCACAATATCGGCTAAGTCATTTACATCTTTCACGATAAAGTTATGTTTGGTAATAGGCATTGTAATACCCGTAATATCTACCTCTTGAAAGCTATCCTTACCAAGTAGGTTCAGTGCAACATTACCTGTAATAGCCACCATTGGAATCGAGTCCATATAAGCGGTAGCGATACCCGTAACCAGATTGGTAGCTCCCGGTCCTGAGGTAGCAAGACAAACACCAACCTTACCCGAGGCTCTGGCATAACCATCAGCTGCATGGGAGGCCCCTTGTTCATGGGAGGTTAATATATGGCGGATTTTTTCCTGATATTTATATAGAGCGTCGTAAATATTTAAAACTGCTCCTCCGGGAAATCCAAATACGGTATCTACACCTTGCTCAAGCAGGCATTCAACTAGAATTTCAGCTCCGTTTAATTTCAATTTTATATCCTCCTATACTTTCATTACAGCGCCTTCGCTGGCTGATGTAACAAATTTTGAGTAGCGTGCAAGATATCCCGTCTTAATCTTAGGCGATGGACAAACCCAGTTCTTTCTTCTGTTTTCAAGCTCCTCATCGGAAACTTTAAGATTAAGGCTGCATTTCTTCATATCGATAGATATAATATCTCCGTCTCTGACTAGGGCGATTGGGCCACCATCAGCAGCTTCCGGTGATACATGCCCGATACAGGCGCCTCTGGTTGCTCCGCTAAAACGTCCGTCTGTGATTAGAGCCACATCGGCATCCAAGCCCATTCCTGCAAGAACAGAAGTCGGCATAAGCATCTCACGCATACCCGGTCCTCCTCTTGGGCCTTCATAACGGATAACAACTACCTCACCCTTTTTTATTTCACCGTCTAAAATGGCTTTAATTACCTCGTCCTCTGAATCAAATACTCTTGCCGGGCCTTCATGAACCAGCATTTTTTCAGCCACGGCACTTCTTTTTACCACGCTTCCATCGGGAGCAAGATTGCCTTTAAGAACCGCAATTCCGCCTGTTACCGAATAAGGATTATCAATAGGTCTGATTACATTTGGATTCATATTAACAACATTTGCAATATTTTCACCTACTGTCATGCCAGTAACCGTTGGACAATTTTCTTTTAATAAGCTTTTTTTAGACAGCTCCTTCATAACAGCACTCACGCCGCCGGCTGCATATAAATCCTCCACAAAATGGTTTCCGGCCGGAGCAAGCTTGCATAGGTTAGGAGTCTTTTCGCTTATACTATTTGCCAAATCCAAGTCAAAATGGACACCAGCTTCATATGCTATCGCCGGAAGATGCAGCATGCTGTTGGTACTGCAGCCTAATGCCATATCAACCGAAAGAGCATTGTGAAGAGCATCGGACGTTATAACATCTCTGGGCTTGATATCTTTTTCTACAAGCTCCATAATTTTCATCCCGGTCATTTTTGCAAGGCGTAAACGCTCCGAATAAACAGCAGGGATAGTTCCATTACCCGGCAAAGCCATGCCGATTGCTTCTGTCAGACAGTTCATACTGTTGGCGGTAAACATTCCCGAACAGGATCCACAGCTGGCACATGCACTGTTTTCAAGGCTATTAAGCTCATCCTCACTCATTTTACCGGCCTGAACAGCCCCTACAGCCTCAAACATATTGGTAAGGCTTATACCATTTCCACTAACCCTTCCGGCCAGCATGGCACCACCACTACAGACAATAGTGGGGATATTTAAACGGGCTGCTCCCATAAGCATTCCGGGAACAATTTTATCGCAATTTGGAATAAGTACTAACCCATCAAAGCCTTGTGCCAGAGCCATAGATTCCAGGCTGTCTGCAATGAGCTCTCTAGAAGGCAATGAGTAATGCATACCTATATGGCCCATTGCTATCCCGTCGCAGACTCCTATAGACGGGAACTCCATAGGTGTGCCCCCAGCCATGCGGACACCGGCTTTTGCAGCCTCTGCGACCTTATCAAGGTGCATATGCCCCGGAACAACCTCGCTCTTAGCATTTACAATACCGATTAACGGACGTTTCATTTCTTCATCAGTTAATCCCAGAGCTTTAAATAATGATCTATGTGGTGCTCTTTCCAATCCGGTTTTAACAGAATTGCTACGCATTTTATCACGCCTTTCATTTTTTAGATTTTATAATTTACTCAAACTTTCTACAATAAGCTCTCCCATTTTATTTGTGCCCGCAAGGGTTTTTCCGGGGCTCATGATATCGCCTGTTCTATAACCCTCTTCAAGTACTTTATTAACAGCATCTTCAACATTCTGAGCTTCTTTTTCAAGATTTAGAGTGTATCTTAGCAGCATGGCGATGGACAAGATTGTGGCTATGGGATTTGCCTTGTCCTGCCCGGCAATATCGGGAGCAGAACCATGTATAGGTTCATATAAACCAAAACTGTTTTCATCGAGGCTCGCAGAGGGTAGCATTCCGATAGAGCCGGTTATCATACTTGCCTCGTCAGATAAAATATCGCCAAACATATTACTTGTTACAATAACGTCAAACTGGCGGGGATCTCTGATAAGCTGCATAGCAGCGTTATCTACATATAAATGATCCAGGCTGATTTCCGGATAATCCTTTGAAACATTTGTTACCACTTCACGCCATAATCTTGAGCTTTCAAGAATATTTGCCTTATCAATGCTAGTGACCTTTTTATTCCGCTTTTTTGCTATTTCAAATGCAATTTTAGCTATTCTCTCAACCTCACCCACACTGTATGTTTCGGTATCAAAGGCTTCCTGACCCTTTTTACCCTCACGGCGACCTCTTTGCCCAAAGTAGATTCCCCCGGTAAGTTCACGGACTACCATGATATCGATACTGTCACCGATAATCTCTGGCTTCAATGGACAAGCGTCTCTTAGTTCCTTATATATTACGGCAGGCCTAAGGTTTGCGAATAATCCTAATTGGCCTCTTAGACCTAGAAGTGCCTGTTCCGGCCGCAAATGTCCGGGAAGAGTGTCCCATTTCTGGCCCCCTACAGCTCCAAGAATTACAGCATCGCTTTTCTTGCATACTTCTACTGTTTCCTTTGGGAGCGGCTCTCCTGTGACATCAATGGCACATCCGCCTGCTAAAAGAGTTCTATATTCGAATTTATGTCCATATATTTGTCCAACTCTATTCAAAACTTCAAGTCCCTGGTTTACAATTTCCGGTCCGATCCCATCACCGGGAATAACGGCTAACTTATATTTCATAAGGGCCTCCTATTGCTTAATTCTCATTCCTTAATATAATTGATCAGTCCCTCAGCCTCTATAATTCTTTGCATGAATTCGGGGAACGGCTGTGCGTTGAAAGTAGTTCCTTTTGTAAGATTTCGAATTGTCCCCGTATCAAAATCCACATCAAGCTCATCTCCTTGCTCTGTTCCCTTGACGGCCTCTTCGCATTCCAATATAGGAAGGCCGATATTAATTGAATTTCTAAAGAAAATCCGTGCAAATGAAGAAGCGATAACGCATGAAATGCCTGAAGCCTTTATAGCTATAGGGGCATGCTCCCGGGATGAACCGCATCCGAAATTTTTGTCGGCTACGATTATATCTCCAGCCTTAACGTTTTTTATAAAATCCTTGTCAATATCCTCCATACAATGACTTGCTAATTCCTTGGGGTCACTGGTGTTAAGGTGTCTGGCAGGGATTATGACATCTGTGTCAACATTATTCTGATATCTGAATACTTTACCTTTTGCTTTCATAACAGCCTCCTTATTTTTGTAATGTGTGGCAACAGGGGACGATTCTGGGACAAGGTACTTGTCCCCTTGCCCCATTCAAATTGCGTCGGGGTCTGTGATTTTGCCGGTTAATGCCGAGGCAGCTGCTACCGCCGGGCTTGCAAGGTAAACCTCAGACTCTACATGACCCATACGGCCCACAAAATTACGGTTAGTGGTTGAAACAGCCCTTTCTCCCTTTGCTAAAATACCCATATGACCGCCTAAGCACGGACCACAGGTAGGGGTTGAAAATACAGCTCCGGCTTCCACAATGTCTGTAATCAGCCCTTCCTTTAGGGCTTGAAGATATATATTCTGAGTGCCCGGGAATACTATACATCTGATTCCCTTCTTAACCTTTTTACCTTTAAGAATTTTTGCGGCTACTCTTAAGTCCTCCATGCGTCCGTTGGTACATGAGCCTATAACAACCTGATCAATAGTTACATCTCCAACCTCATCGATGGTTCGGGTATTATCAGGTAAATGAGGAAATGCCACGGTGGGTCTGATGGTGCTTAAATCTATTTCAAAAACTTTCTCATAAACGGCATCATCGTCGGGTTCATAAACCTTGTAAGACCTAGTTGAATGCTCTTTTACATATTCTAAAGTGCGTTCGTCCACCATAAAAATGCCGTTTTTGGCACCGGCCTCAATAGCCATGTTTGCCATTGTGAATCTATCATCCATAGAAAGGTTAATAAGGCCCTCTCCCATAAACTCCATAGATTTGTACAGTGCTCCGTCAACACCTATCATACCGATTATATGCAGAATAACATCCTTGCCGGATACCCACCCTTGTGGCTTACCCTTTAAAACGAACTTTAATGCTGACGGCACCTTGAACCAGGCTTTGCCGGTTGCCATACCTGCTGCCATATCGGTACTTCCCACTCCTGTTGAGAAAGCACCAAGTGCACCGTAGGTACAGGTGTGAGAATCAGCACCGATAATCAAATCGCCGGGTACAGCAAGACCTTTCTCCGGTATTAGACAATGCTCTATTCCCATTTCCCCGATTTCGAAGTAATTCTCAATTTCCATCTCGCAAGCGAATTCACGTATCATTTTACACTGCTCTGCTGCTTTTATATCTTTATTAGGTGTAAAATGGTCGGGAACTATAGCTATTTTTTTTGTATCGAACACCTTATCCAAACCGGTTTTTTTAAATTCGTTAACCGCTACGGGAGAAGTAATATCGTTTCCCAGCACCAAATCGAGATCGGCTTCTATTAATTGACCGGGAACTAATTTATCAAGACCGGTATGAGCTGCCAGAATTTTTTGTGACATCGTCATTCCCATATTATTTCCTCCTTTTATACATATACTTTTATCTTTTTTTCCAGCTCTTTTAAAAGCTTATACTCTATCGAATCTACAAGGGCAATCCAGCTTGCTTCTATAATGTCGGTGGATACTCCCACTGTTGTCCATGATGTTTCACCGTCGGTAGATTCGATTAAAACTCGAACCTTGGCGGCTGTTGCCGATTGTGAATCTATAACACGCACTTTAAAATCAGTCAGGTAGACATGGGATAACTCAGGGTAGAATACCTCCAATGCTTTCCTGAGGGCTCTGTCCAAAGCATGAACAGGTCCGTCTCCCTCGGCGGCAGTTATCTCAGATTTTCCGTCCACTTTCACTTTTATCAGGGCTGATGCTGATGATCCTGACCGGTTTGGTTGTTCGGTCATGAGTTTAAACTTCTCTAATTCAAAGAAAGGTTTATACTTGCCAAGCTGTTTTCTTATAACCAGTTCGAAGGTACTTTCAGCCCCCTCAAATTGATATCCCTGATGCTCAAGTTCTTTGAGTCTACTGATAATTGCCTCAGTCTCACTTGATTCTTTATTAATTGCAGGGTTCAATTCGCGAATCTTTTCCAAAATGGTATTCCTTCCCGATACTTCGGACATAAGGAATCTGCGTTTGTTTCCTACAAGTTCCGGATTAATATGTTCAAAGGATGCTGATGCTTTGCAAACACCGTCAATATGCATACCGCCTTTATGGGCAAAGGCGCTGCTGCCTACATACGGCTCCCTTTTATTGAGGGATATATTTGCTATTTCAGCTATTTTTCTTGCTGTATAAGTAAGACTTTTTAACTGATCTTCCGGTATGCAGTATCTGTCTTTTTTAATCTGCAGGTTGGGAATAATAGTGCTCAAGTTTGCATTACCACATCTCTCTCCAAAACCTATGTATGTTCCCTGAACATGTTCAGCACCGGCTTCAACGGCCATAATTGAGTTTGCTACTGCCATTCCGCAGTCATTATGTGCATGAATTCCCACTTTAACTTTAAATGTCTCTTTTACTTTCCTAACAACTTCATAAACTGTATTTGGAAAGCAACCTCCGTTAGTATCGCATAAAACCAAGCAATCGGCTCCGCCTTCAACAGCCGCTTTTAAAACTCTAAAAGCATATTCCGGATTTGCTTTATACCCGTCAAAAAAATGCTCGGCATCGAAGATGACTTCTTTACCTTTCTTTTTAAAGAAGGCAAGGGTCTCTAAAACCATTTTTTCATTCTCTTCTAGAGTTGTTTTTATGATTTCAGTCACATGAAAATCCCATGATTTTCCGAATATTGCGACAGCAGGAGTATGCGCATCAATTAGTGACTGAACATTTTTGTCGTCCTCTACCGAAATATCCCTTCTTCTGGTACTTCCAAACGCCGTCAGCTTAGCCGATTTGAGGGTAATGGCTCTCATTTTCTCAAAAAACTCAATATCCTTGGGATTGGAACCGGGGTTTCCCGCTTCGATATAGGAAATTCCCAAGTCGTCAAGAGCCTTAACAATCTTCAGCTTATCTTCAACCGAGAATGAGATGCTCTCGGCCTGTGCACCGTCTCGCAGTGTTGAATCAAATATGTCAATTACTTTTTTCATTCTCCATCAACCCTCTCATACTAGACTAAATTATTGCGGTAATACTTCTTCCAGTTTTTCCTCGTGAATCATTTTATTAATAGCATTCACATAGGATAGTACACTGGCCTCAAACACGTCTGTACTGACACCCTTACCGGTATATATTCTTGCACCTGATCGTATTTTCACATATGCCTCACCCTGTGCATCCTGCCCTTCGGTTACTGACCTAAGAGTATAGTCCTCCAGTGTAAAGGTAACCCCAGCAATTTTTTCAATAGCTTTAAATGCTGCGTCTATTGGCCCATCTCCGGTAGAAACTTCCTCAATAACCAAATTGTCGCCGTTTTGTTTCACAAGACGTACAGAGGCTGTAGCGGTAATGGTATTACCCGTATTTATTACAAATCTATCAAGCTTATAAATCTCAGGTACTTCCACGGCCTTATGCTGTAATAGCACCTCTAAGTCAGCATCCTGTACAACTTTTTTCTTATCTGCCAGAACTTTAAACTTATTAAAGGTTTCATCAAGCTCTTCTTTATCCAGGTTATATCCCAAAGTTTTCAGTCTATCCTCAAAGGCATGTCTTCCCGAGTGCTTTCCGAGCACCATATTATTTTTTGCAAGGCCTATTGATTCGGGGGTAATAATTTCGTATGTACTTTTTTCCGCTAATACTCCATGCTGGTGAATCCCGGATTCGTGGGCAAATGCATTTGCCCCTACAATAGCCTTATTGGGCTGTACAGGCACACCTGTAATACTGCTTATAAGCCTTGAAGACCTGGAAATTTGAGTAGTATCCAGCCGTAAATCCATATCGTAAAAGTATGGCCTCGTTTTAATTGCCATAACAATTTCCTCTACGGCTGCATTACCCGCTCTTTCTCCTATACCATTTATTGTACATTCAAGCTGGGTAGCACCGGCTCTTGCGGCTGCCAAGGTATTGGCTACGGCCATTCCGAGGTCATTGTGACAATGCACCGCAATCTTAGCTTTATCACTATTACTAACGTTTTCTTTTATATTTTTTATGAGTTCATAGAACTCTTCCGGTGTAGTATATCCTACGGTATCTGGTACATTAATTACTGTGGCACCTGCATTTATTACAGCTTCAAAAACCTGATATAAGAATTCCGGTTGGCTTCTTGTGGCATCCTCGGCCGAGAATTCTATATCCGAGCAATATTTTTTCGCATAGGCTACCATATTTTTAGCTCTTTCTAACACTTCATCCGGTGACATTCTCAATTTGTGCTTCATATGGATTGGTGATGTTGCCAAAAACACGTGTATTCTCGGACTAACAGCATTCTTAATAGCTTCCCACGACCTGTCAATATCTTGCGGAAGAGCCCTGGATAAGCTTGCAACAGTACAATCCTTTATAGTGTCGGCGATTGATTTAACCGACTGAAAATCGCCGGGAGACGAAATTGCAAATCCGGCTTCTATAACATCTACCTTCATCCGCTCTAATTGTTTAGCAACCTCTATCTTTTCCTGGAGATTCATGCTGCATCCGGGGGACTGCTCTCCATCTCTTAAGGTCGTATCAAAAATATATATTTGTCTGGACATACTAAACCTCCTGAGCAATTATTTGCTATTGATTCCAACTCATCATCTTTCGCAGTTCCTTGCCCACGGTCTCAACCTGGCTCTCTTGTTCCATCCTTCTCTTTGCATTAAAGAAAGGACGATTAGCCTGATTCTCAAGAATCCACTTGCGGGCAAATGAGCCATCCTGAATTTCGCCCAAGACCATTTTCATTTCCTTACGGGTTTCCTCTGTAATAATTCGCTTCCCGGTAACATAATCACCATATTCAGCGGTATCGGAAATTGAATATCTCATAAAGTTCAATCCGCCCTTATTTACAAGATCAATAATGAGTTTCATCTCATGAAGGCATTCAAAATATGCACTTTCGGGCTGGTAACCGGCTTCAACAAGAGTTTCAAAGCCTGCTTTCATTAATTCGCAAACTCCGCCGCAGAGAACTGCTTGCTCTCCAAAGAGGTCTGTTTCTGTTTCCTCTTTAAAAGTAGTTTCGAGAATCCCGGCTCTTGCTCCGCCGATTCCTGCTGCATAGGCTAAAGCTAACTCCTGTGCATCACCTGTTGCATCCTGATGCACTGCTATTAAGCAAGGAACTCCTCTACCTTCCTGGAACTGGCTTCTTACTGTATGGCCGGGTCCTTTAGGAGCAATCATAAACACATTTACATCACTAGGAGGAACAATCTGTCCGAAGTGAATGTTAAAACCATGGGCAAAAACTAAACTCTTCCCAGCTCTTAAGTTTGATTCAATACTTTCTTTGTAAAGCTTGGGCTGTTTTTCGTCATTAACAAGAATCATAATAATATCAGCTTGCTTAGCTGCATCTGCTGCCGTAGCGACGCTGAGTCCTGCATCTTGAGCCAATTTCCATGATTTACTGCCTTCATATAGCCCAACAACCACATTTACACCGGACTCATGTAAATTAAGAGCATGAGCATGACCTTGGCTGCCATAACCTATAACTGCAACGGTTTTTCCTTCCAGCAATTTGAGATTACAATCCTTTTCATAATACATTTTTGCCATGACTTATTCCTCCTCATATTTCCTTTGATTTTTAATTTGTTTGCTTCCTCTTTCAATAGCGGTAAGTCCTGTACGAACAACTTCTGCGATTCCGTAATTGTCCATAAGACTTATAAATGCTTCGATTTTTGATTCGTCCCCTGTCATTTCAACTGTAAGAGTTTCATTAGATACATCAACAATATTTGCTCTGAAGATAGATACAATTTCTATAACAGCAGCTCTAGTATCCATTGTTGTATTAACCTTAATCATAGCCAGCTCTCTAAACACTGATTTGTGTGTGTCAAGCTCAACAATTTTGATTACATCAATTAGTTTATTAAGTTGTTTCTTAATTTGCTCAAGAATGTAATCGTCACCACGCACAACGATAGTCATGCGGGATACCTTTGGATCCTCTGTTTCGCCAACTGACAGGCTGTCAATATTATAGCCCCTTCGGCTGAATAGACCGGATACGCGACTAAGTACGCCGGACTGGTTTTCAACCAGTACCGAGAGAACATGTCTGTTCATTTACTTCACTCCCTGCTTTATTTAGAATTCTTTTCCATTCTATATATCATAATAAAGTATTCTCGTTGGGATCCACCACACATTCCACTACAAAAGGGCCTTTATGCTTGATAGCTTTATTAAATGCATCTTCCAATTCTGAATCATTTGTAATTCTTACACCTTTAATTTTGTATGCATCACATAGCTTGATAAAATCAGGATTCCTGTCCAGTTCTACCGCATTGATTTTTCCATAGGCTCTGTCCTGAAGTTCTCTAACCATACCAAGCCTTGAGTTGTTAAAAAGTAGTATAATAATTCCTAAGTTGTTATGTGAAATTGTGCCTAGCTCTTGGAGGCTCATCTGAAAACCGCCGTCTCCTACAACCGCTACAACCTGTCGTTTTGGTGCGGCTATCTTCGCTCCTATCGCAGCCGGTAAGCCGTAACCCATAGTACCTAAACCACCCGATGTCAGAAAGGTTCTACCTATTTTGTCTTCAAAATACCTTGCAGCCCATATTTGATTCTGTCCAACGTCTGCAACCATAATAGCTTGATCGTTCAAATTATTAGAGATTGCCTCAATTGCACATTTAGGATTCACCAAACCGGATTTATTGCTATTTATAGCGCATTTATAGCTTTTAAGCTCATTGAGCCACTCATCGGTATTTACTTTTTCAGCCTTCTCAACCATTTGTGCAAGTATTGTTCTGGCATCGCCAACAAGCGGTATTTGGATTCCCACATTTTTGCCGATTTCTGCCGGGTCCACATCTATATGAATTAATCGCATACCCTCGTGTATTTTATCGGCAATTTTGCCCCATGTTCTGTCCGCGACTCTTGCCCCGATAATTATTAATAAATCGGCTTTTCCTACTGCACGATTTGCTTCTGAAAATCCGTGATTTCCAATCATTCCAAAATAATGGCTGTTATGGCTAGGTAATGATCCTTTGCCCATCAGCGTGTGAACTAATGGAATGCCGGTTTTTTCAACAAAATTCAAAAGCTCACCTTTGGCATCAGAAAGAATTACTCCTCCCCCGGCTATAATAAGGGGGCGCTTACTTTCGGAAATAGATTTAATGGCACGTTTTATCTGCCCCACATGTCCTTTGGTAGTTGGTTTATAACCTCTTATATCAACAGATTCAGGAATAATTGGTTTTTCAACCTTTGCCGCCTGGATATCGCTGGGAATATCAATAAGTACAGGTCCGGGCCTTCCTGTAGATGCAATGTAAAAGGCTTCCTTTATGATTCTTGGCAAATCCTTTTCATTCTTAACCAAATAACTGTGCTTAGTAAAAGATTCGGTCGCGCCTGTAATATCTGCCTCTTGAAACATGTCTCGGCCTATTTTAGAGGAATTGACCTGACCTGTAATTATAACAAGAGGAATTGAATCCATATAAGCTGTTGCGATACCCGTAATTAAATTTGTCGCTCCGGGTCCTGAGGTAGCGATACATACTCCCACCTTGCCGGAAACTCTGGCATACCCGCTTGCGCTGTGAGCAGCTGCTTGTTCCTGGCGAACCAAGACGTGATGAATTTTTGACTTTCTTAGCGATTCATATACCTCTAATATATGTCCCCCGGGATAGCCAAAAACAGTATCAACATTTTCATTGAGCAAACTCTTAATAATTGTATCGGATGCTTTCACGTCTTCCACCCCTTTTTAAATATTTTATATGCTAACTAATTCCTGCATGGTTTGGTTTTTTTAACTATTTTATGTATACAAAAAACCCTCGGACCGTCGTTATATAATACAACAGGGACGAGGGATATACTCTACGCGTTACCACCCTATTTTATCTTTATCTCACAATAAAGACCTCACTAGGTTCAAACAAACCTTTGCCTGTAACGGGGCTGACCGTTTCCTCTTACTTTGTTTTCAGAAGAACTGCTCGGGAGAGATCCGTTTCCATAAATCTTGCCAATTTACACCAACCATTGGCTCTCTTAAAAGATTATTGAATGAAAAACTTGCTCCTTCATTGCATTTATTCAGGGATTATTCAGTTATTTCCTAGTATTATATCAGTATCAAATGCTTCATGTCAATCATGGGATAATTACTGAATTTTTATTAAGCTTTAGTATGTTTTATATGCTTTTTGCATTAATAACCGTATTCAATTAAAGAATTCAATTGAAATATGCTAAATTAGTAATGTTTTCTATATGAGAATAAGATTTCATGCAAAATATGATTAATTTTTAAAAATAGTTGCTAATACATTCGATATTATGATAAAATGATTTTTGCTGTTAAAGAATTGATTATTAAGATATATCCATTTATATATATGGATTGCAGGGAGGTGTAGCAAATGGCAAAGTGCGAAGTATGTGATAAAGGTCAACATTTTGGTATACAGGTGAGTCACTCTCACAGAAGAAGTAATAAAGTCTGGAAACCTAACATTAGAAAGGTTAAAGTTGAGGTTGAAGGCGTTTCAAAAAGTATGCACATTTGTGCTAAATGCCTGCGTTCCAGTAAAATAGCTAAATCTGTATAATTAGAATGAAAGTTTAAATAAAAAATGTGGCGTGCTGAATGCCACATTTTTTATTGTGAATTAAACAAGGTGTGCGATATGCAATCGGCATATCCGTTTCTTATTTTTTCTTCGTGCCCATTCTAATGGATTTTAAGCAAACGCCTGAGTATTCCTCCCAGGAATCCGGGCATCTTAAGCACTATAATCCTCATGTGCATAACCTCCGTGCCAGCTCCTGTCAATTAAGTATATTCCCGAGGACGCAAAATTGTTAATGATTTTATGAATTTATTTATTAAGTATCAGCTTTGGACAAGAGCATCTATAAAAGCGTGTCCTTCTGCATCAACTATTTGAATTTCGACTCCCAGCTTATCTTCCAGTTCACCAGCCGTTACATCATCAAGCATTACGTCTGTGCCCGCTCTGAACATGTTTTTGCACAGTAGAAGCTTATCACCCAAGTCTTTGTTAATAAGCGCTCTAATAAGGTCACAACTCGTTAAAAGGCCGGTTACAGTAACACCGGGGCCAAAAAAGGTATTTTCGACAGGATAAACATTAATCTTTAAGCCTTTTATATTGTCTTCAATATATGAGGTGATTCTCTTAAAATGCTCAAAAACCGATGTTCCGGTGGCAATACTTACAGTTTTCTCAATTTCACCGACAAGTTGAAGCTCTTCCAGGGCCTCTTTTGCCTCGTATAATAACGAGGAAACCATCCCTACACCATTCTCAATCTGGGGAAAATCTTCGTAGGCTTCATAGTCGGGAAGCGGCTTTTCGGCCATTATATAAATCTCATCGGCTATATATACTAATCGGCTGCCAAATTTTATTAACAATTTCTCTTGCCATGCCTCAACCTGATTAACAACTTTTAAGGCACTTTCCTGGTTAAAAGGTGTTAATTGTGCTAAGTCATCTCTAAATCGTGTAAGACCTACCGGAACCACAGAAATACTGTGAAGCTCGGGTGCAAGGGAAGTAAGCTCTCTTATGGTTCTGTCAAGCTCATCGCCATCATTTATTCCGGGGCAGAGAACTATCTGGCAATTTACTATAATTCCATTTGAAGTAAAACGCTTTATCTTCTCAAGAATATCTCCCGCGAAACGGTTATTTAACATCTTTACTCGAAGTTCCGGGTTTGTTGTATGAACCGATATGTTAACCGGAGACATACGATAACGAATAATCCTGCCAATCTCTTCATCAGAAAGGTTAGTCATTGTAATATAGTTGCCATATAAGAATGATAGTCTGGCATCATCATCTTTAAAGTAGAGAGTATCGCGCATTCCTTTTGGGAGCTGATCTATAAAGCAAAAAATACATTTATTGCGGCAGGACTTTTCCTCGTCCAGCAAAGAGGTACAAAATTCTATGCCCAAATCCTCCATCTCATCTTTTTCAATTTCATACTGCCAGTTTTCTCGATTTTTTTTCTCTATCTCAAGAGTCAATTTCGTATCGGCACAATAGAATTTATAGTCAAATACATCATGTATCTCTTGTTCGTTTATAGATACTAAAAAATCGCCCGGCTCTATCCCCAGCTCTTCTGCTATGCTATCTTTCTGGATGCTTGATATCTCAATTTTATGCATAATAAAAACCTCGTAAAAAAACAATAGCAGCTATATAAAGCTGCTACTACTTTTTGAGTCGTTGGAATGCTCCGGAGATGATTACTTCTTTTCGTCTACCTTCACTACTTCCTTGTCATCATAAGTTCCACATTCTTTACAAACTACGTGCGGAAGCTTGAGTGCATGACACTTTTTACATGCAACCAGATTCGGCGCTGAAAGCTTGTAGTGGGTTCTTCTCTTGTTTTTTCTTTGCTTCGACACTTTATTTTTTGGTACCGCCATTTGTAACACCTCCGTTCAGTGTTGGCATAATCAGCATTCCTGCTGTTATTGCAATATTAATCAAAAAATCCTTTTAATATTTCAAATCGCGAATCCGATGAACCGTTATCCTTGCAGTTACAACCTTCTCCGCTAATCTCTGCTCCGCATACGGGACATAACCCCGAACAATCCTCACGGCAAACTTGCGTCATTGGAATACTTGTCAATATGCAGTCTGCCAATATTCTGTCTAAATCAAGAGAGTTGCCGCTAAATGTAAATCTGTCATCTTCAAAGATTTCGGCAATCTCTTCATCGGTATTTTTCTTTTCAATGATACCCTCATCAATATCGATAATAAGCTCTCGCTCAATGTTTTGTACACATCTGTCACAAACAGTTGAATAGCTTACTTTGGCTAGACCCTTTAACTTAAGCATACCATTATTATTGGTTATTCTTCCGGAAAAATTGACCGGACTTGTAAAAGAAACCGTACCAAGGCTTGTTCTTAAGTCTTCTAAAGCTTCTTCCATCTGAATATTAATGGTTCCGCCATTATCCTTTATGATTGAGGTTATGTCAAGTTTCAATTCTAATTCCTCCTAAAAAGCATGAATATAAGCTCCCAGAAGGTCAACATGAAATATTATACTCACTTGATCCCGCTTTGTCAATCATTGCTTTTCGGCATGTTTACTATTTGTATAGTGGGAAACGTGCGGTAAGTTGACCTACTCTTTCTATTATCCCCTGCTTATTACTTTCGAAACCACCGCTTAATGTCATATTTATCAGTTCAGCAATTTCAATCATTTCTTTTTCTTTCATACCCCGGGTGGTAACTGCCGGTGTTCCGATTCGTATACCGCTTGAAACAGCAGGACTTAAGGTATCGAAAGGAATTCCGTTTTTATTAACTGTTATCATGACCTCATCAAGCATCAATTGGGCGTCTTTTCCGGTTATACCCTTATTGGTTACATTGATCAGCATAAGATGAGTGTCGGTACCTCCGGATACAATTTCAAAACCTTTTTCAATAAGAGCTTGAGACAATGTTGTTGCGTTCTTTATAATCTGCTTCTGGTACTCCCTAAATTCCGGGGATAGAGCTTCCTTGAAACAAACAGCCTTTCCTGCTATAACATGCATTAACGGGCCGCCTTGTATGCCAGGAAATACAGAACGATCGATATCCTTAGCATATTTCTCTTTGCATAAAACCATACCACCCCTTGGACCTCTTAAGGTTTTGTGCGTTGTGGTGGTAACAAAATCGGCATAAGGTACCGGGCTTGGGTGTATGCCTGCGGCAACAAGTCCAGCAATATGAGCCATATCCACCATAAGGTAACAGCCCACTTCATCACAAATTTCTTTGAATGCTTTGAAATCTATAGTTCTTGAATAAGCACTGGCCCCGGCAACAATCATCTTTGGCTTTGTTTCCAAGGCTGTTTTACGTAATTCATCATAATCTATCAATCCATCGGATTCTTTTACACAATAAGGAACGGGTTTAAAATACTTTCCTGACATATTCAAAGCCATACCATGGCTTAAATGGCCACCGTGAGCAAGATCCATGCCCATAAAAACATCGCCGGGCTTAAGAACCGCATAAAAAACAGCCATATTAGCCTGTGCACCTGAATGAGGTTGAACATTCACATGTTCTGCACCAAAAAGCTCTTTTGCTCTGCTGATAGCAAGGGATTCAACTACATCAACATGCTCGCACCCACCGTAATAACGTTTTCCCGGATAGCCTTCTGCATATTTATTTGTCAAAGGAGTCCCAGCAGCCTCCAAGACAGCTTTGCTAACAAAATTTTCGGAAGCAATGAGCTCGATTTTATCGGACTGCCTTTCAATCTCATTGTAAATAGCTTCCGCTACTTCAGAATCTGCTTTTTCTATTTCTCTGTACTTAAGCATTTAATTTATCCTCCCTATATCAATAGAACCCCACTCGCAAACTTGGGGACATTATTTTTTTACAACAAAAAAATTATATTGTTTTTGATGTATTGTGTCAACTTAATTGATAAATACTCTTTTTTTATTCCACATCTTTATTCTTTTCCGGTTTTTTATCTTTTCTTTCAAGAGAAGCAGCGTCTATAAACATCAGAGAAGTTAATCTATGGAATATTAAAAGTACTATGACCTCAAAGAATGCAACTATAAAAAGGGCAAGAATTGGATTTTGCACATCAATGGCAAAGGTACTCAAAATAAGACCAAGAAAATGAGGCCAAAGTCCGTTAAAGATTACTTTTCTTTTGCATCCCTTGGTTATATCAAGCGACACTTTAAAATTCTTGAAAATGCCGGTATCGAACTCAATAATTAATAGGTTCTTAAATATAAACAGCATATCGACAGCCAAAACAACAATAGGTAAGAAAGTTGTAATGGAAATAATTGCGGGAAAGAAAAAGGCAATGAATACTGTCAACATAAATATTAGGAAAACAATTAATGCAAAAATTCCGTAGAACATGAGATTGAAGATAATAATTTTAGCCAGCTTTTTAAGAAACATTACCGTTCTTTGAACCGCTGTAGTATCCGGATCAGTCAAGCTATAAAAATAAAATGCACCGTAATATGTCGCAATAATATAGGTAATAGCCTTTATTACTGCATAAATAGCCAATACTATCATAGTAGATTCAAGCATCTTGTAAACAACTTCCATATTAATTAAGGAAAAATCAACACTCCTAGCTTCAACCTGCTCCATGAGGCTTACACTTATTTGCTCATAGTATAAAAAAACATCCTCGGTGTAAGGTCTTGCAATAATATAACCCCCGAACATAATTGCAAGTATTAATATAAATACTATTTGTGCAACAGTGGGTTTATCAACATCATAAAACTTTAACGATTCTTTGAGATAAAAAAAGATTGATTTAACCCTGCATTGCTGACCTTGTTGCTTATCCATTTATCTTCCCCCTGATCTGTTTAGCTTCTTTAGTTGATAAATACCTCCACTCACCGAGTTTTAAATCACCCAATGTGAGGCTTCCGACAGCTGTTCGCTTAAGCCGCAATACAGGATGCTCTACAGCTTCACACATACGCTTAACCTGCCTGTTTCTGCCTTCATGTATAATAATTTTTAATACTGTGCTTTTTGGTTTTATATCCACAATTTCAACCTGGGCAGGAGCGGATATTTTGCCATCAAGCATTATGCCTTTTCTCAAAGCTTGCAGTGCCTTGTTAGACGGCATGCCTAATACTTCTGCTATATAGGTTTTTCTGGTTTCCTGTCCGGGGTGAGTATTTTGAAAAGCGAAATCCCCGTCATTTGTAAGGATAATTAAACCGGTAGTGTCATAATCAAGACGTCCTACCGGATAAATACGCTCATTTACCCCATCAATAAGATCCAAAACGGTTTTTCTTCCCTCAGGGTCAGAAACGGTGGAAACATAGCCTGATGGCTTATTCAGCATAATATATATAAGCTTTTTTTCTTTTTTTATAAGTTTTCCGTCAACTTCGACTCTATCCTGCTCCGATACACGAATGCCCATTTCGGTGACTATATCTCCGTTTACTTTGACCCTACCGGCCTGTATCAGTTCCTCGGCGTGTCGTCTTGATGCAACACCACACTGAGCCATATATTTTTGCAATCTTATTTTATCTTCCATTAATTTAACTTTCTTTTTGAATGATATTATACCATAAGCTCAAGCATAACAATTTATTAATATGTGCTGTAATAGATG
>CAYMLJ010000001.1:34074-46514 GCA_964391395.1 uncultured Ruminiclostridium sp. | reverse complement strand
TATATCCTGAAATTACCACACTACAATAGCAACAAAACATATTTTTTGATACAGTAACAGATTTAAGGGTAATAATACAACAATAACAGTTTGCTCAATTTGCAAACCCTTTAAGAAGGAGGCGAAACGTATGAATATTATGTACAAAACCACTGCTGTTTCCACAAAAGGAAGAAGCGGAAAAGTAGTAGTTGAAAATAGTCCACTGGAATTTTCAATGACAGCACCTGTGGAGATGGGGGGTGCACCCGAAGCGCAAAAGAACGGAGTTAATCCCGAACAGCTTTTTGCCGCAGGGTATGCCGCATGCTTCGGAAGCGCTCTTCAACATGTTATAAGAGAAAAGAAACTACCCATTCCGACTCCTGGAGTCGAGGTTACAGTTGGCATAGGAAAAAACGAAAGCGGCGGCTTTGAATTGGCAGTTGATATTGTTGCAATAATCTCCGGATTGGATCAAGCAGCGGCTGATGCGGTTGTAAACGAAGCTCACTACGTATGCCCATATTCCAATGCTACAAGAGGAAACATTGAAGTTAAGGTTTCAGCAAAAGTATCATAATTAAACATAAAGCAAAATAATCAGCGGCTGTCTCAGAATACATTTTGTACGTTTGAGGCAGCCCTTGTTATTTATGATAAGAAGCTACTCGAGCATCATTGAAAAACTATAAAACATACTTATTAGCATACTTTTTCGGAGATATGTTAAAAGCATTAGTAAAGCTTCGTATAAAGTTCGAATAGTTATTAAATCCGCATTCATGGCATACATCAGATATGCTCATGCCGCTTCTTAACAACTCTTTAGATGTAATAAGCCTTTTTAGAGTGATATATTCGTGAGGAGTATATCCAGTATGCTTCTTAAATTCCCGTAATAAATGATATTTGCTGGAATAAAACCTGGAGGACAGCACATCCAGTGAAAGATCTTTAGCCAAGTTTTGATTTATATATTTAATTATTTCATTTATTTTGGAATTATAGGTAACGTCATCTCCGATATCCACTAAATCGGTATCTGTATAGGCTCTGTTGAGAAAAACAATAAGCTCAGTCAAATATAGCTCCTTCAATATTTCTGAACCAAAGCTATCGGTAAACAGTATTCTATTAAGCTTACCGAGAATTACTTTTATGATATTCAGAATTTCGGTGCCGGGGCGGAGAAGATTATATTTGTTTTTTAAGGTAGATTCAAAGCACATATTTAAATCGGAATCAGAGGTGCTGATCTTAGAGATAAAATCGGGATCAACCCAGATAACTATCCGCTCGTATATTGATCCGTGATTAATGATGGGCTTATGCAGCTCCTTATTATTTATAAGTATAATATCCCAAGGCTTTAAGGTGTATGATTTACCTTCAATTACATAGGTAACCTCACCTGAAATAAGAAAATATATTTCAAAAAAATCGTGCTTATGATATTCGACTTCAAGAGGGCCGTTATCTTTATAGTGGAAAAATTCAAAATTGTCGCTTAACATATATTGCCTGTGCGTAAAAGGCTGATTTGTGCTATTCACCATATCACCTCCATGTACATTATAGCAATATTTGCAATAAAATCAACAATTACATGAAAGAAAGATTCATATTTTTAATATATAATGGAGACAATAAATCAAATATATAACAATCAAAAGGAGGATTTAGTTATGAACAAAGCAGATATTGGTCTTATTGGTTTGGCAGTAATGGGTGAAAATCTTGTTATGAACATGGAGAGTAAAGGCTTTACAGTGGCTGTTTTTAACCGCAGCACAGAGAAAGTAACTAATTTTGTTGAAGGTAGAGCAAAGGGAAAGAACATTATTGGGACTTATTCCATAAAAGAGCTTGTAGATAATTTAAAGACTCCCAGAAAAGTAATGTTGATGGTAAAGGCAGGAAAACCTGTTGATGACTTTATTGACATGGTTATTCCTCACCTTGAAAAAGGCGACATTATTATAGATGGCGGAAACTCGCATTTTCCGGATACAATTCGACGCACAAAATATGTAGAGAGTAAAGGCTTATTGTACATCGGCACAGGAGTTTCGGGAGGAGAAGAAGGGGCTCTTAAAGGACCAAGCATGATGCCGGGTGGCTCGCAAGATGCATGGCAGCACGTTAAGCCCATATTTCAAAGTATATGTGCAAAGGTCGAAGACGGAACTCCTTGCTGTGATTGGGTCGGAAGTGATGGGGCAGGTCACTTTGTAAAGATGGTTCACAACGGGATTGAATACGGCGATATGCAGTTAATTTGTGAAGCATATCAACTTATGAAAGATTATTTGGGCATGTCGGCTCAAGAAATGCATGAAGTCTTTAAAGAGTGGAATGAAGGGGAGTTGGACAGCTACCTGATTGAAATAACTCGGGATATTCTGGCATATAAAGACACCGACGGGGAGCCCATAGTAGATAAAATTCTTGATACCGCAGGCCAAAAGGGTACCGGAAAATGGACCTCTATAGCATCATTGGATGAGGGAATTCCTCTAACATTGATTGGTGAAGCTGTTTATTCAAGATGCTTATCGGCGATAAAGGAAGAAAGAGTTGCAGCCTCAAAAATACTGACAGGACCAAAGCCGAGCTTTAGTGGTGATAAAAAGGCATTTATTGATGCCATAAAGGATGCCCTGTATGCTTCTAAAATAGTATCCTACGCACAGGGATATACATTACTTCAAGCAGCTGCAAAATCCTATAATTGGGATTTAAAATACGGTGAAATTGCTTTAATGTGGCGCGGCGGATGTATTATCAGATCAGCCTTCTTGGGCAAGATAAAAGAAGCCTTTGATAAGGATCCTAATTTAACTAATCTTCTATTAGATCCCTTCTTTAAAGGCACGGTAGAAAAAGCTCAAGCAAATTGGAGAAAGGTTGTGGCTGAGGCTGTTATAAATGGACTCCCTGTTCCGGCTTTTGCTACCGCACTTAACTATTACGACGGGTATAGATGCGAAAGACTTCCTGCTAATTTATTGCAGGCGCAGAGGGACTACTTCGGTGCTCATACTTATGAAAGACTGGACAAGCCCCGCGGAGAGTTCTTCCATACTAATTGGACCGGAGAGGGCGGTTCTACAGCTGCATCAACCTATACGGTATAGCATTTGTCCTTAGAATTAATTTTACCATTAAGGAAAAGGAGAAAAAAATGAGTTATCAATTACCTTTTAATGTAGATCTAAAAAATAAAGTTGCCGTTGTTACTGGTGGCGGAGGGGTGCTTTGCAGTGCTTTTGCCAAGACCTTGGCTCAAAATGGAGCGAAGGTTGCGGTTCTGGACTTAACAGAAGATAGAGCTAAAGCGGTAGCTGACCAAATTAATCAAGAGGGCGGCATAGCTATAGGTATCAGCGGGAATGTACTCGAATATGAGAGCATGAAGAATGCTCGAAATATCGTATTTGAAAAGTTTGGGCCCTGTGACATATTGATTAACGGTGCAGGGGGCAATAACCCTAAGGGAACAACGACAAAGGAATATCTATTTAAAGAGGATCTGGAAGATCAAAAGGACCTTATAACTTTTTTTGATCTGGATCCTAAGGGAATAGAGTTTGTTTTTAATTTAAATTTCTTGGGTACTCTTATACCGACCCAAGCATTTGCTAAAGATATGATAGAAAGAGACGGAATAATAGTAAACGTATCGTCTATGAATGCTTTTGTTCCGCTAACAAAAATACCGGCCTATAGCGGCGCCAAGGCGGCTGTATCAAATTTTACGCAATGGTTGGCAGTGCATTTTTCAAAGGTTGGAATTCGCGTAAATGCAATTGCTCCGGGGTTCTTCTCAACTGCACAGAATAAAGCCCTTCTGTTTAATCCCGATGGTTCCCCTACCGAGAGAACCACAAAGATTCTAAACATGACTCCCATGGGGCGTTTTGGAGAACCGGAAGAGCTTTTGGGCACATTACTTTGGCTATGCTCTGATGGTAGCAAATTTGTCACCGGCGTCGTAGTACCGGTCGACGGAGGCTTTTCAGCGTACTCAGGGGTGTAAAGGAAGGTGTGTAATATGAATATTTCCATAAAGGCCAGTAAAGGCAGATCCATCACAGATAGTACTCTTTTGGAGGCTTTGCAAAAATCATTGGAAGGAAGAAATCTATCTAAAATTTTGCTTCTACCTCCTGATTTAACACGGCTTCATTCCTATGCCGGCAAAATTACCGCGCTATATTACAAACTCCTTAAAGGAAAATGTCAGGTTGATATAATGCCAGCTTTGGGGACCCATGAAGCTATGACAAAAGAGGAATGCTTGGAATTTTTTGGGGCCGATGTACCCTATGAAGCCATTATTCCTCACAAGTGGAGAACTGATATAGTAAAAATCGGGCAGATTCCGTCAGACTATGTAAAAGAGGTATCCGGAGGCCTTATTGATTACCCTATTGATGTTGAGGTCAATAACCGGATAATAGACAGCACCTACGACCTTATTATTTCTATTGGGCAGGTTGTTCCCCATGAGGTTGTGGGTATGGCAAACTACACAAAGAATGTATTAGTTGGCTGCGGAGGCAGTACAATCATAAATAAATCCCATTTTCTCGGTGCAGTCTATGGCATGGAAAGAATGATGGGAAGAGACCATTCACCTGTCAGAAAAGTATTTGACTATGCTGAAGAAAGATTTTTGGCTGAACTGCCATTAATGTATGTGCTCACCGTTACCACCGCAGAGCAGAACGATGTGAATCTTGAAGGCTTGTTCATAGGCAGAGAACGCAAGCTCTTTGAAGAGGCTGTGGAAATGAGCAAAGAGAAAAACCTAATCTTTCTTGATAAGCCTTTAAAAAAGGTTGTGGTCTATCTTGATGAGAGAGAGTTTAAGAGTACATGGTTGGGAAATAAATCAATTTACAGAACTCGTATGGCTATCGCTGACGACGGGGAATTGATAATCCTGGCTCCGGGAGTAAGGAAGTTTGGTGAGGACGACCAGATAGACAAGCTCATAAGAAAATATGGGTATGTCGGCCGAATTAAGATTTTGGAGCAGTATAATGCTAATGACGATTTAAAGGAAAACCTCTCAGCAGCAGCTCATTTAATACACGGTTCATCGGACGGCAGATTCAATATAACCTATTCGACTCAAAAGTTATCAGGCGAGGAAGTCGAAAGTGTAAACTTTAAATACATGCCGTTAGAGGAAGCGCTTAAAAAATACAATCCTCAAAACCTGAAGGATGGTTTTAATACTTTGGAAGATGGCGAGGAAATATTCTATATAAGCAATCCCGCTTTGGGACTGTGGGCATACAAAAAATTATTTGACAGTGAGGCATAGCCACGGCTTGCCAAGGAGCTGAGCATAATGTCATTCCTTATTACGCTCCGCGGAATGAAGAATCTTGCGGTCATACTATAAGATCCTTCACTGCGTTCAGGATGACAAATGCTATGGAGCAGAGCATATTATTATTTAATTATCTAGGAGGTATATTATGGAACTGCGTAAAGATTGTGCTTATTCACTTGTCATACCGACAAGTATGGGAGTTAGGATAACTCCTCAAAACGGGCAACCTGTTCACAGCAGTGATACTTTTACTATGCAGGTTACAAGTGCTGAATCAAATGTAGGAAGCATATCATCCTATCTGGGGCTTCCGGTTAAGATACTGACTAATTTTGTAAAAGACAGCCCGATTTCTGCCATAATCAAAAGTAACCTTAGATCGAGGCATATGGAGTATGAGGGTAAGGATGTACCGCAGGGAGGACCTTGGGGATACCGTCATCAATTCAATATAGCTGATAGCGGTTATGGATCAAGAGGGCCAAGGGTGCACAATGATCGTGCCGGTGAAGTGGGCAGGATCCTAAGTGTAGAAGATTTTGATCTGGAAAGAATCTTCGGAAAAGAAGGAGTTCAGATGGTTCATATGTCAGGCCTTATTGCTGCTTTATCTCCTGAAACAGGAAAATTCTGTCTAGAGCTAGCAAGAGCGGCTAAAAAGCATGGAACCCGCATTTCTTTTGACATGAATTATAGGGCTACTTTCTGGAAGGGCAGAGAAGAAGAGCTCAGAGCGATCTTTACTGAAATTGCAGGAATTGCCGATGTTTTGGAAGGTAACGAGGAAGACTTCCAGCTATGTCTTGGAATTAAAGGCCCTGAGGCCGGAGGTAAAGATATTGCCGCTAAAATTGAAAGCTTTAAGGGTATGATCGAAAGAGTTAAAAAAGCATATCCTCATGCTTCTGTTTATGCAACCACTCTTCGCCAGGTTGTTGATACCAATAACCACCTTTGGGGAGCCATTATGCTTGAGGGTGATTCTTGGCATGTAGTAGAGCCTCGTCCTATAGGCGTTTTAGATCGTATAGGCGGCGGTGACGGCTTTGTAGGCGGCTTACTGTATGGTATTTTAAGGGATTGGGAACCGGAAAAATGGCTGCAATTTGCATGGGCAACTGGGGCTATGGCAACAACATTCTTGACAGACTATGCCCAGCCTGCTGATGAAGAGCAGGTCTGGAGTATCTGGCAAGGTAATGCCAGGGTAAAACGCTAAGAAGTTCAATATTGTAAACATGAGGGGATGAATGGGGAAATATTCATCCTCTTTTTTGATTATTTTTAATCTTGATAAACTTAAAATGGTCATTATTTACTAAGGTTATAGTTCTGAAGTCCTATTTTGCAGACTGTTTTTATGCAATAATTAAAAAAACTACTATAAAACTGTTATAATATATCGTATCAGGGCAAATATAATAGTTAAGACAATAATTTAACCAAATTAGTATTTACATACTTATTTGGAAGTTGATTTTTGGAGGAGATATGATAAAAGGTTTCAGTGTCAGAGTTAAACTCTCAATTATGATCATGTCTATTATAACTCCCCTTATGATTCTTATAGCCATATTTTTGCTTAAAGGGTTTCAAATTATTGAAACTATGCGAGGTTATTCAACTTATGCCATTATATTTGAAGCGTATAAACGCAGCCTTTCTATAGAGCTTGTGTCCATCGGTGTTTTTATACCGGTATTATTGATAATAGTCTATCTTACAGAGAAATACATAATGAACCCAATTTCAGCAATAAAAAGTGCGTCAAAAAAATACTTGGCCGGAGATTACTCTTACAGAGTAAAAATTAAAAATGAGGATGAGATGGGGTTGGTGGCTAAAGCGTTGAACAGTATGGCTGAAAGCATTGAAACTATCGGCTCAAGCAGACAAGCCTTTTTTACCCATATGTTTCATGAACTTAAAACACCGTTGAATGTTATCTTTTCTTCAATCCAACTTGTTAATAGCTATAAGAAAAACACTGATTGCGAGGCATATAAGGTCAAAGCATCAAAACAAATGGACATTATCCGGCAAAATTGTTTAAGAATTATGCGCTTAACCACTAATCTTATTGATATAAACCGTCATGACAATGGTTTTCTGAAAATAAAACTTAGAAATTATGATATTGTGAAGCTAATAAGGGATATAACAAATTCAGTTAAAAGATATACAGAATCAAAAGGCATTAATTTACTATTCGAATCCTCTGTACAATCCAGAATAACAGCCTGCGATCCGGATATGATTGAAAGAATTATACTCAATCTTATTTCCAATGCAATAAAATTTACCGATAAAAACGGAACCATTACCGTTAAAATTGATGAAAGAGAGAATGATATAGTATTTTCAGTTACCGACACAGGCATAGGTATCTCAGAAAAAAAGTGTAACGAGCTTTTTGAACTGTTCAATCAAGAAGACGAGTATGATGCCCGAAATACAGAAGGAAGCGGAATAGGCTTATATCTGGTTAAAGTTTTTGTGGAAGCTCATAACGGAAAGATACAAGCATCAAGTAAAAAATTTGCCGGCACAACTTTTGAAATTACTATACCAATAAAAATATTAGATAAGGACATATGTTCATCCCTGAATGAATCTCAGGCAATACAATCGAAAAACTTGGTTAACAGGATAAATATAGAATTCTCAGATATATATTCTTGCTATGATGACGACGAAATAATTTAATATTTATCTTACATATCTTCAAATGAGTATAAAAAATTGATTCAAGGAAATATATCTGTTATAATACTTCTAAAATAATCTAAACTTGAAACTTTTATTTGTGAGAATTGCACAAATACAATATAAAGGTTTGTATAATTTAACCGAAGAGGGGGAATTGATATGAAAGACTATAGTTGTGAAAATATCCGCAACGTATGTCTACTAGGACATGGCAATGCGGGAAAGACAACGCTGGTCGAGGCAATGCTGAATATTACCGGAGCAACGGATCGATTCGGGAGCGTTGTCGATGGAAATACTGTAATGGACTATGATCCGGAAGAAATTAAGAGGAAATTTTCAATTTCAACAGCTCTTGCACCTATTGAATGGAAGGACATTAAGATTAATATTATTGATACTCCCGGATATTTTGATTTTGTGGGAGAAATGCTCGAGGGGCTCAGTGTAGCTGATGGAGCGGCTATATTGGTCGGAGCAAAGGACGGGCTTCAGGTAGGTACTGAAAAAGCCTGGAAGGAAGTTAACGACAAAAAAACACCAAGAATGTTTGTGATAAGCAAACTTGATGAGGAAAATGCTGATTTTTCAAAAGTATTTAATGATTTAAGGGATAAGTTCGGAAATAGTGTCATTGTAATGCAATTTCCGATTATTGAAGATGGCAAGATTAAAGGAATTATTGATGTTCCCCATATGAAGGCTATCTATTTTAATGGAAAGGAAAGAACCGAAGGTGAAATCCCCGCTAACTTATTAAGTGAGGCTGAAGGCTATAAAGAAGGCATAGCCGAAGCAGTGGCTGAGACCGACGAAGATCTCATGGAAAAATATTTTTCAGGGGAAGCTTTTACCGAGGATGAAATAAATAATGGTATTAAGGATGGTACTAAAGCAGGTGAGCTTGCTCCAGTTATTTGTGTATCTTCTATACAAAAGGCAGGAGTTACTCTTTTCTTGGATGCCATTACTAAATACATGCCCGCACACTGCGAGCATGAAACCTATAAAGCTCTTGATGCATCAACCAAGGAGCCTGTTGAGATAAAAACAGGAGATAAAGAGCCGTTGGTAGTTCATGTATTTAAAACTATAGCAGACCCATTCGTAGGCAAAATATCATTCTTAAAGGTTATTTCGGGAACATTGATGCCCGACAGTGTTGTATATAATGTTAATAAAGAAAAAACCGAAAAGATCAGTAGTATTTTTGCGATGAAAGGGAAGCAACAGATTAGCGTAAATAAGCTTGTAACCGGAGATATAGGTGCAATTGCCAAACTATCAGCAACTGATACGAACGACACTCTTGCAACAAAGGAAAAGCCTGTTTTGGCCAATCCTATTATATTCCCGGAGCCTATGCTTGGCATGGCAATTGTTCCAAAGACTAAGGGTGATGAGGATAAAATCGGAACAGGTATGAGTAGGCTTTTAGAGGAGGATCCTACCTTAAAAATGGTGTTAAATACCGAGACTAAGCAGAATATTATTTATGGTGTTGGTGATCAGCATCTCGATATTTTAACAAGTAAGCTGAAAAACAAATTCAAGGTCGAAGTGGATCTTATTAATCCTATTATTCCTTACCGCGAAACTATCAAGAAGAAGGTTAAGGTCGAAGGAAAGCATAAGAAGCAGAGTGGTGGTCACGGACAATTCGGTGATGTTTGGATTGAATTTGAGCCCGGACCGACAGAAGACCTAATATTCGAAGAGAAAATATTTGGCGGATCTGTTCCTAAGCAGTATTTCCCGGCAGTTGAAAAGGGCTTAAGAGAAAGTATGCAAAAGGGCGTACTGGCAGGATACCCGGTAGTGAATTTAAAAGCTACATTGGTTGACGGTAAATACCATGATGTTGACTCATCGGAAATGGCATTTAAAATTGCCGCCAGCCTTGCTTATAAGGAAGGCGTAAAACAGGCGGGTCCGGTTCTCTTAGAACCTATTTGCCGTGTTGAAGTGTATATTCCCGATGATTATATGGGTGATATAATAGGTGATCTTAATAAGCGCCGCGGACGTGTTTTGGGAATGAATTCAGTTGAACACGGAATTCAACAGGTGGTTGCCGAGGTTCCCGAGGCTGAGATGTTCCGTTATGCTACCGATCTCCGCTCAATTACTCAGGGAAGAGGTTCTTTTAACATGAAATTTGAGCGTTACGAGGAAGCTCCTCCAATGGTGGCTGATAAGGTTATTACCGAAGCCGCCCGCAATAATGCTGAAGAGTAAAAAAATTCATAAGTACGCATAATATCAAAACAAAGCATCCTGTGTAACAGCAGGGTGCTTTGTTCTGTGTGCCGCCAGAGTCACGGCTTTGTGCAATGCAATCAATATTGCGCAAATAAAAAAAATAGTATATAATAGTCAGAGATAGTCAAATACGTTGAGGTGATAATATGGCAAGACTGAGTGATATTATAGAAAACTTCTTAAAGGGATTAATAATAGAAGAAGAGGGAACTGTGGAAATACAGAGGAATGAACTTGCAAACAGGTTCAACTGTGTTCCGTCACAGATTAACTATGTTATATCAACGCGTTTTACCGCAGAAAAGGGATATTACGTGGAAAGCCGCCGAGGCGGAGGAGGCTATATAAGTATTAAAAGACTTAATGTCGATTCTGCGGGAGATTATTTGATGCACATAATAACCTCGATAGGTGACAGAATTTCACAACTTACTTCAGAGGTATTTATTAATAACTTTGTTGACTATAATATTATAGAGATTCGTGAGGCTATGATAATGAAGGCAGCTACATCAGACAAAGTCCTTACCGATGTAGCTTTGGATAAAAGGGACGATGTCAGAGCGGCAATTCTTAAGAACATGCTTATGAGCATGACAGTGCTCTAATGGAGGCGATATTATGTCACTTTGTCAGATATGTAAACAAAGGGAAGCAAGAGTGTACTTTACGCAAATTATTAATGGTGTAAAAACCAAAATGAATGTGTGCAGTAAATGTGCGGGCACAGAAGGGATAAAAATTGACCTTAATTCACTTATTACAGGTCTTTTGAGCATACAAAACCAGGAAATAAGAGCAACAGATAAAGTAATTAAATGTGATAGATGCGGATTAACCATAGATGAATTTAACAGTACTGGAAAGATGGGCTGCAATAAATGCTATGAGGTCTTTTTTGAACCAATGCAGCAGTTGCTAAACCGTTTACACGGAAACACCCATCATCGCGGAAAGATACCTAACCAATCTGAATCTCAGCAATTGACCAATACTAAAATTGATGAATTGAAACATGAACTTTCAGAATGTATTAAGAATGAAGCGTATGAAAGAGCAGCTGAGATACGTGATCGGATAAAGGAACTAACCGGCCAAATAGGGGGTCTTGAAAAATGAGTAAATGGTATATAGATACAGGACCGGATTCAGATATAGTGGTGTCCAGCAGGGTTCGCCTAGCAAGAAATTTTGCGGCATATCCATTTCCCCAAAGGAGCACAAAGGAAGATCAGGAGAGCATAATAAACGAAACCTGTGATGCATTGTTTGCAGGGTGCCCCGAGCTTAAAGAGAATCTTTCTCTGGTCCGTTTTAAGGAGTTAAAAACAATACAGCGCCAGGTTTTAGTTGAGAAACATCTGGTAAGCAAGGAACTTGCTGAAAGCTGTCTTGAGACTTGCGCACTTATCAGTGATGATGAGCAGATAAGCATAATGATAAACGAAGAGGATCACCTAAGAATACAATGCCTGGCGTCAGGAATGCAGCTTGATAAGGCTTTCGATTTGTGTAATTCTTTAGATGATGCAATTTCGGAAAAAATAGAATATGCATTTAATGATAAAATAGGATATTTGACCAGTTGCCCGACTAATGTGGGAACGGCTATCAGAGTATCTATTATGCTCCATCTTCCGGCATTGACCATAACCGGTTATATTCGCGCTTTTCTGGAATCCTGCGGAAAGCTGGGGCTGGCTGTAAGAGGACTTTACGGTGAGAATACCGAGGCTTATGGCGATATGTACCAGCTTTCAAACCAGATTACTCTGGGGAAAAGTGAAAAGGATATTGTAGAAAGCATAAAAAGTATTGGCAACCAGATTATTGAGCAGGAGAGGCTGTTAAGGCAGGAATTATTAAAGAAGAACAGTAATAAATTCGAAGATCGGATTATGCGTTCATATGGAATACTTAAATACTCCAAAATCCTGACTTCGGAGGAAGCTCTGAAAAGACTTTCAGATATACGTTTAGGTATTAATCTGGGAATCATAAAGGATTTATCCGAGATGGACGTAAATGAGATGATATTAAAAATACAGCCAGGCAGCTTGCAAAAATATGCGGGAAAGCTGTTAAAGCCGGATGATAGGGACAGCGTGAGAGCCGAATATATCAGGAATAAAATGGGCGA
>CAYMLJ010000001.1:31546-33974 GCA_964391395.1 uncultured Ruminiclostridium sp. | reverse complement strand
TTGAGGTGATTAGTATGATTTACGGAAAGTTTACAAAGAAGGCAGAAGCTGCATTAATTCTGGCAAAAGAATGTGCTGAGGCTTTTGGCCATTCTTATATAGGAACAGAACACATCCTTTGGGGGCTTGCTAAGGAAGGAACAGGTATTGCTTCAAGTGTTCTTGCTTCTAATGGAATAAATGATGAACGTGTCAAGCAGAAGATTCTTGAGTTGGTTGGCGGAGGAGATAGCTCGGCTCAAAGTTTAGCTTATACTCCGAGAACAAAAAGAGTTCTTGAGCTTAGTTATGCCGAAGCGAGGCGTATGGGGCAGAATTTTATTGGGACGGAGCATTTACTCATAGCTATTTTCCGCGAGGGAGAAAGTGTTGCTGTCAAGATTCTCACCGATTTGGGTGGGGATATACGTAAACTGTATGAGAATATCCTCTCAATGTTAAGTGAGGATACTCCCATGGCGGCTTCCCAGTCCAAACCGCAGGCAACCGATGTGGATACACCTACATTGGACCAGTTTGGTCGCGATTTAACAGCTATGGTTCGTGAGGGGAAAATTGATCCGGTAATTGGGCGGGATAAAGAGATAGAGCGGGTTATTCAAATTTTAAGCCGAAGAACCAAAAATAATCCTTGCCTTATAGGTGAGCCGGGTGTTGGGAAAACAGCCATAAGCGAGGGGCTCGCTCAAAAAATCGTAGAGGGGAATGTGCCTGAGACCCTTAAAGATAAGCGTGTTGTAACTCTTGATTTATCGTCTATGGTTGCCGGTGCAAAATACAGAGGCGAATTTGAGGACAGACTGAAAAAGTCCATTGAGGAAATAAGAAACGCCGGAAACGTGGTGCTTTTTATAGATGAATTACACACCATAGTAGGTGCGGGCGCGGCAGAGGGAGCAATAGATGCGGCTAATATTTTAAAACCGCTTTTGGCCAGAGGAGAAATCCAGATAATCGGTGCCACCACCCTTGACGAATATCGCAAGCATATCGAAAAGGATGCTGCTTTAGAACGTCGTTTTCAGCCTATTACCGTTTCCGAGCCAAGTCAGGAAGAAGCCATACAGATTTTAATGGGAATAAGAGATAAATATGAGGCTCATCACAAGGTTAAAATCACTGATAAAGCAATTGATGCGGCAGTTAAAATGTCTTCCAGATATATAAACGATAGGTATTTACCCGACAAGGCCATTGATCTTATAGATGAAGCATCCAGCAAGGTAAGATTGATGAGCTTTACTGCGCCTCCGGATTTGCAGGATTTGGAGCGTAAAATTGAAGACTTGCACAAAATGAAGGAAGATGCCATTGTAAGCCAAGAATTCGAAAAAGCGGCATCGCTTCGAGATGAGGAAAACAAGCTTAAAGAAGAGCTGACCGCTAAAAAAGATGCCTGGCAGATGGAGAATTCAAAGAATACTCAAATTGTTACCGAAGAAGAGATTGCCGGCATTATCGGATCTTGGACAGGTATACCAGTAAGCAGACTTGCTCAGGAAGAAACCGAACGCCTTAAGAATATGGAATCGATTCTTCATAATAGGGTTATAGGTCAGGAGGACTCGGTAAGTGCGGTTTCAAGAGCAATAAGAAGAGGCAGAGTAGGACTAAAAGATCCTAAGCGTCCTGTGGGCTCCTTTATTTTCTCGGGACCAACCGGTGTAGGGAAAACGGAGCTTTCAAAAGCTCTTGCCGAGGCACTTTTTGGAGACGAGAGCCTGATGATTCGTATTGATATGTCTGAGTACATGGAAAAGCATAGCGTATCCAGACTTGTAGGATCACCTCCCGGCTATGTAGGCTATGACGAGGGAGGGCAGTTAACCGAAAAGGTAAGAAGAAAGCCATATTCAGTAGTTCTCTTTGACGAAATTGAAAAAGCGCACCCTGATGTGTTCAATATGCTTCTTCAAATCTTGGATGACGGTAGATTAACTGATTCCACCGGCAGGGCAGTAGATTTTAGAAATACCGTAATCATTATGACATCCAATGTGGGTGCACGTGATATTGTTGAACCTAAACGCCTAGGCTTTGGTTCAATGGAGGAAAATGCCGGCCGGGATTACGAAGACATGAAGAAGAATGTTATGACAGAGCTTAAAAAAACCTTCCGTCCCGAGTTTATTAACCGTGTTGACGAGATTATAGTATTCCATCCGCTAAGCCGTGAGGAGATAAAGAAAATCGGGGAACTCATGCTGAATGAGACAGCAAAACGAATGGTGCAGAACAATATCAAGATAACCTTCACTGAAGAAGTAAAGGATTTTCTTGCAGATAAAGGCTATGACAAAATTTATGGCGCCAGACCGCTAAAGCGAACCATCCAGGAGCATATAGAGGATAAGCTGGCCGAGGCCATATTAGATGATAAGGTCAAGGAAGGCGATACTGTAACTATTTCCTACGAGGACGGGAAGAT
>CAYMLJ010000001.1:29144-31446 GCA_964391395.1 uncultured Ruminiclostridium sp. | reverse complement strand
GGACGGCGGATGAAATAAAGAGAGAAAACGAGAAATAAAGAGCAAATAAACGAGCTAGAGAGATGTATTTTGAATTTAACAGATTTTCGTCTTGACAGCAAAACAATTTCTGTATAAAATGAATAACGCTGCACTATGCGGCGTTATTTTATTGTTTAGGGTAGTTTATCGGGAATATCCCGTAAAGCATATTAAGGAGGTTACCTAATGAAGACGTTTATGGCTAAGGCACAAGAAGTCGATAGAAAATGGTATGTTATTGACGTTGAAGGTAAGGTTCTGGGTCGTGCGGCAAGTGAAGTTGCTAAAATTCTTCGCGGCAAGAACAAGCCTATCTATACACCTCATACTGATACAGGCGATTTCGTTATTATTATTAACGCGGACAAAATTGTGTTAACAGGTAATAAGCTTGATCAGAAGTTGTACAGACGTCATACCGGTTGGATTGGCCATTTGAAGGAAGTCAAATACAGACATTTCCTTGAAAAACAACCTGAGAAAGTATTTGAGCTTGCTGTGAAGAGAATGCTTCCCGGCAACAGCTTAGGTCGTACCATGTTTAAGAAGCTAAAGGTTTATGCAGGCTCGGAACACAACCATCAGGCTCAGAAGCCCGAAGTTCTTGAGCTGAATATTTAGTGGAGGGGAGGATACGAAAATGGCAAAGGTACAGTATTACGGTACAGGCAGAAGAAAAAAATCCGTTGCAAGGTGCAGATTAGTACCCGGAAACGGCACTGTAACAATAAATGATAGAACAATAGACGATTATTTTGGTCTGGAAACCCTAAAGGTTATCTGTAAGTCACCTCTGGTTCTCACAGATACTATCGGGAAGTTCAACGCTATTATTAGTGTAAGAGGCGGCGGCTTTACAGGCCAGGCCGGAGCAATCCGTCACGGTATTGCAAGAGCTCTGCTAAAGGCTGATGATGCATTTAGATCTCCTCTTAAGAAGGCTGGCTTCTTAACTCGTGATCCAAGAATGAAGGAAAGAAAGAAGTACGGCTTAAAAGGAGCACGTCGTGCACCACAGTTCTCAAAGAGATAATATCAAGGCATACAAAAATCCCGAAACAATTAAGTTTCGGGATTTTTTTGAAAGCTTAACTATTTAGCCGAAAAGCTTATTTCACCGTTACTGCCGGTTCCGTCAAGATTATTTATATTATCCACGTAGAATGTAAAAGAAAAATATAATAATAGTTAGATAATTTGGTAAAGATTGATTTGTAGTGTGTTTGTGAATGAGTTTTTGTGTTTGTAATACCATTAATTCTGGTTTATACTCTATATTAAAGCTAAGGCAACAAATTATAAGTTAGTACAATTGAGGGGGTATAATGATGGATGTATTAAAAAGGCTTGGCAGCTCAGGTGTGGTTCCTGTAGTTGTTATAGAAGACGCAAAAAATGCAGTACCTACTGCAAAAGCAATGTTAGCAGGGGGCATTGATGTAATGGAAATTACAATGCGTACAGGTGCAGCATTGGATTCAATAAGAAATGTATCGAAAGAATGCCCTGAAGTTTTGGTTGGTGCCGGAACGGTAATTACACTTGAGCAGTGCAAGGCTGCTGTAGATGCAGGTGCAAAATTTATAGTTTCTCCGGGTTTTGACAAGCAGGTTGTGGAGTGGTGTATTGAAAACGGTATCGCCGTTACTCCGGGTTGTGTCACACCTACCGAAATAACAATGGCAATTCAATATAACATAAAGGTGGTTAAATTTTTCCCGGCAAATGTATATGGCGGTTTATCGGCAATGAAAGCTTTATCGGGTCCTTTCGGTGATGTGAAATTTATCCCTACCGGAGGGGTGAACGGCCAGAACCTTTCTGAGTATATATCGGCTCCATATATTCATGCTGTGGGTGGAAGCTGGATTTGTGCTAAGGAGGATATTTCTGGAGGAAATTTTGATAAAATAACTACTCTGTGCGCTGAAGCGAGAAAGAGTGTTCTGGGCTTTGAGGTAGCACATGTAGGTATCAACTGTACCGACGAGGATGAGTCGGCAGCAGTTTGTGAGAAGTTAAATAGTGCCTTTGCCTTTGGTGTTAAAGAAGGTAATTCCTCTAGTTTTGTTTCAAATGCAATTGAGGTTATGAAATCTATGTATCTTGGCAAAAACGGTCATATTGCAATCAAGACTAATTCTATATCAGCTGCTATAGATGAGCTTGACCGGCGCGGTTTTGTTATGGATATGGATACGGCCAAGTACAAAGACGATAAAATGATAGCTGTATATTTAAAAGACGAATTTGGGGGATTTGCAGTTCATTTATTGCAAAA
>CAYMLJ010000001.1:0-29044 GCA_964391395.1 uncultured Ruminiclostridium sp. | reverse complement strand
TAGCTGTATATTTAAAAGACGAATTTGGGGGATTTGCAGTTCATTTATTGCAAAAGTAAGCTATACAAGTAACAATATACAAAAACAAAACTTCATGTTAAACAAACATACAACCGTCAGGGACAAAACTCCTTGGCGGTTTTTTTATATCATGTACAAGAATAAATTGTATAATAAAGGAATGATATGTCAAAAAGGCTTGATTTGTAGGGCTGTTATTGTTTATTATCTCATTAAGGGCGGTCTATATCGGAGGGCAAAATGAAGCGCGATGGTGTTTTTGTCAAACTGAACAGAATAGGCAGATTTTTTCTGAATCTTAAGATACAGTCCAAGATGATACTTCTATTTTCCTCAGTTTTCATCATTTCTATTTTTGCTGTTATTTATATTTTTTATGCCAATTGGAGCAATTCACTCACAAAAGAGGTCATTGATTATTCATCGCTATACTTGAAACAATTAAATGAGACAATCGATAAATATTTTGACGATTTGGAGAGATTTACTCTAATGGCTCAGGCCGACAGCACTCTGCAGAGGATCCTAAGAGAAGACTTGACAGATTCTTCAGACATAGAAATGAAAGGAAAATCGGATTATGTAGAAAACTTTATGTTTAATATATATACGTTAAAGCCGGATATTACTAATATTGTATTGCTCTCAGAGAATGGAATGTTAATAACAGAGGGGATACGGAAATATTCTCTTTTCAATCAAAATCCTTGGGAGTACAAATGGTACACCGAAGCTGCCTCAAGCCAAGGGAAATCCATGATTTTTAAGAACATAGCAAATGAGGATCCTTTAGGACAAATAAGTGATGAGCCGGCAATTTCGGTAGCACGCGTCATTACAGATAATACAAATAATAATGTACTCGGCTGTATTAGAATAGATGTAGCATCTAACAAAGTACAAAAAATTATTGAAAGCGTTGGGATGACCGCTTCTATGGAGATATTGGTTATTGCAGAGGATTACATTGTAATCTTCGATCCGGAAAATGTTATTGGCCAAGCCAGCATACCAAGGTTTGCAGAAGCATTTGAGAAGATCCTTGGCATGGACAGCGGAAGCTTGAGACAATCTTTAGGAGACGGCATTAGAACACTTGTATTTGATAATTCGGAATATACGGGATGGAGCACTATTGGAATTATATCAGAGGAAAAGCTGCTGCAGGAAACCCGAGATGCCCGTAACTTATCATTTATTATTCTTGCCGCAACCGTTGTGATTATCATAGCATTTTGTGTTTTTATCGCTTTGGGAATTACTAAGCCGCTTAAAAAGCTTAGCAGGTCTATGAGCCTGGTATCAAACGGGGATTTTGACATTAAGGTGGATTTTGAATACAAGGATGAAATCGGTGATATTGGTAGGAGCTTCGATAAGATGACCTGTAAAATAAAAGAGCTGGTGCAGCGGGAATATGTACAGGAAATAGAGCGTCAAGAGGTTGAGTTAAAGGCTTTGATGGCACAAATTAATCCACATTTTTTATATAACACTCTTGAATCTCTAAGAATGAAGGCAGTCGTTAATAAGGATATCGAAGTGGCGGGAATGATTAAGAAGTTTTCAAAATTTCTCCGCATGAATATTATCGGTTCCAAAGATATAGTTGAAATTCAGGAAGAGCTTAACCATGTGGGATATTATATAGATATAATGAACATGAGGTATAACAATAGATTTGAGTTAATTATTGATTTCGATGATGATATCATCAATACTTTGGTATTGAAGCTTACTCTGCAGCCTCTGATAGAAAACTCAATATTTCATGGGTTTGAATCCAAGGAAGGAGGCGGTGTTATTATAATCAGAGGGAAAAAGCTTGGAAATGATGTTCTGATTGAAGTTATTGACAATGGTATCGGAATGGAAGAGGAAACCTTAAACGAGATCAGAAACGCATTAGACACCGCAACCGTTTCCGATAAGGTGGGAATTGGTATTGTCAATGTTCATAAACGGCTAATGTATTTCTTTGGAAAATCATATGGGATAGATATTTTTAGTACTCTACAAAAAGGCACGAAAATAGAGATTCGTATTCCTTATACAATCAAATCGGCAGGTGGTGAGTTAAATGCTTAAGCTTTTACTGGTTGATGATGAGCAGCCTATTCTGGATGGTTTAAAACAATTAATAGACTGGCCCAGAATTGGTGTATGCGATATTAAGACAGCAACAAACGGGCGAGAAGCTCTTTCGGTGATATACTATTTTAAACCCGATATTATTATAACCGATATAAAGATGCCCTTTATGAATGGTTTAGAGTTAATACGTACAGTAAAAGAAGAGCTGCCTGAAACAAAATGTATTGTATTGTGTGGATATCAGGATTTTGAATATGCAAGGCAAGCTATGAAATACGGAGCGGTCAGATATCTTGTTAAACCGGTTGAAGAAGAGGAATTGATAGAAATCATTGAGGATATAAGTGAATCTATGCTTAACACAAGCCAGGAAAAAGAGAGGCTGGAGGATCTTAACCGCAAGCTTATAGAAAGCGAGCCCTTCCTCAGGAATAAACTCTTATATGATATTGTAAGTGGTGAAACAATAGATATTTGCGACGGGTTTAGTAAGCTCAAGCGGCTAGGGATAAGAAAATTTCCGCGGAAATTTATATGTGCAATCCTGGAATTTGAGATTACGGATGATTCAACAGGAGGATTTACTGGAGAAGATTTAGAATTAGTCCGATTTGGAGTAGCAAATATCGCAGATGAGTTAATATGTTCTAAGGCCGAAGGACTTGTGTTCTATATGCTTAAAAAGCAAATTATTATGCTTGTGGATGTATCAAGCTGTAGTCCCCATATACTTGAAACCTTGCTTAAAGACATTATTTATCAGATTTCAAAATATTTAAATATACTTGTTACAATAGGCGTAAGCAGTATACACAATAGTATTGAAGATGCACCCAAGGCCTTTAAGCAAGCCAAAAGTGCACTTAGGTATAAGCTGCTTATAGGCTGGGGAAAGGTCATTAACTATAATGATGTGGCAAGTGATATCAATAAGGGTTTTATTATACCGGTAAGTGTATGGAAGAAATTAGAGAACAGTATTATTACAGGCGACTCCGGAAACATACCCGACGTTATTGCAGAGCTCTTTAACGAACTTAAGCTCCTAAAAGGGGTTGATCCGACCGAGCTTCTTGATAAATGTAGGGATGAACTGCTGCTCATAAGAAGAAATATTGAGGGAATCGGCTTTGAGGATAACTTGCTGAAAGACTTTATAGATGAATTCGATCAAAAAATGTACATAGTTACTCTTGATGAACTGGAAGCACAGTTTATAGATGTTTTCCAAAGACTTGCGAAAGATATATTCCAGACCAATAGTCTTGGAGTCAAATCGGTAATAAGCCAAATTAAACAATATATAGATCAGAATTATACCGGTAATATAACCTTAAATACTTTGTCTGAAAAATTCTATGTCAACTCCAGCTATGTGAGCAGACTTTTTAAACAGGAGTTGGGCGAAAATTTTGTGGACTATTTAACGGGTAAGAGAATGAAAGAAGCCATAAAACTTCTTCGAAACACTGAAATGCATGTTTATGAAATATCTGAAAATATCGGCTATGGAAATCCCAAGTATTTTAGCCAACTGTTCAAAAAGCACACGGGTATGAGTCCGAGAGAATATAGAGATCAAAAGTAAAAAAAACATACCTTTTTTTAAAATCTACTTACTGTCCTTAATGAATTTTAAACCTTATAATGAGAATAAAGATTTTTCCCACCTCATAGGTTGCGGGTAGGGATTATTATCTCAGGTGGGGGCATATCCCTCGCCTCGAATTTCAATGACTCGGGACCCGTTCGAAATCTTCGATTTCGGTAACGGGTGATGTCATTATAATTAACACAGATTGCTTTATGAATGTTTGACTTTAAAGAATATACTTGTGAAAAACAGGAGGATAATTAAAATGTCGGCTCGTTTTTCCGGAACACGGGTTATATTCATATGTATGGTCATAATTGCCGTTATTTTTGTCGGGTGTACTGCATATCGGCGTTCTTCCGGCAACGCGACAGAACCGGTGTCCACGGGAGATTCAAAAAACGAATTACAGGGAACAACCTTAAAGTTTTGGATGAGAGCCGCATCAAGAAACAGCGTTACCGGCAGATTGGTTGATAAGTACAATGCAGAGAATAGTGATAACGCTATTATAGAGTTTGAGGTTTTCGGCGAAAACTATAAGAACGTTATACAAATGGCTTTGGCGGCTAAGCAACCTCCCGATGTTTTTGAATTGAACGGAGGGCTTACCATAACTCAGTTGGCACAGTCGGGAAACATCCTTCCTATTGATAATTATGTTACAGATGAATTAAAGAATTGCTTTTATCCGGAAGTTTTTACTCAAAAGCAATTTTATTATGAAGGAAAACTTTATACTATTCCGGAAAGAGTGTCCTTTTTCAGGCTGATATATAACAAAGATTTATTTGCAGAAGCAGGTTTGAGTGGGCCTCCCGAAACTTTGGAGCAGATGAAGGAATATGCGCAAAAGATAACCCAAATGGGTGAAGGTAAATATTACGGTTTTGTAGCAGCATTAAAAACTGCATCAAGCTGGCTACGCTTTACCGACAATATTTGTACAATATCCGGACAACTGGGCGAAAGCGGATTTGACTGGGAAACCGGAAAGTTCGATTTCTTTAAGCAGAAAAAAGCACTTGAATATTTGATTAGTTTGGATAGGGATGGAATTATGGCTCCCGATTCACTGCTTCTTGATATTGAAGTGTCCCGGGCTCAGTTTGGGCAAGGTAAATATGCAATGATGATAGACGGAAATTGGCAGGTTGCGCAATTTGGCAATAATGAGATTAAATGCGATGTTAATTGGGATTCTGCACCGATACCGGTTTTTGAGGGAGACAAAAGAGGTAAAAGCCATATGTCCTTTGATATGGGTAAGGTAATTGCTAAAGAATCCAAATATCCCAAAGAGGCATGGAATTTTATCAGATATTTATTTATGCATCAAAGTGAGTTTGTAAAGAGTGGCGAACCACTTAGAACTACAATACAGGCAAATGCCAAGGAAAACATACCACAGAACTATATGGGAATAAAAAACTTTACAGACATTGAAAACTCAATAGCATTTCCATTGCAGGTACATAACTTTTTAAATAATCTGGAAGGGGATTCTGTGGAAATTATATATGAATCCATATTCGCTGGAAAAACACCAATGAATGAAGGTTTAGCAAGTTTAACCGACAGATATAACAAGGCGCTAAGTAATGCACTTTCAGATGGTTCAATTAATGAAAAGGATATTCTTATTCCGGAATTTGATTATTTCAACTATTACAATTTAACACAATGACAGACTGTATAGTATACGTCTGACAGTGCTTAAAGCATCAGAGAAAGTAAACAGTTTTACTCTGCTGATATTTTTGCTGCGCTCATTTTGCTGTAGCGGGATTGAAGTAATAAACATAATTAAAGGGGGCAGTGGCTTGGCTGAAGAATTATTCCGAATGGAAGGTATCTCAAAGAGCTTTCCCGGCGTTAAAGCGTTGGACAATGTATCATTTTCGGTAAATAAAGGAGAAGTCCACGGTTTGGTGGGTGAAAACGGCGCCGGTAAATCAACGCTGATGAAAATAATGTCGGGTGTATACAGTTGTGACGAAGGGAAGATTTTTATTGAAAATCGGGAAGTACGCATAGATTCTGTGGCAAAAGCACAGGAGCTAGGCATAAGCATAATTTTTCAGGAACTAAATCTAACCCCGCATATGTCTGTAGCAGATAATATTTTTATTGGTCGTCCAATTATCAAAAATGGTTTTATTGATGACAAGAAGATGTTTAAAGAGGCTCAGGCCATACTGGATAAGCTTGGCATCGCCATTAATTCGCATGCTATTGTACGAACCTTAAGTGTGGCACAGCAACAAATGGTAGAAATAGCGAAAGCTATATCCAGAGAATGCCGAATATTGGTGTTGGATGAGCCTACCGCAACACTTACCCAGCGTGAGATTGATCAGTTGTTCAATATTATCCGAAATCTTCAGGCCGATGGCATTGGGATGGTATACATATCTCATCGCATGGAAGAGTTAAATCGCATCTGTGAACGGGCCAGCGTCCTACGTGACGGCCAGTATATAGGAACCGTTTACATGCAGGATATTACCCTAGATAAGCTTGTAAATATGATTGTAGGGCGATCTTTAGAGGACAAGTTTCCAAAGTACGAACGGACAATAGGAGAAATTGTGCTGGAAGCCCGTAACATTAAAAGGAAGAACAAAGTGAATGTAGACCGTCTTTTTGTACGTAAGGGAGAGATTCTTGGTATATCCGGATTGGTCGGTGCAGGTCGTACCGAAATTATGCGATGTATCTTTGGAGCCGATAAGGCCGAAAACATGGAGATATTCGTAGATGGTAAGCCAATAAAAATCAAAAATGTCAGGCAGGCTATTGCCCGAGGCATCGGATATGCGACCGAGAACCGTAAGTTTGACGGGCTGGCGCTGAGTCTTGACGTGCAATATAACATCAACATGGCACATTTAAAGCAATTAACTCGTTATGGCTTTATTGATGATAAAGAAGGAATGCGAAATGCAGAAGAATTCATAGGGAAATTAAAAATAAAGACACCGGGAATTCGACAGACAGTCAGAAATTTGTCCGGAGGAAATCAGCAGAAGGTTGTGTTATCCAAATGGCTATGCAATGAAGTACGGGTTTTAATTGTAGACGAGCCCACCCGTGGTATTGATGTAGGTGCTAAGTTTGAGGTTTACGAATTGTTCAATAAGTTGAGTGATCAAGGGGTTGCAATAATTATGATTTCCTCAGAGTTGCCTGAAATATTGGGTATGAGTGACCGTGTTTTGGTTATCCATAAAGGATCAATAAACGGCGAGCTTGACGCCAAGAAGACCACACAGGAAGAAATTCTCTATCTTTCGGCAGGCTATAACATACTGGAAGGCAAGCCTGCTCCCAGACTAAGTATACATTCTGACATGGAGGTAACCAATCATGGCTAATTTGAACATTTTTAAATCCCAAAAAGATGATGCGGATAAAAGTTTTAGCAATATGAGTACCGAACTGAAAAAGGCTTTACTTTCAGGGACCGGATTGATTTTAATGTTTTTACTCTTTGCAGCGCTAAAACCCGGGTTATTTCTTGATAAAAAAAATCTTATTAATATTACTCAACAGATTGTTACATATTCCATATTGGGTTATGGCTTGACTTTCTGTTTGGTGTGCGGCGGTACCGATTTGTCGGCAGGTGCGTCAATGGCTCTGTCGGGAATAGTTGTTGTTAAATTGCTTGTAGCGGGTGTTCCATTGTGGGTGTGTATAGTAGTAGGTTTGGTTGTAGGTTTGATATCAGGTATTCTAAATGGTGTTTCTATTGAAATCCTGGGCGTTGTTCCCTTTATTGCAACTCTGGGTATGCAATGGGTTTATAGAGGTCTTGCCAATGTATTGGTAAATGGTATGCCTGTTTATACCACCTCTATTCCTTCTGTTAAAGTACAGGAGCAATTTTACATACTTGGCGGAGGGCGTTTGGCAGGTGGATTGCCTTACAGTGTTATAATAACGGCTATTTACGGCATTATTCTCGCAATTTTATTGTCCAAGACGCGGATCGGTCGTCAGATTTATGCCTGCGGTTCAAACCTGGAGGCTGCTAAGCTTTCCGGTATTAATGCTGTAGGTACACGTATCTTTGCGTATTGTGTAAGTGGTTTCTCAGCATCCATCTGCGGTATTCTGGTGGCGTCCCGTCTAAATTCCGCCCAGCCTACAGCGGGTAACGGCTATGAAGCCGAAGCCATTGCAGCAGCTGTTCTTGGCGGTGTGTCCAATACCGGCGGTGAAGGTAATATCCTGAACACAATTATTGGTGCCATGATGATGGGTATCCTCCGTAACGGACTGAACCTCAACGGAGTGAGTTCCTACTGGCAGCAGTCAATAATTGGTTTCATTCTTGTTGCTGCCTGTGCAGTGGAGGCAAGACGGCATCGTCAAAGCGTATAAGCTATTGTATACACTTTTGATTAAGCAATTCCCAAGATCGACTAATCTTAAAATTCAGTAGTTTAGTATGGTGAACACGAGGCATAGCCTTGTTTTCATAAAAAATAAAAAAAGAGGAGAATAACAATGAAAAAGTATCTTGCACTAATCTTAATTGTCACCATGGTTCTTTCTCTGGCTGCATGTGGTTCTCAGCCAAACACGCCAGCATCTAATGCGCCCGTAAGTAACGCTCCTGCGACAGATAGTTCGGCACCTCCTGCTCCTGCACAAACACCAAAGAAAATTGCCATGATCGTGAAGGTCATAGGTAATCAATACTGGGCTGTTCTTCAGGCCGGCGCTGAGCAGGCTGGGAAAGATCTTGGATGCGAAGTAATTGTTACCGGTGTTGCTGCAGAATCCGACATTGAAGGCCAAATCACCTTATTGCAGAACGCTGTTTCAGCACAGGTTGATGCCATCGTTATCGGCCCTGTTGATTCTACATCTCTGGCAGCTCCTGTAAAAGAGGCTTATGGATCTGGTATTCCAGTAGTGCTTGTTGATACTATAGTAAATGGTGAAGATTACAGCGCTGCTTTATTGACAGACAACGTTGAAGCCGGAAGAATGGCCGGTGAAGAGATGCTGAAGAAGCTAAAAGCAACAGGTCTTGCTGAGGATAAGGACTCCGTTATAGCAATTCAGGTTGGCTCGGCAGGCTCACAAACTATTATTGACCGTCTTAAAGGCTTTAATGAATATTGGGATGCAAATGCTCCTAAGGCTTGGAAGGTCCTTAACGATGATGTAAAAGTAAATGAAGGTTCAATCGAGAAGGCTACCACCTTCTGTCAGGACTTCTTGACTGCTTATCCGAACCTGGTTGCCATGTTCGGCCCTAACAACGGTTCTACAGTCGGTTTTGTTACCGGTATAATTGAAGCAGGCCGCAAGGATATTGTTATGATCGGCTTTGACTATTCTGCTGAAATTGCTAACATGATTGCTTCTGGTGAATATATTGTTTCCTCTGTTGTACAGCGCCAATACTATATGGGTTATGACGGTGTTAAGCTTGCTCTTGACCTTGCAAATGGCGGAGCTGTAGCTGAAAAGAGCATTGACACTGGCGTTATGCTTGTTGACGGTAGCAATGTAAATACTGCTGAAGTTCAAAGTGTTATCAACCCTAAATAATGTTTAGTCTATAAGGGGACTGTCTCAAGATAGGCAGTCATCCTGAGCGAGCAGTAGCTTGTAACCAATCAGACTTCGTCTTCTTGGACAAGCTTTGCATGGGACATACATCTGCTTCTTCAATCGCTACGCTCTTTCACAAGCAGTGTCCTGTCCTCAAGCGAAGGATCTAACCAAATCTGTGCATATCAGTTTGATTTTGAAGATTTTTCGGCCATTATATGGCCTCAGAATGACACGTTCCGTATTTTGAGACAGCCCCCTAAGCTTATTCAAAATGCAAATAGTTATAGAGAGTTTAGGGGGTATTATGGAACAAAAAATTAAGAACGGCAAATCCGGCAAAGGACTATTCTTTAATGAGTCAAAGAAGACTCGTAATAATGGTCGAAGAAATAATTCTAATATGCCCTCAGTAAATAGGAATAAATTATTCACATTTTTTAAGAGTATCAAAGCTCAATTATTAATTGGGTTTTCTGTACCGATTATATTCATGACAATCGTGGGCATACGCTCATATAAAAGTGCCTCGGATGGATTGACAATGAGCTATGAACAATCTACTACCGATACATTAGGTATGGTAACACAGTATATTGACATGATTAAAAATACTGTAGAATCCAAAATGGTTGAGCTCGTCATGAATACTGATATTTCATCATATTTATCCGGGAGATACAATGATAATCCTGCAATACTTCAGGATAAAAAAGCCGTTATCGCCTCAACTTTAAGTACAGTTATACATTCCGGTGATTATCTAAAGAATATTTACATTATTCCAAGTGATGGTGAAGTGTTATCGAATATTGGAACAAGAGCCTCAGATTTCTATAATGAGTTTGAAAATAGCGATATCAAGAATATAAATGCATCAGCGGGCGGGAAAATGGGCTGGGTCGGCGCTCATGCCATTTTAGATGACTCGATATCAACTGACAGCGAGGGGTATGCCTATTCTTACGTCCGGCAACTTAGTACCGGGGCAGGTTATATTGTCATTGATATAGACAAAGAAAAAATTACAGAAATGCTTGCGGCTTTAAATTTTGCAGAAGGACGATATGTTTCGTTTATAACAGAGGACAAAAGGGAAGTGAGCACAGCCTCCGACGAGTTCACCTTTATGGCTCAACCTTGGTATCAGAGTTCTATAAAAGATTTAAAGGCCGATTACAGTGATTATGTAACGCATAACAAGCAGGAATATCTTTTTATGCTTCATCAAAGCACTGATGAATCTTACTCCATTTGCGTTGCGATACCTAAAGCGTCAGTGATGGAAAGTGCAAACAAAATTAAAACAACAACTCTTCTGCTTGTTATCATTGCCATTATCCTTTCAGGCCTGCTGGGTGTCATTATCACCGTGGGAATTGAGAAATCAATTAAAATTATATCCCAAAAGCTTGCGGAGGTGGCAAAAGGAAAGCTGACTGTTGACATGAATATTAAATCCCGCAATGAATTCAGTGTGTTGGCAAAAAGCGTGAAGAATATGATAGACAACACCAGAATCTTAGTTTCTAAGGTGTTTAACATTTCTAATTCGGTGACTGATTCCATAGATAATGTAGAACAAGTCTCGGTAAAAATGATTAAAGCGAGTGATGACATTACCTTTGCCATAGAACAAATTGATCAGGGAATTTCGCATCAGGCCCAGGAATCTCAGGTTTGCTATTACAAAATGGACGAGCTATCAAACAAAATGAAGCTGTTAAACGGAGACATCGGTGATATACAAAATCTTGCCGATAACACCCAAGTGTATATTCAAACAGGTATGAACATGATGGGGAATCTTACTGAGCAATCTAAAAAGACCGGTGCCATAATGGAAAAGCTTCTCAAAGACATCGATATGCTTCGCAGACAATCGGCATCAATAGGGCAATTTGTAGGCATTATCAACGGGATAGCAAATCAGACCAATCTATTGTCTTTAAATGCATCAATTGAAGCTGCTCGGGCAGGAGATGCTGGAAAAGGCTTTTCAGTAGTGGCTGAGGAAATTCGCAAACTGGCTGAAGATTCTATGAAGGAAGCAAAAAAAATTCAGGATGTGGTAGTTGATATTGACAAAAATACTGAATCAGCGGTAGCGTCATCACATGATGCCGAAGCAGAGGTTATGGCGCAGGTTGAAAGTGTGGATGTTACCAAGGATGCTTTTGGTAACATGGATTCAAGCCTTACCCAATTGCTTGAGCACTTAAATAAGATAATTAATAATATTAAAAATATGGATGACGACAGGGAGGCTGTTTTGGGTGCTGTTGAAAACATTTCGGCTGTATATCAGCAAACAGCAGCATCCTCTTCAACTGTCAATCATACCGCGCACTCGCAGTTAGATTTGGCAAAAGAGTTAAATAGTTCTATGCAAGAGCTGCAGCTCATAATGCAGGATTTAGAGAAGGCAATAGGCTTGTTTACAATTTAAAAACATTTCCCCCCCAAAAAGAAATTTAGTTAGCTTCGTTATATATTATTAATCATTTTCTGGAGTGAACAAAATGGGAAAAGAAATTCAATGGTTGTCCTTTAAGTCAAGAGAACAAAAACAAGCAGATCTAGACGGATATACCCAGTGGGCATTTAAGTTTGGTCAGCAGCAAAAGAAAAAAGTAGAAGAAATATTAGGCAGACTTTTTCCAAAGGAAAACCCCTCCATGGCTATGATGACCTATTTACTGGGTAGGGATGCATATTACGGGAGATACAGCACAAAAAAGCCATCGGAGAGGAACCCTATAAAGGATATGTATTATGTATTATCCAAGAAACGTTATCAGGTGCCAAAAAAAGATATTCCACTGTATATGGCATTGATTATTGCAGATGAAAGAGTTTCCGATACCCTCGATTATCCCCCGGATGATGTACTTCATGTTGTTGCAGAAAGACTAATGAAACAGGAGTAAAAATTATGGCGGAATTTGATAAGAATATGAGTTTTCCGGAGTTGGAGAATTACTTTTCAAACGTTACTGATGTTATCGACAAAAGTGCGACTTTGCAAAGCCTTTTACAACGCGGTGCTGTAGCATATCGAGGAGAAGAAGAGATACAAGAGCAATGTCTTAAAGCTAGGGAGCTTTTACCCAAGGAATATCGTCACATAGAATTTGCAAAACTTCCGATACTGATTGAAAAATGCAAGACCTTTGATTTAAAGAGCTATTCTAAGGAATTCATAAAATGTCTAATTATCGCAGTGTGTTTTTATACTCTTTTTCAATCCATTGCTACCTCCGCTGCAATGTTTATTATTTGTCTAATTGTGATGGTTGGCGGGGGATATATGACCGACCGCAAAAATGCCAAAAAGCTTGAAACATATTATAGCTTAGCGGTGCAATTGCGGGCTGTGTTTCCTGAATTAGAGCTTGAAGAAGATTATTGTAGTGAAGAAAAATTGATGAGTTTATATAATATTGTCCAAGCCAATGAATTGACATCACTTAAAAGTGCTGTTGAAATGCTGCAGGCTACTGCAGACTATTAGTTGAGCAGCTGCGATATATTAAACCTTTCCATTGCAGCATCTAAAATATAAATAAAACCAGAGAAAAAGTGAGGAAATGTAAAAATGAAAAATGCTTATCAAGTCGAAAATCCCGATTTCAAATTAAGCCCTTATACGGGGATGACCCGAGAACACTATATTAATTGTGCCAAATATCTTTTGGAGAGAGCATTTAAACATGTTGATTCGTTGGATACTCCATTGAGTTTTCCTACTGTTCCGGGGAAAACCTATCCTCAGCCTAATGATCCTGAGTGGAAAACCCGATCCCTTGAATTTGAATCCCTTGAGAGAACTTTGACACTTGCGGGGCCTCTTATGCATGTGGATCCTGACATTACAATTAAAGGTATTAAGTTAAAAGATTTTTACTGTTTGCATCTTTACAATGCATTGACACCGGGTCATCCCAATTCTATGCCCCTTCCGGAAGAGTTACCCGACGCCACTTACCAATTTACTTGTGAATTTGGAGGCTTGTTCAAAACACTGCTTCTTTTGCCCGATGTTGTTTGGCCTCACTATACGCAAAAACAAAAGGACGAAATGGCAGTGACTATTTCAAAGTGGGCACATCATCGCACCACCCAGAATAATTGGAGAATTTTTAATATAATCGCATTATCATTCTTAAAGAAAAACGGCTATGAAATTGATGACGAACTATTGAAAAGTCATCTTTTGTGGATAATTTCATACCATTCGGGAAACGGCTGGTATCTGGAACAAACGTATAATTATTATACGATCAGCCTGTTTGTTGTGTATACAATTATATGGTGCAGATTTTTTGGTGACGAGTATTATCCGGAGATAGCGGCGGCCATCGAGGAATCCGCAATTGAACAGATGAAAACCTACCCCAACTTTTTCGCACGGGACGGATATATAAACATGTGGTCCCGGAGTATTTGTTATCGTACCTGGATCTCAGGCGGGTTTCCTGTCTCGTTCCTGTTAAAAGACGGATCTCCCCTGGATCCCGGATGGGCCCGTAGGCTATGCTCCGGGTCGTTGCTCCAATTTGTTGCCCGGGAAGACTTCTATGACAACGATATTCCCAGTTTGGGGTTTTACGGACATAGAGAATTTGTATTGCAGAATTACAGCTGCGCGGGCAGTCCCTTCCTCATGTTTTTACCGTTCATTTGTCTTGCGTTGCCCGAGGATTCTCCGTTTTGGACTGCGAAAGAAAACGAAGGAATATGGGAAAAACTCGGCACCCATTCGAAGATGTCCGTTCTCGAAAAACCGGGTCTGATGCTGGTAAATCACGGCAGGACCGGTACATCGGAGATTATCCCCGGAAAAGTCTATTATGACGACCCCAATTACTCTAAGTTGGTGTATAACACCCATTTTCCATGGGAAGATTATGACCCGAGAGGCGGAACTGCTATGGAATACAGTTTTCGCAGTCTTGACCCGAGAGATGTAAGAGGCGAGGATATCAATTTCTATCTGACCGGAAAAAGGGTCGAAAATGATTCTGATAAAAATCAGTTGTTTACAACATCTCAAAGCGTTCTTTTTAACGGGGTCCGTGATGATGTGATATATCGGCAATTAATCATGCGAAGGCCTCCTAATAACGGCGTAGGATATATTATTGATCTTGCTGAAATCATTATTCCCGGAGGCGTAATTCGGGTAGATCGCTGCCGTATGGGGTTTGAGCATGAATTGACGCTGGGACATTTCGGTATGCCCCACATGGATGGAAAACCGGCTACTGTGAATCAATATCAATACCAAGACAGGGAAGTTATCACAGCAATGATTCCCGGAAGAAAGATTGCGCTGATAACGTATAACGGCTGGGACAAGGTATGTAATTTGGTCCATCAAGGAAGGAATGCAGAAGCTGAGGAAAGTACGGTTTTATATGCGTATCGGAAACGTATCGAAAAAAATCCGGCCATAGAGTTGATGATTTCGGTCATGCTCCACAGTACTGACGGCGGCGAATGGACCGAAGAGGAACTATCCCCGATTAAGGAAATCAGAATTATGGATGTTACGCCTTCCCATTCGGTTCTGGGTGCGGAGATCCGTCTTGCCGACAATCGAACATATATAATTGATTTTAAAGATATTGATGGTTATAAATCGTGCTAAAAAGTTCTCCGGAGCTTCGGAGAGGAGGAGTGTATTATGTTCGCATTCAATCAGGTGAAAGACGGAGAACCTTGCGGAGAGGGAGTTTCCAGAAAAATACTGGGCAGAGGTGGCAATATGATGATGGTTGAAGTGACCTTTCAAAAGGAAGCTGTTGGATTACCGCATCATCATATCCATGAGCAGGTATGTTATATTGCCAAGGGCAGCTTCGAGTTTGTTGTTGAAGGCGAAAGGCAGTTAGTACGGCAAGGGGATAGCATCTACATCCCCTCAAATGCAGAGCATAGCTGCCATGCGTTGGAGGAATCAATCATTGTGGATGTTTTTACACCCCAAAGGGAGGATTTTCTGGGTAAGGAAGACCACACCTTCTGTGTATAGCAAAATATCATTTGGGTAGCATCTGATTGAGTAAACCGGCTCATCATTTCAAGGCCGCCCTTAACATCAGACCCGCTTCCTGTAAATTCGTTCAGATTACAAACTAAACCCACGTTAGATCCCCTTTGGGTGACGGTATCAGAACAATTGTATTTGATAATTCAAAATATACGGGATGGAGCGCTATTGGAATTATCTCAGAGGAAAAGCTGCTACAGAAACCCGGTGGATCAATAAATTGACATATTTCAATAACAACCATATAATTGTCCATATACATCTTTACTTACAATATGTATCTGTGGTCGTAAAAAGGTGGTGCTAATAATGGCAAAACCTAAGATATTGAAAGCAATCCTATTAATTATTGTTGTCTTTCTTCCTGCTCTTGGTTGTGGATCGCAATCAATATCGGATGATTATACAACGCCTCCGATGGTTCTTCGATTAGCTGAAACATATTCAGAAGAACATCCTAGTGCATTGGCTACACAAAAATTTGCAGATTTAGTTTATGAACAAACCGATGGGCATATTCAAATAAAAGTATATTATAACGGCGAATTAGGTAATGAAGCGGAAGTTCTTGAACAACTACAATTCGGCGGCATTGCGTTAGCTAGAGTCAATCTTTTGGCGCTTTCCGATGTGGTCATTATGCTCCAAAACTATATTAAGCCTTTTATTTATCCAACCCCTGATGATATTTTGAACACCTTTGCCGACCAAGATGAAAATATCTCTTCTTTTGCACAACTGGAAAAATTGGTTCCGCTGGTGTGGTATTATCCCGATATTCGGTGTTTCTACAATAATAAAACTGTGATACATGATGTTGATGATTTCAACGGTCTAAAGCTACAATCCAGTATATCTAATGCAATGACCGAAATTATAAGTCAAATGGGTTCCGAACCTGTTAATATTCTAACGGGTGATACCTTCAAGTCTCTGGACAGGGGCTTTATGGATGGCGGCGAATCAAGCTTTTGCAGCTTTTTACTGAGTGATGTTTACGCTATGGTGCCATATGTCAGTATCAGCGATTATCTTTACTGCCCCGATGTTATTCTGGGGAGCGGTGTTACCTTCAGTAAGATCAAGCGCAATGACCAGGAATTAATAATAAAATGTGCAAAGGAAACCTTTGAATATCAAAAAACAATGCTCCTTGACCTACAGATGAAGGGCTTGAAAAGGCTTGAGGAAAAAGGCGCCATAATAGAAGATTCTGATATTCTTGATACCTCTATTAGGGAGCATTTTGATGCAACTAAAATTAATGGAGTTACCCATGATTAAAAATATCCTTTTTATGAGATTAACGGGATGGTTACATTCGGTGGGAGCGATTATCAATGCGATATTAGCAATCATTCTTATAATGTTTGTATCTTTAACTCTCTACAGCGGACATTTAATGACGCATATTAACCAAATAAATAATCAGATAAACGATGGGTATTATAGTGTGGGCAAACTGAAAGATGCTGCTACCGAATGTGATAAATCAATAAATGAGTATTTGCGCAATGGAAATAGGACCAACCTTTCTGATTTTAACGATAGTGCACTTATTTTTCGAAACATTCTGTTAGACCTTGAGAAAACTCAACGCGACAGTGAAACTCTTTATCTTTTACGAAGTATTAACGATTCCTTTGATACATATTTTATAACATGCTCCCTTGCATGTTTAAAATATTACTCAAACGATTATACTTATTACACATACATGTATGAAGCTCAAAAAATAAATGAATATATTAATAAATATTGCGATGAGCTTTTGCAGCAGGTCATGGAAGAAGGAAGAAATGTAGCCAGAACAATTCATGAGAAGCATTCCCTTCTCTCCGCCGTAAATATTTTTGCTATATCAGGCAGTATCTTCCTCTCTTTTATAGCAATTACTTATATTAATTTACGCATAACCAGCCCTCTTAACCAGCTTGTAGTTGCTACGCGGAAAATATCTAAAGGTGATTTCGATGTAAAGGTACACTTTCATGGTTCCCAAAATACTATAGGAGAACTGATAGAAACCTTTAATATGATGGCCAGAAGCATTAAATCCATGATGAAAAGCATGCAGGAAAAAGCTCAAACCGAACGCAATTTATTGTTGGAACAGCAAAAAAATATAGAATACCAACAAATGCTTAGTCAGGCTAATTTTCTTGCACTGCAAACACAGATAAATCCTCATTTTTTATTTAATACTCTTAATAGTATTTCACGGATCATAACATTGGGCATGTACGAGGAAGCTATATCTATGATTGAAGCTATGGTAGCTCTTCTGAGATATAACCTTACCGACGCCAGTGAACCGGTGCTATTAAAACATGAATTGGATATCACACAACAATACTTAAAGATACAACAATATCGTTTTCAAAACCGTATTAATGTAAAGATGGATTTTGATCCAAAGTTAGTCACTAAGGTTATTGTGCCTCGATTCGTCCTTCAACCCATTGTTGAGAATTCTATAGTACACGGGCTGGAGCCAATGGAGGACGGAGGATGCATCAAGATAAAGGTGCGAAAAAAAGGAGAAAGTTGCGTTATTAAGATTATTGATAACGGAACCGGTATTTGCCCCGAAATATTAAAAGAACTCCTGCAAGGTAACCGTAAAAGTTCGCATATTACATCAATAGGCATAAGCAATACAAAAAAAAGAGTGGAAATATTTACAGGCAATCCGGAATCTTTCAGGTTAACCAGCAGGCCGGGAATCGGCACGGTTACAACTGTAATTGTCCCTATTGGAAAGGAGGCAATCAATGTACTCTCTGTTAATCGCGGATGATGAAGCAGTGGAGCGGCAGGCGCTTCGATTTTTTATAGAAAACTCAAAGCTGGATATAGGTAAGATATATGAATGTGCCAATGGTAATACGACTATGCATACTATCATCTCACAACAACCCGATATTGTTTTGATGGATGTTAAAATGCCGAGTCTTACCGGCTTGGAGGTTATGGAAAAAATTAATTCTTTAAATATTAATTCCATAGTTATTTTTTCCACGGCATACGACTACTTTGAATATGCTGTTAAGGCACTCCGGTTCGGGGCTATAGATTTTTTAGTTAAACCGGTAAACAAGGAACGGCTGTATAGCGTACTTAATAAGGCTATTGACCAGCTTGACACCCAACGGTCGTTAAAGGAAAACGAGACACAGCTTAAAGGCCTATTGTCTATAATGAGCAAAGATTTATTAAAGGATCTTATCCAGGGAAATGTCGATGAGAAGACTCTCTACTTTCTTGATATGATGGGTATAGATGGAATAGCAAATGGGAATAGTTTTTTTGTTCGCATAGATAATGAGTTGGATGAGAATAAGCAAAGGCAGGCACAGAAAATCCTTTATGAGGATTTGCGTCATTTAGGCTATCAGTGCCTGATAAACATGGATAATAGTTGTATTATTATTATAGTATTTAGGTTGAAGCCTGATTCAGCACATCATTCTCTAGAGAAAAATGTCAAAACGGTCTTAACCGGTATTTTCCGAGATATTAAAACCAATTATTTGCTTGGAACAGGCCTTGCCTTTGATGATTTGCTTCAAATTGAACAATCCTTTGAGTTTGCACGTTCCTCAATCGGCGATATTACTCATTCAAACGAATCCTCCCAGAAGTACATCTATCCCCTATTTGATGACCGGTATGATGAGAGAGCAATCATACCAAATGAGATTAATGCAGTTTGTAAGTATATTGAAGATAATTATGAACAAAAGGTCACCCTTGATGACATTTCCGATAATGTTGGATATAGCAAATACTATCTTAGCAGATTGTTTAAGCACTATAAAAACATGACTATGGTTGATTATCTGATAAAGATCCGAATGAACAGGGCAAAACAACTTTTGCAAAATGGAGATTACAGCATAAAACAAATCAGTCAGATGGTAGGCTATGTAGATGCTAATTATTTTACCTGGGCATTTAAAAAGGTTGAAGGAAGATCGCCTACAAAATACCGCTATTCTAAATCTGAGAAGGCATAAATGAAACTAAAGCTACGTCCTATAAAATATTGCTATTTTACTGCAATATTTTATAGGACGTTTTTACTAACGCAATATCTTTAAGAAATCAAGCCTGATATTCTAGATACTTAAATAACGGCAAACTATATAATAAAAATGGAGCGGCAATCATGCAGCTTAAAAATAATAATGAAAAGAGGGATTAATTTGACTCAAAAATTAGTTAGAAAGAACCTTGTCATTATAATTATGCTGTGCATAAGCATAATCTGCTTGTCGGCATGCGGCAGCAGCCCAGCGGCACCTGTGGCGACTTCCCAATCCTCAGCACCGGCTGCATCCAGTAATTCCCCGGATGCACAACCTGACAAAGTTTACACTCTTGAAATAGGTCACTCACAGCCAACAACCAATCCCAGACACGTATCACTGGAAAAATTCAAAGCTGATGTCGAATCAAAAACAAATGGCGGTATAAAAATTAATATTTATCCGGCAGGTCAGCTGGGATCCGAAAAAGAAATGCTTGAAGCGGTAAAAATGGGGACTTTGCTAGGAATGAGAGGCGGACAGTTCGATTTTCTGCCACGATTACAAATGTTTACACTTCCTTTCCTTGTTGAGGATTCCGAACAAATCAATAAGCTCCTAACCAGTGATTTGGCACAAAAGATTATGGCGGAAGCACAAAATGATAATATGATGATTCTTGCCATCGGAGATGCCGGAGGCTTTCGCCATTTCTCTAATAATAAGAGAATGATTAAAAAACCTGAAGATTTAGTGGGCCTGAAAATGCGTACTCCCGGTATGGATACTATTATAAGAACCTTTGATGCTTTGGGAGCGTCTACTGTAAGTATTCCATACAATGATCTTTACATGGCTTTAAAAACCGGTGTTGCTGATGGACAGGAAAATCCTGCAGTCAACGTTGAAAGTATGAAATTCTATGAAGTGCAAAAATATGTTACAGTTATTAACTACCAATTCCATCCGGATCCGTTTTATGTAAATATGGACTTTTACAATTCTCTTCCTGATGAGTACAAGAAAATCTTAAACGAGTGTTCTGTAGAAATGATGACTTATAACAACCAGATTCTTGCCGATATGGAAACTGCTGCATTCGATGTAATAAGAAATAATTGCGAAGTTTACGAACTGACGGTTGAAGAAAGAAACGCATTTAAACAGGCTGTTAAGGATGTTTATAACTCCTTTATAGAAGACGGATTATATACACAGGAAGAACTTAATGAGTTGCTTTCCATTGCTGCGTCCTAATATTGTATATGATTATAACGGTGATTACCTGCACATTTAAAAATGTGCAGGTAATCAATTAAGGAGTTTGGTTTATGAAAAATAAAAACAGTGTGGTTAATTTCTTTTATCGATTGTACGTCGGTGTCGGAATTTTTGCTGTAGCGCTAATGTCATTTCTTGTCCTGCTTACCGTGGTGTTAAGGTATGTATTTAATATTTCATTTCCGTTTATGGAAGAGTTCATAACCGTAAATTTTGCATTTACAACCTTCTGGGGTGCAGGCATATGTGTTATAGAAAATGAAAACATCAACATAGATATGTTTTACGTAAAGCTAAAAGGTGGCGTAAAAAAAGCGGTATACATTTTTAATACATTCATCGTACTAATTGTTAATGTCCTGATACTCTATTTCAGCATTAAGTGGGTAGCGCTTGTCGGCAGCCATCGATCTATGGGCATGAAAGTACCTATGGCCTATATATACGGTATAATGCCCGTTTGTACTGTAATTACCGTTGTTTGCATTTTCATTGTTCTTATATCCGCAATAAAAAGACCTATTAGGGAATATGATCAAGAGGCTGATCTGCCTCCTGTCGAGCTAAAAATTTAAATCAGTGCAATCAATTAATAGAAAGGAAAGACTGTACATATGGCAATGTTTATATTACTGGCCCTTCTCTTATTGTTTTCAGTTTTAGGAGTACCTATCTGTTATGGCGTAGGCATGTCCAGTGTCACTTATCTTGCTTTTGAAAATCCCCTATTTATCTCTATGCTCCCCCAGCGCGTATGGTCAGGAAGCTTCAGTTTTTTAATGATCTGTATGCCTATGTTTATTTTGGCAGGAGAGCTAATGAATACGGGCGGAATTACAAAGAGAATTTTTAATTTCTGTATGGAAATATTACGCCCCATCAGAGGTGGTCTGGCTGAGGTCAATGTAATTGACAGTATGATGTTTGGAGGCATTTCCGGCTCTTCTGTCGCCGATGTCTCCGCTACAGGAGGTATTATGATTCCTGCTATGGAAAGAGCAGGTTATCCGAAAAAATTTACGGCGGGACTGACCGTTGCCACTTCGACCATGGGAATGATAATACCTCCGAGTATACCCATGGTTGTATACTCAATGGTTTCAGGTGCTTCTATCGGAGGGCTTTTTTTGGCAGGCCTGATTCCCGGCATCTTTGTGGGTATTGTTCAATTCATTTTAGTGTATACTGTTTCGGCAAAAAGAGGATATCATCCCGAATATCGAAAGTTTGATAAAGATAAATTCTTTAAAGCCTTTTTTGGCGGTATTCCTGCATTACTCATGCCGGTCATCATACTAATCACCGTCTCTACCGGTATCGCAACGGCTAGTGAATCAGCAGCAATTGCAGTGGCATATTCTCTTATTATGGGACTTTTTATCTACAAGGAGCTTACTATAAAAGGACTCATACAGGCTTTGCGCAAAACTTTGATAGCAACCAGCTCAATAATGCTGATTATTGGTTATACAATGATTTTTACGTGGATCCTTACAGTTGCAAAAGTACCTCAGGCAATCGGAGCATTTTTTATGGAAAGCACTATGCCGGTTTGGTTACTGCTAATATTCTTTGTTCTCATTATTCTTTTACTTGGAACCTTTTTGGATGTCACACCCGCAATACTGCTGCTTGTTCCGGTATTACTTCCTGTCATGCAGCAATTGGGAATCAGTGATTTGCAGTTTGGCGCAATGATGATTATAGGTCTTGCTATCGGTTTATGTACCCCGCCTGTCGGGATGTGCCTGAATGCATGCAGCAAAATTAACGGTATGCCAATTGTGGATATATTTAAAGGCGCAGCTCCGTTTTTAGTTTGTAATGTGTTTGTTTTAGTCATGGTTACTTTTGTTCCGGAAATATCTACCTGGCTGCCCTCGGTATTAATGTAAAAACAAAAATCAGCTATAAAACAGGAAGGATAATTGATTATGAAATTGAAAGAGAAATTGAAGACAAGGCCTGTTTTTGGTATGGCCTGTTTCATCGGTATGCCCTGTGTTATTGAAAGTATTTGCCTTTCGGGTTTGGATTTTATCTATCTGGATTTGGAGCATACTAATTGGATGCTTGATGAAAACTTCGAGAAACAGATTATGGCTGCCAAACTTCATGATATTGCAATTCTGGTACGTATGGCCGATGATAATGAAGTTGCCATTCGAAAGGTGTTGGAATGGGGAGCAGACGGTGTTGTCATCCCTCATTGCAAAACAAAAGAGATGGCAGAAAGATGTGTGGAGGCGGCTAAGTTTTCCCCTATGGGTCGGCGGGGCGGCGAAACTAATGTGCGTGCGGCCGGATTTGGATATGAAGGTTTTAATTGGAACCAGTACATGGAAAATCAAAATCGTGAAACCCTTGTAATACCAATGGACGAGGACTATGAGTTTACAGAGAATATTGAGGAGATTCTCAGTGTTCCAGGTATAGATGCTGTTAACTTCGGCCCCATTGATTATGCAGTTTCCTTAAATCAAAAAATTGGTTATTCAATGGGAGAGCAAGTAAAGGAAGCTTTTGATATTTTAGTTGAAAAAGCGAAAGAAAAAGAAATAGCAAGATTGGGACCCGTGGTTCCCCCCACCCGTGAAAATGTAGAAAAGGCTATTAATGATGGCTATAACATGATTCTTCTCGGTAATGATATGTGGCACTTTCAAAAGGCACTCAGGGATGTAATGAACACATGTATAAATCCGTTAAAAAAAAATTTGATTAAGGAGTTAACACTATGAAAATAGCATTAATAAATGAAAACAGTCAGGCCCCCAAAAATGATCTTATCTGTAAAGTTCTCCGCGAAACCGTAGAACCAATGGGACATATTGTGTTTAATTACGGTATGTATTCAGCAGACGATAATGCCCAGTTAACCTATGTTCAGAACGGCATACTTGCAGCTATACTTCTGGGCACCGGCGCAGTAGATTATGTTGTTACAGGATGCGGGACCGGTGAAGGTGCTATGCTCGCTTTAAACTCATTCCCAGATGTGCTTTGCGGGCATATTGTAGATCCAAGTGATGCTTACATGTTCGCTCAGATTAATGACGGCAATGCTGTTGCTCTCCCATTTGCTAAAGGGTTCGGATGGGGTGCTGAGTTGAATCTGCAATATATATTCGAAAAATTATTTAGTGGGGAAAGTGGCCGGGGATATCCTAAAGACCGTGTCATTCCTGAACAGCGAAATAAAAAAATTCTAGATGAAGTAAAGAAAATTACACACAATGATCTTCTTACTATTATAAAGAATTTGGATCGGGATCTTCTTAAGGGTGCAGTAAGCGGCAGCAAATTTTCCGAATACTTCTTCTCGAACTGCAAGAACCCGGATATTGCGGAATATATAAGAGATGTCCTGGCATAAAGTTCTTAATGATCTTAAATAGAGGCTTTTGCGATACTGTAGAACTTATAATATGTCACAATATGGCACAACATGCCGTGTCGCAAAATGCCCAACTAAGAATCGCGAGGAGATTAAAAATGATTTTAAATAGTTTAAGACTCAATGACAAAACTGCGTTAATAACAGGTGGCTCTTACGGTATAGGATTTGCGATTGCATGTGGTTTTGCCGAGGCCGGCGCAAAAATAGTATTTAATGATATAAATCAAGACTTGGTGGATAAAGGGTTGGAATTGTATAAAAAAGCCGGCATCCCTGTTCGCGGATATGTATGCGATGTCACTAAAGAGGAACAGGTAAACCGTCTGGTAGCACGTATTGAAGCAGATATGGGTAGCATAGATATTCTTGTTAACAATGCCGGCATTATTAAACGTATTCCTATGTGTGAAATGAGTGTTGAGGATTTCAGGCAGGTCATCGACGTAGATCTTATTGCTCCATTTATCGTCTCTAAAGCTGTATTACCTTCAATGATTGAAAGGGGACACGGGAAGATAATCAATATATGCTCAATGATGAGTGAACTTGGGCGTGAAACCGTCTCAGCATATGCAGCAGCTAAAGGTGGTCTTAAGATGCTTACCAAAAATATTGCATCTGAATATGGGCAATTTAATATCCAATGTAACGGCATTGGACCAGGTTATATAGCCACCCCGCAAACAGCTCCCTTGCGTGAGGAAGGACACCCTTTTAACAACTTTATTATTTCCAAGACACCGGCGGCACGTTGGGGAGCGCCGAAAGATTTGCAGGGAGCCGCCGTTTTCCTGGCGTCGGAAGCTTCCGATTTTGTCAATGGACATATTCTTTATGTTGACGGAGGAATTTTGGCATATATCGGCAAGCAACCCTAGCAAAATTTTAACCTTGACAGTAAGCAGGAAGGAAACTGATTTATAATCCTTGAAAGGGATGAGCGAGCAACTTTCGCAACACTTGCGCCTTACTGTCATCTACTAGAAGGTGGGACAAGGGGACAGGTACCTTGTCTCACCCAATACCGGTTATAACCAGTTTGGATACGGAAGTGCAAAATCCGTTATTCTATTTCTATTAGTTATTTTTATAACCATATGGCATACTTTGTCACTGAAGCAACGAGAGGCGTAGATATGAAGAGTAAACTCACCTCAATCACCTGAAGACATGCCGTAGGTGGCTTATTGTCAAGAAGACCGTGGAATAAATGCGGAAATCACAGGAGTAGTCTATTCTTTTTTTTCTATAGTAAATTGATGCTATCAGCATTAGTTATATTTTTTGTAATATCATTCATTTTAGTTTATGCTCTTATTTGGAAAGATATAGAGCTTAAGTGTAAATTAGGAGGATTGGACATGAACGGAATTAGCAGACTTGCTAGCGCAGGAATTGTTCCCGTAGTTGTAATTGAAGATGCAAAAAATGCAGTACCTACTGCAAAAGCCATGATGGCAGGCGGTATTGATGTAATGGAAATTACAATGCGTACAGGTGCAGCATTGGATTCAATCAGAAACGTATCGAAAGAATGCCCTGAAATTCTAGTGGGTGCTGGAACGGTAATTACACTTGAACAGTGTAAGGCGGCTGTGGATGCAGGCGCAAAATTTATAGTTTCTCCGGGCTTTGATAAGCAGGTTGTGGAGTGGTGTATTGAAAACGGTATCGCCGTTACTCCGGGATGTGTCACACCTACCGAAATTACTATGGCGATTCAATATAACATAAAGGTAATTAAATTTTTCCCTGCTAATGTATATGGCGGCTTATCAGCTATGAAAGCTTTATCAGGCCCTTTCGGTGATATAAAATTTATTCCTACCGGCGGAGTGAATGGACAGAACCTTTCTGAATATATATCAGCCCCTTATATTCATGCTGTGGGCGGAAGTTGGATTTGCGCAAAGGCGGATATTTCGGAAGGCAATTTTGATGAAATAACTGCCCTGTGTGCTGAAGCAAGAAAGAGCGTTCTGGGTTCGAAAAGGTCATAGTTAATGTATTGCAAAATTTGGGAGGCGTGAAAATGAAAGTATTAACCTTTGGAGAAATTATGCTTAGACTAAAAGCACCGGAACGGGAGCGCTTTTTCCAGAGCCCGATGCTGGAAGCTACTTTTGGTGGCGGTGAGGCTAATGTTGCCGTTTCTTTGGCCAACTACGGCATGGATGTAGAATATTGCACCGTTTTGCCTGAAAATAATGCTATTGCAGATTCTTGCGTGCGAGAACTACGCTATTTTGGAGTGGGAACCGAAAGCATTCAATTTGGCCCTGGCCGTATGGGCATCTACTATCTTGAGGGTGGAGCAAACCAGCTTCCAAGCAAGGTGGTCTATGACCGCTCTTATGCGGCAATCGCTTTGGCCAAGCCCGGGGATATTGACTGGGACAAGAACTTTTCCGATATTGATTGGCTACATATTACAGGAATTACACCTGCTATTTCAGAGTCGGCAATGGAATTATCGTTAGAAGCTGTTAAGATTGCCAAGGATAAAGGGGTAACAGTTTCCTGTGATTTAAATTACCGCAAAAACCTGTGGAAGTATGGTAAGAAGGCTTCTGAGGTCATGCGTGAAATGATTAAATATGTTGATGTAGCCATAGCCAACGAGGAGGATGTCCAGAAATCTCTGGAGATTCATGCAAAAGTAGAGGTGGAATCAGGGGAACTGGATCGCAGCCAGTATAAATTATTGGGTGATGAAGTGCTGAAAGCATATCCGAATTTAAAGATGATAGCCATTACTCTGCGTGAATCCAAGAGTGCAGACCATAATGGCTGGGCGGCATGCCTTAACGATCGTGATAAATTTTATGTCTCAAAAAAATACAATATAAACGACATTGTTGATCGTGTTGGCGGCGGAGACAGTTTCTGCGGCGGATTGATTTATGGACTTAATAATTATGAGGATAAACAATCTGCATTAGAGTTTGCGGTAGCCGCATCCTGCCTAAAGCATTCAATTATCGGCGACTTTAACAGGGTTGGTGTTGATGACGTAAAGAAGCTTATGGGCGGAGACGGCTCCGGCCGTGTGCAAAGATAGAGGGTTAATTTATTGGCTATAAAAAGAGCTGGAGTAGTGAGATTAAGCTCTTTCTGCTGCGGCTCTTTTTTTGTATATTTTTTGCGTTTCTGACATATTGATTTCCGTACATATGTTCGGTATAATGAGTATTATCGTATAGATAATACAACCATGGTTTACAAAGCAATATTTATCAGTATATTATATTTATGATAAGCCAATAATACCATTTCTGATACGGAAAGAAGAACAAATATGAAAGATAAAATATATATAAAAGGAGCTTGCGAGCATAATCTTAAGAATATTGACGTTATGATACCCAGGGACAAGCTCGTAGTTATTACCGGATTAAGCGGCTCGGGAAAATCATCCCTCGCCTTTGATACAATCTATGCCGAAGGACAACGTCGCTACGTAGAATCCCTTTCGGCATATGCCCGTCAGTTTCTGGGCCTGATGGAAAAGCCGGATGTTGAATTTATTGACGGACTTTCACCGGCCATATCCATAGATCAGAGAACCACATCCAAAAATCCCCGGTCTACCGTAGGAACTGTTACAGAGATTTATGATTATTTCAGATTGATGTTTGCCCGTATAGGTGTGCCCCATTGCCCCGAATGCGGAAAACCCATTACCCAGCAAAGTGTTGATCAGATGGTTGATGCAATTATGACTCTTGAAGAGGGAACCAGAATTCAGATTCTTGCTCCGGTTATTAGAGGGCGCAAGGGTGAATATGTAAAGCTGATTCAGGATGCAAAAAAGAACGGATATGTCAGGGTGCGGATTGATGGGGAAGTCATGGATATAAACGATGATATCAAGTTGGAAAAACAGCGCAAACACACAATTGAAATTGTGGTAGATCGCCTGATTGTTAAGCCGGGTATTCAAAAACGTCTCACCGACTCTATTGAGTCAAGCCTTAACCTTACGGGAGGATTACTGACAGTTGATGTTATGGGACAGGAAGAAATGACTTTTTCTCAGAACTATGCCTGCCCGGATTGTGGTATAAGCATAGAAGAGCTTACTCCCAGAATGTTTTCATTTAATAACCCATACGGTGCTTGTCCTAACTGCAGTGGATTAGGGACACTTCTTAAGATTGACCCTGATTTGGTGATTCAAGATAAGACTAGATCCCTGCCCGAAGGGGCCTTGACCATGACCGGATGGAATTTTACCAATGAAGACGGATACAGCCGTATGTATTTAGATGCTCTTGCCAAGCATTATGATTTTGATGTGGATACCCCTGTGGAAAAGCTTCCAAAACGGATTATGGATATAGTTTTGTATGGGACGGGCAATGAAAAAATTAAGGTCGAGTACAATAGGGAATATGGAAACGGCACCTTCCTGACAGCCTTTGAAGGAATAATAAACAGCATGGAAAGGCGCTACAGGGAAACCAAATCCGATAGTCAGAAAGATTATTATGAAGGTTTTATGAGTAACATACCCTGTCAGGAATGTAACGGAAAGCGCCTTAAGAAGGAGAGCTTAGCGGTTACGGTTGCCGGAAAAAATATTCATGAAATCACTTCTATGTCAATAACAGAATGCACAAAATATTTTGACAATTTGAAATTGAATAAAAGGGATGGCCTTATAGCTGCACAGATTTTAAAGGAAATTAAAGCTCGGTTAGGGTTTTTAATAGATGTAGGGCTTAATTATCTGACATTACATCGTGCTTCAGGAACTCTTTCAGGCGGCGAAGCCCAGAGAATACGCCTTGCAACTCAGATTGGTTCCGGTCTGACAGGTGTGCTTTACGTTATGGATGAACCAAGTATCGGTCTTCACCAACGGGATAATGAAAAGCTTCTTGTGGCACTTAAGCGCTTGAGAGATTTGGGGAATTCGCTGATAGTTGTAGAACATGATGAAGATACCATGTATGCAGCCGATCATATTATCGATATGGGTCCGGGAGCGG